>CANJVG010000005.1 GCA_947478005.1 Bacteroidota bacterium
GGTGTTACAGCTTCGTTTGCTATGCTAGGTGATTTTAATATTGCCGAACCAGGAGCGTTGATAGGTTTTGCAGGACCGAGAGTAATTGAAGAAACAATCAAGAAGAAACTTCCTGAAGGTTTTCAAACCTCCGAATTTCAATTGGAAAACGGCTTTCTCGATTTTATTGTGGAAAGAAAAGAGATGAAGGAAAAGATAAGTCTGTTACTTTCTCTTTTGGCAAACTAATTCGTTTTAACCTTCGGTAGAACTGTACAAAGTGTAAAAAATCCGATTTTAGGCTCGGTTGATATTTTCAATTTTTATTCAAACGAATATATCCATTCGAAGAACCAATTGTATTTTTGAGTGGCCCTCATTCTATGAGACTAGCTACCGCCTAGGTTGTCGAATGTTTTTTTGACTTATAGTTATAAAATATGGCGTGCACAATGCAGCAATTTAGGTTACAGTCAATCCGTTCTGTTGTATAACATCTAAGCGAGATCCTGTACGGCAAATTAATTCAAAGCTGTCGTTTTTGGCCCACTGATAGTGGTTTTCTACAACCTCCGTCTTGTAAAGGCAATGATTTTATTATTCAACTTTTTCAACTCGTAACAATTTATAGTTAATAGCGTAAATGCTACGAAACTGAAAATAAATGAGGCACTTAACAATTTCCCATAACATAGCCCAGCGGGATAATCTTACTGATACGTATTTAGGAGAAATAGCAAAAACAGAATTACTAACCTCAGAACAGGAAGCAGATTTGGCAAAGAGAATTCGCATGGGCGACAGCGATGCCCTGGAACAAATGGTTACCGCAAATCTTCGTTTTGTAGTAAGCGTAGCGAAGCAATATCAAAATAAAGGTCTTCCACTAAACGACTTAATAAATGAAGGGAATTTAGGCTTAATAAGGGCTACCTATAAGTTTGATGAAACACGTGGATTCAAATTTATTTCTTATGCGGTTTGGTGGATTCGTCAGGCTATTATGCAGGCTATTGTTGAACAATCGCGCATTATACGCTTACCGGTTAGTAAGGTTGGCGCATACACTAAAATAACCAAGGCATTCCAAAGTTTTGAGCAGGAATATCAGCGTGAGCCGGATGTAGAAGAAATGATGGAGATGCTGGGTATGACCAAAGATGAGATTGATGAATACTTTCGCTCTAACACCACTACCGTTTCTACGGAAATGCGCTTTGGAAGTGAGGAGGATGGAGGCAGTTCTCTGAAAGATATGTTATACGATAAGGATGCAGCTTCGCCTGAAGATGTCATGATGCAGAAAAATGTGGAGAAGCAATTGAATGATGCTTTAGCAAATCTAACAGACCGAGAAGCAGAAATTATTTGTTGCTATTTCGGACTGAACAATCAAAAGCCGATGACTTTGGAGGAAATAGGAGAGAGGTTTAACCTAACACGTGAACGTGTTCGCCAGATAAAGGAAAAGTGCATTCGCCAATTAAAGGAAAGCAACGGTCCTCATTTATTGCAAGCCTACGTCCAGTAAAACAGTATTATTTGCTGCAATAAAAAAATCCTTTCGGTTCAACCGAAAGGATTTTTTGTTTTCAAGAAACATATGTTACCTCCTTTACGGCAGTCACAATTTTTGCTACCGAAGGGAGATATTGATCAACCAGGTTTGGCGCATAGTGCATCGAAGCATCCGCCCCACAAACTCTGCGAATGGGGGCATCGAGATAATCAAAAGCATAGCGCTGTGCTTGAAAAGTTATTTCGGATGCTATGGAAGTAAACGGCCAACTTTCATCTACAATTACCAATCGGTTAGTCTTCTTCACGGATTGAATAATCGTCGCAATATCGAGTGGACGAATCGTTCTTAAATCAATCACCTCGGCACTGATGTTTTCTTTCTCCAATTCCTCAGCCGCCTGTAAAGCCAGTTTCATCATCTTGTTATAGGATACAATCGTAACGTCCTTCCCTTCGCGCTTGATATCACACTTACCAATCTCAATCACATATTCTTCCTCGGGCACCTCACCCATATCCGAATACATCATTTCACTTTCCATAAACATCACCGGGTCATTATCGCGAATGGCAGACTTCAATAATCCTTTAGCATCATAAGGATTAGAAGGCGAAATAACTTTCAAGCCGGGAACGGAAGCCAGCATATTAGTAAGCATCTGTGAATGTTGTGCCCCTAACTGACCTGCAGTGCCATGTGGCCCTCTGAACACAATAGGGTTGCCAAATGCACCTGCGCTCATTGAAAGCATTTTCGCAGAACCATTAATGATTTGGTCGAAAGCAAGAATGGCAAAGTTCCAGGTCATAAATTCGATGATAGGACGTGTTCCGTTCATAGCTGCTCCTACACCAATCCCGGCAAAACCAAGTTCAGAAATAGGAGTGTCAATTACGCGTTTCGCTCCAAACTCCTGAAGCATACCTTGACTTACCTTATAAGCGCCATCGTATTCCGCCACTTCTTCTCCCATCAAAAAAACAGAAGAGTCTCTCCGCATCTCTTCACTCATCGCTTCGCGCAGGGCTTCTCTGAATCGTATTTTTCTCATAAATTATTATTTACCAAACGCTAATAAAGACAAACCTTCAAAATCGTCCAATTGTTTCGCAGCAATATTTCAATTCTTATTCCTACTCTTGACGATGGGAAATACGTCATTCCAATTTAAGCAATTTACAGTAGAGCAAAGCAAAGTTGCTATGAAGGTAAACACAGATGGCGTTTTATTGGGGGCTTGGGCAGATGTTGCCCAATCAACCACCATACTGGATATAGGCACAGGAACGGGGGTAATAGCTCTGATGACGGCTCAAAAGAACTTATCCGCAACTATAGATGCAATTGATTTAGACGAGGATGCTTTTTTACAAACGAAAGAAAATTTTGAAAGAAGTAGCTGGCATCAACGGTTAAATGCGATTCAATGCTCAGTACAAAACTACAGTATCGAAAGAAGGTATGATGTGATAATTTCGAACCCTCCATATTTCATTGACGACTTCAAAACTTCAAATGAACAAAAGAACATTGCCAAGCACTCCACTGCATTAACTTACGAGGAATTGATAAGTGGAATTAGTCGCCTGCTTTCGGTTCATGGGAAAGCATTTTTATCAATTCCCGTTTTTAATGTGGAGAGAATGCAAAGAATAGCAGCACAACAAAACCTGTTTTCAATAAAACTAACGGAGGTAATTGCGGTAGAAGGGAAACTTCCTTATTTAGCGTTAATGCAACTAACCCGACAACAGCAAGTGCTTTCGAAATCTACCATCACCATCAAGGATGGAAAAGGAGCTTTTACATCCGAGTATATAGAACTGACTAAGGACTTTTATCTCAAGTTCTAACTTGACTGTAATTATTTCCTTGCTTTTGCTTTTTGTTCAGCTTGCTTTTGTAAATCAGCTAATTTCTTCGACCACCCGCTTGGCTGCTTCGGGTTTTTCTTATTGTCTTCAATTTGCTTACGCAATTTCTCTTCGTTAATGAAGAATTTTTGAATTACCCATTGATGGATGATACCGAGTAAGTTCTGCAAAAGGTAGTAGTAAGTTAAGGCGGCAGGAAAACTGTTGAACATAAACATTAACATCACTGGCATAATGTAAGGCATATACTGCATTCCGGGTTGCTGATTGGCCATGGAGTTCATGGAGCTATTCATGACAGCCTGCAATACCGAAGTAATAGTCATTAGGATGGTAAACAAACTGATGTGATCGCCAATTAATGGGAGTGAAGTTTTAAACGTCCAAATTGAATCGTAGCTCGATAAATCACTTGCCCATAAGAAAGATTGTTGACGAAGTTCTACGGAAGCCGGAAAGAAGTAATACATCGCCATAAGGATTGGCATTTGAATCAATAGCGGTAAACAGCCTCCGAAAGGGCTGACTCCTGCTTTGCTGTAAAGCTTCATTTGTTCTTGTCCTATCTTACCTTGATCATCGCCATATTTTTCTTTTAATGCGGCCAATTCAGGAGCTAATATTTTCATTTTTGCAGCACTCTCTATAGATTTTGCGGTAAGAGGATGAAGCACTACTTTTAAAAGGAGAGTCATCAATAAAATAATGATGCCGTAGTTCAAGTGAACGCTATCAAACCAACTGAACACCCAGATAATAAAACGGGTGATGTACTTTATCCAGTTGAACATCCAGAAATCGGCACTTAGCTTAATGATACTTTGCACATCTTTATCCAACGCAGCAAGTGTGTTGTAGCTGTTTGGTCCTATATAAATTTGAAAAGCATAGTTGGACTGTGCACCGCTGGTGTAAGGTAGCGTGAAGTTGGTATTGTAACGTTTTACAAAGGCATTATTTGCTTTAGTAAAATGAGTTTTCAACTTGCCGCGATGAATCTCCCCTTTAGAGCTGAATAACGTAGTGTTAAAGAATTGTTGCTTGGAAGAAATCCATTCTAGCGGAGAATCAAAAACTAACTCATCATCCTCTTTGTCTTCATTTAAGTGAGCGACATCACTCTTATCATATTTGAAATATAGTGCGCTGTATCTACGTTCCAATTCAATATTATGCTCCACATTGGTTAGCGTATTCTCCCAAGTGGTATTAATGAAGGTATTGTTGGTAGGAATTACTGTATTCAAACCAACCAGGTTTAAATCATAATTCATTAAATAGGAATTGCCTTTAATTGTATACCTCTGTTCTAAATATTTTCCTTCACCTGCATTTAATCGGAGCGAGAAAGATTTAGTGGCATCACCAGTTATGGTGAACCCTTCACCTACAGGCTCAAAGTATAAGTTCTTAGTGTCAATGACCCTGTTGTTATCTATTGAAAACTGATAGCTGAGTGAATTTGTTTTGTCGGTGAATAGGATCAGTGGCTGCTTATCCCATGTTTTGTATTTCTTCAGTTCTACACTCTTGATTTGACCACCTTTAGTCGTCAGGGTAATTTTTTCCAAATCATTTTCAATAACAAACAACTTCTCTTCGCCATTCGCTGTAGCGGAGAAAGCTCCGAATTGTGATTGAAGTATTGCCGTATCTTCTGCTACAGGTGAGCTTAACGTGGAAGAATCCCCAATCGTGTTTTGTGTTGCTGTTTTGGTGTTATCTGTTATTTCGGTTGCATCCTTTGTAAGTTGGGGCGTTTGGGTTTGTTCTGTCTTTTTTGCTTCGAGCTTTTTCTTCTGCTCCTCCGACATTTTCTTCTGCTGATAGAAAACAAAACCAAGCATCAATAACACAATCAAAATCCAACCAATAACTGTTTCTTTATTCTTATTAAACATACTGCTTTTTAAAATGAGGGCGCAAACGTAAGAAAATTAGCGTTTGATGCTATTTGCTCACTTAGGTCGTTCTTCAGCAGTATTTATTTTACAAAACACGCCAATATTTTCTCCGTCAATTCGACTTGGTTATAGTTGAAAACAATTACCCCCTCTCAGTTACTCTAATACATTTGCAACGCAATTTGAAAATCTATGTCTGAATCTGCCGAACCTGAAAAGAAGAAGAAGAAAATAAGCCGTAAAGAACTTGTTGAAGCGCTAAGAATTTACCGATTCATTCTCCCCTATAAATGGCAATTCATTATCGGGATGATTTGTCTGGTGGTTTCAACGGGTGTTGTAAGTTTTATCCCCGGTGGCTTTGGAAAGTTGATTGATGCTGCCTCTCCTGCAAAGGAGGTCATCACCAAAATAGCGGCCGCAGTAAAGTCAACTGCTTCGGCTGAAGAGAAAGTAGCACAAATAACCACCCTGGTTGGAAGCTACACCTCAGAAATCTCTCCTGAAAAACTCAAGGAGATAGGATTGATACTTGGTATTGTTCTTTTGATTCAGGCCGTGCTTTCTTTCTTTCGGATTTACCTGTTTGAATATGTTAGTCAGAATGCCATGTCCGCTATTCGAAGGGCGCTGTATGAAAAGATCATAACCCTGCCTATACAATTCTTCGAAGAGAACAGAGTCGGTAATCTTACTTCCAGAATCTCTTCCGATGTTTCTCAGTTGCAGGATGCGCTGACTAACCAACTTGCTTTTTTTGTAAGGCAATTGGTCCTTCCAATTGTTTGTATCCCTTTCATACTGGCTGTTTCGGTAAAGCTGACGATGATAATTCTTGCTTTACTTCCGGTCTTGGTTGTGGCAGCTGTTATCTTTGGTCGTTTCATTCGTAAGATATCGCGCAAGGCACAGGATGAATTGGCGGAGAGCAATACGATTGTAGAAGAAACTTTCACTGCTATTGATGTGGTGAAAGCCTTTACTAACGAAGCTTACGAAACAAGAAGATACTCTAAGATAAGTCAGAGTGTAGCTACCATTGGTATGTATGCAGCTAAGTATCGGGCGGGCTTTGTGTCGTTCATCATCTTCGCGATGTTCGGAGCAATTGTCTTCATTGTTTATGCCGGATTGAATGAAGTAGCTCAGGGTAAGATAAGCATGGGTGATTTGATTCAGTTTTTTCTGCTAACTCTTTTCATCGGAAGTTCTTTGGCGGGGTTGAGTGAAAGCTATACAGTGTTACAAAAAACTGTAGGTGCTTCCGAGCGTATTAATGAGATTTTAGGAGAAGAGAGCGAAACCCGAACGATGGATGAAGACCGTTCTTCTCCCGTAAAAGGGGAGGTGGAGTTTAAAAACGTTCACTTTGCATATCCATCAAGAAAGGATACGCTCTTATTTAATGACCTCTCCTTTAAAGTTAATGCAGGACAGAAGATTGCTTTGGTTGGCCCGAGCGGTTCAGGTAAATCAACTATTGTAAAACTACTAAGCGGTCTTTATCCCTTCTCGGAAGGCGATATTCTGATTGATGGTAAGGGTATTCGTGATTACAACGTTACCGCCTTGCGCAAAAACTATGGCACCGTTCCTCAGGATACGATTTTGTTTGGCGGGACCATTCGCGAAAACATTGCCTATGGTAAAACAAATGCTACGGAAGAAGAAATCATCAACGCAGCTAAGAAGGCAAACGCCTATAGTTTCATTGAGTCATTCCCTGAAAAGTTAGACACGATTGTAGGCGAACGTGGTGTGAAAATTTCAGGCGGACAAAAGCAACGAATTGCTATTGCACGCGCTATTCTTCGCGACCCCAAAATTTTGATATTGGATGAAGCTACTTCGGCTCTGGATTCGGAAAGCGAGAAATTAGTGAAACAGGCTTTGGATGAATTGATGAAGAACCGCACAACATTTATTATTGCCCACCGTTTATCTACCATTCGCGAAGCGGATGTAATACTGGTAATTAATAAAGGAAAGATAGTGGAGCAGGGAACGCACGATGATTTGTCAAAAATGGAGAAAGGTATTTACAGCAACTTGCTGAAACTGCAATACGACTTAGAGTAAATGAAGATTTCGGCATCTATCTATTCGAGCAAAGAGAAAACACCGGAGCAATTGGTGCGCGATTTAGACGCGCACAAAATTGATATGCTGCATGTTGATTGTGTCGATAATGAAAAAGTGTTCAACGATATTGCTGCTATCCGTCAAATATCTTCTACACCTATTGACCTCCACATTATCTCTGCCGAGCCGCAGAAATACTTACAGCAAATACAAGACTTAAAGATTGAGTATGTCAGTTTTCAGTATGAGAATCTGAAACAGATTCCTGTTCTTGCTGCAAGCAGCACTACTAAATATGGTCTGTCCATTATCTCTTCTACGTCCATCGATGTTTTCGAACAGGTTAAAGACAGTTTTGACTTCGTCATGATTATGACCACGGTTCCGGGTCAAAGCGGTGGCGCATTTAACCGCGAAAGTTTTCAAAAGATTGTTGAGGTCAAGAACCGCTATCCAAAAACCCGGGTTCATGTAGATGGTGGAGTGAATGATGAGATAGCCTATATTCTTCGTTTGTTGGGTGTTCATGTTTTTGTTACAGGCAGTTATCTGATGAATCATGAATCACTTAGTGCAGGTATTTTGAGTTTTCATAAAACTCCTACCGAACATCGTAGCTTCCAGGTAGCTGAATTTGCCACACCGGTTAAATATCTTCCTGTGCTTAAACGCGATGGCCTTGATTTCAAAGCCATTCTTAAAACCATCGAGCAATACGGATTGGGTTTTGTTTTGATTACCGATGATGCCGGAAAGTTGGCCGGAGTAGTCAGCAATGCCGATGTGCGCAAAGGTTTACTCAAGAACCTTAATGACCTAGACGCTACATCTGCCGATACAGTTATCAATAATAAACCAATCAGTATTGCCGATAGCTCAACGGTTTCAGATATCGTGCATCTGGTGAATGAGCTAAACTTTATTGTTCTATTTTTGCCGATAGTTGACCAGGAGAATATTTTGAAAGGAGCTGTATTGCTCAATAATTTAACCCGTGTATAAATGATAGTCCACTTAAATAAAAGTATTTCGAAGGAACAGGCGCAGCAGTTGGCTGAAAAGTATCAAAGCATCCTGTTTGAAAATGGCCGACAGGTTTTGGTTACTCCATCAAAACTAAAGGCAGCCGATGATGAATTGAAAAGCGCATCAGATGAGATTTTCGTAGCTGACTCGGATATTCAATTAGCCAGCAAGCAGTACATCGCCACTAAGCGCGAAATTGCCATTGGTGATGTTACGATTGGCGGCAACACCAACAACACTCTTGTTATCACGGGCCCTTGTTCGGTGGAGAGCGAAGAACAGATAGAATCTGCCGCACAGCTTTGTGTAGAGCTCGGAGTGAAAGTGCTTCGGGCCGGTGCTTACAAACCGCGTACTTCGCCTTATACTTTTCAGGGTATGGGCCTGGACGGTTTGAAATTGCTTGACAAGATGCGCAGCAAATACGGATTGAAGATAATTACCGAAGTGCGCGACAGCACCCATGTAGATGAGATAATTGAGTATGCCGATATTATTCAGATAGGAGCCAAGAGCATGTATGACCACGGCATTTTGCGCAAGTGCGGCAAAACCCGCAAACCCGTGTTGTTGAAGCGTGGTTTCGGAACCACCCTGCAGGAGTTTGTGCAGAGCGCAGAGTTTATTTTGAGCGGTGGCAATGCCAATGTGATGCTTTGCGAAAGAGGCATCCGCACCTTCGAAACCAAGACCCGCTTCACGCTCGACCTTTGCGGAGTAGCCTGGTTAAAGCAGAACACGAATCTTCCCGTTATTCTCGACCCGAGCCATGCGATAGGTTATGCTTATGGGGTGCCTGATTTGGCACGCGCTTGTGTGGCCATGGGCATTGACGGCTTATTGATTGAAAGCCATCCAAACCCGAAAGTGGCGAAGAGCGATGCCGACCAGCAACTGAATTTCGAAGAGTTCAGAAAGCTCTATGCAAGTTTACAAACTGTTGCTACTGCGGTAGGTTATAAAGTAGTTTAACCAATGGAGAAATACGAACAACGTGGAGTATCGGCCGGCAAAGAAGAAGTTCATGCGGCTGTAAAGGATTTATACCACGGGCTTTATCCCAAGGCCTTCTGCAAAGTTTATCCCGATTATATGGGAGGCGATGAAATCTTCTGCAATGTCATGAGCAGCGATGGCAGCGGCACCAAATCTATTCTTGCCTATTTGTATTGGAAAGAAACCGGTGACATATCGGTTTGGCGCGGCATAGCGCAGGATGCCATGGTCATGAATCTCGACGACCTGCTTTGCATTGGCGCCACCGACAATTTTCTTTACACCAGCATCATCAACCGCAACAAACATTTGATTACCGGTGAGGTCATTGCCGAAATCATTAAAGGCGGCAAAGAGTTCATGGACCGCATGAAAGATTTTGGCGTGAACATTCACCTGATGGGAGGGGAGACAGCCGACCTTGGCGACTGTGTGCGCACGACCACGGTGGACGCTACGATGACCGTGCGCATGAAGAAAGAGAACCTTGTGCTCACTCAAAACATTAAACCCGGCAACGTGATTATTGGTTTGGCGAGTTATGGCAAGGCCACTTACGAAGACGATTACAACAGCGGCATCAGCAGCAATGGGCTCACCTCTGCGCGCCACGATTTGCTGGCCAAGCTCTATGCCGAAAAATATCCCGAAACCTTCGATGCTTCTATCAATGCCTCGCTGGTCTATGCCGGAACAAAGAAACTGACCGATGCCCTCGAAGGCACCTCGCTGAATATCGGCAAGGCGGTTCTTTCGCCTACCCGCACTTTCACGCCCGTTATCAAAAAGGTGCTCGAAGAAATACCCGGACAGGTAAAGGGCATGGTCAACTGCACGGGTGGCGCACACACCAAGGTGCTGCACTACATCGACCAACTGCGCATAGTCAAGAATAATCTGCTGCCGGTGCCGCCTTTGTTCAAACTGATTCAGCAGGAATCGAAAACCGACTGGAAAGAAATGTATAAAGTGCTCAACTGCGGCACCCGCCTCGAAATATACGTGGACGAAAAATACAGCTCACTGATTATAGACGTAGCCAAATCCTTCGGCATTGCCGCGCAGGTAATCGGCCATGTAGAAGCATCCGACAAAAACGAAGTGCTGCTAACGAGCGAGCACGGAGAGTTTAGGTATTCGTAACTTTTGCTGAAAAAAATTTATGGGGTTCCGCGAGACGCGGGCGCGCTATCCGTTCCGCTCTTTTTTTGCGGTATTCTGTCCTCCGCTGGCGGAGGTGGCTCGCTGCTCCGAGCGAGACGGAGGTGGATGTATTTCCTCTTCACTCACCGCAAAAAAAGGAGCTCCACTACTATCGCTAATCCAACAGCCGCCCTTCACTCAATGCTTTGTCGTTCTGAACGAAGGTACCCGAAGCGAAGAAATGGAGCAAAGCGGAATTCACGAATTCCGTTTTAATAAGAAATTGAATCATGAGTAATCTTGTATTTGTCTTTGCTCCAGCGGAGCAACACGTGTATAGAAAACAATTCAACCAATACAAAACCCTGACCCTAGCGGGAGTTCAGCGTCTCTGTTTTAATATGCGGAAATGTATATTTTCGACTTATGATAAAATTTATATTGGGCATTCTATTCTTAATAATTGTTGCGGTTGCTTACATTTTAGGGCTTAGAACTCTTCATCTTGATTTACTTGAAACATTTACATCAGAAGCCAGTGGTGCTGCATTTGGTGGATTTATTGGTGGCTTATTTGTATGGTCGATGCGTGAAGTCTATGTACATTGGAGAAAAAGACCAAAACATGTTGTTACATATTTTGTTGCTGACAATAAGGAAGAAATTTATGGTAAGCTATTACATCATCGGGGTGAGCGAGTTTTAAATAAGGATGAAATAAAAAAGGTGCTAGGTGATAATGTAAACTCGGAAGTAATTAGTAATGGATTATGGGAATATAAATTAACAGCAGATCATTTGCATAAGAATAAGGCTGCGTTCTATGGTCCCTATACTTATGATTTAACCGAGCCCGGAACTTATGAAGCAAGCTTTCACTATTATGGTAGAGGTTTTGAGGAAAAAAAGGAGGAAAATCCTATGTTGTTTCATGTTGATGTGGTTTTGAAACAAAATATTGATGAACACCTCCAATATTATGACGATAATGCTCAACTTATACCTGTTCAAAATAAGCATATTGGACAGAAGAAAGTCATAATTAAAGGTAAGAAGCACCTTTATTATAAAGATTTTATTGCCGACAAAAAAAAAGAAGCAAACTCTGGAAGGGTTATGAAATTAAGATTTTATTATGATGGCGTGGGTGATTTTGAATTTCGAGCTTATGTTCCCGATCAACCTGACACTGCTTTTGGAGAAGTTGTTACTCTTCTTGGAAAGGGCTGCCGTGTATTTTTCTTCAAAGTCGAAATCAATCAAGTTTTCGCAATTGAAATACCCGAAGCTATTTAGTGCCATAGAAACCAGTTTAGGTTATATCAATATCCACTAACAATGATTCAACAATATGAAAACACTTTAAGGAATATTATTTCCATGATAATCGGATCTTCTGACACGGTTGATTATGGAATAACTCAAGAAAGAATTGGAAAATGGAAGGAAAAACGAGAAATAGAAAAAAAGAAATATTCAGGAATTCTTACGGAGCCCCGAATAATCTATTACTCTGATTTTTTTGATTTAAAGGTTATCATTGGAAAAAGATGGGAATTGTTCAAGGATATCTTAATCGAAAAAAAGAGATTTGACGTTCTCTTTGATGAAGTTGAAATGTTTAGAAATACAATTGCACACGGAAGAGAATTATTCCCTCACCAAAAGGAATTGTTAGCAGGTATTGTAGGTGATTTAAAACTTAAGCTTGTAATTTATCATAATAAGGGCATGAATACAGATGACTATTTTATCAAAATTTTGAAGGTTTCCGATAGCCTAGGGAACACAGGCGAATGGAAACAGGAGAGCAACATAGCAATCAGAGCAAAAAAGAATTTGAAAGTTGGTGATGAAATCGACATTCTGGTAGATGCCTATGATCCTAAAGGTAGACAAATTAAATATGAGTTAACTGGTCATCACAATGGGAATTGGTATAGAGTTTCAAGCGATAAAAATTGTCTCAAATTTAAGGCAGGCAAAGAAATGATTTCTCAAATCTATGGACTTCACATTAGCGTTTCAACTGAAGAAGCTGACTATAAAAATGAGGCTAGAGCAAATATATTGTATTCGATACTGCCATAAGTTTAGCTTTTCGTCTTGGCCGGGTCTCCGCATAGGTACGCCCGTAACTCAAATCTAACCTTCCCTCCGTATTTCCCTCTGCCTTGAGGATTTGGGAGTTAAAAAATTTATTGAGTGGAGCGTTACAAATCCATTTGCTTCCTTAGAAAATGGACATTGGATGAAAGAATGGCTTTTTTTTCGATTTCTGCCACTATTTTATTGAATTAAGTGCATTTAACACAAATGCAGACCCCTCCTAGTTACGGTTTGGAGCCCCCTGGATAAATGCAAGACCCTCCAAGTTGGGGTTTGGAGCCCCCTGCATAAATGCAAACCCTTCCAAGTTGCGGTTTGGAGCCTACTCCAGAACTGTTAGAGTTTCTGACCCACGGTTAAACATATCTGTATTTCGAAATCAAACAACCTCAAACCACTTTCAAACAATATCAAACAATGGTCAAACCCCGTCAAACCAAAATCAACCACCCCCTTCCCTGTCTTCTTTCCGCCATTCTACATTTCGAAAGTGGATAAAACCCGCCCAATTAAGCACCTTCGATAACCGATTAGCTTTACCTTTAAATTACAAAAGCTTCATGCTATGAAACAACGCATCTACTCTGCCCTGCTTACCCTCGCCATCTGTTGCTTTCTTCAACCTTCTCAGGCACAACAGGCCATCGTTTCCTCCAAGCTCGACCTGCGCCTGTTCAAGCGCCTGCAACAAGGCGACATTCGCAATCAAAACATGCCCCTGCTCGTGCGTGGCAATCAAGACCTGATAAAAGAACTCACCGAGAGCCTTAAAGGCATTTACAAATATGGCTACAACGGCATTTCTTCAGTTGAAATTCCCGAAAAGAACCTGCTTGCTTTTTCCAACAGCAAAGCCGTGGAGAAAATCGAAAGCACGGGTGGCAAAGGCGTCTTCCTGATGGACACCGCCCGCATCCGCAACAATGTCGACAGTGTGCTCGGTGGCTTCGCTCCGCTGGTGAATAGTTTGAAGGGCAAGAATGTGGTGGTGGGCATTATAGATGGCGGCATCTACTGGCAGCATTTCGATTTCAAAAAACCAACCGACAGCACCACGCGCATCAAATACATTTGGGACCAGGTAGCTACCGGTGGCATCACCCCGGCCCCCTACAATTATGGTCGCCAGTGGTCTTCTACCGAAATAAACAACGGCACTTGTACCCACACTCCACCTAACAGCGATTTTGGCCACGGCACCTGTGTGGCAGGCATTGCTGCGGGCAACAGTCTTTCCACCAAGGGCACTGCTTATCAGGGTCAGTTTACAGGCGTGGCTCCAGAAGCCGACATCATTGCCGTGCGCATTCCATCAGGCACCGGCAATAATTTCATGACTAAGATTACCGATGCCGTGGATTATATTTTTAAGAAGGCCGATTCTTTGGGCAAACCCTGCGTTATCAATACCAGCGTAGGCGATTACTATGGGTCACACGATGGAAACGATTTAGCCACTCAAATGATTGATGCAATGATTACCCAGAAGAACGGCAGAGTATTAGTGGCCGCTGCGGGCAATGGCGGGCAGATTCCTTTTCACCTGTCCTACAATATTCCTACCGATTCGGCTTACACACTTTTCAAATACAGCAATTCGTTTGGCGGTGTTTATTTCGATTGGTGGGCAGATACCGTTGATTTCAAAAATGCCAGCTTTGCTATTGGTTGCAATGCACCGCTCACGGGTGCCGATTCGGGCAGAACGGCCTATCTGAATGTGCCCGCCAACTTCAATCCTCCACCGGGCAACAGCGTGTTGAATACCTATAACTTAACCAGTCGTTCAGGAGTTGCCCTCGGCACCATTGATGTGTATGCCGCTTTGGATGATAACCGCTATCATGTAGAAGTAATAGTAACCCCCGCCAACAACAGCTTCCTCTGGCGCCTGCAAACCAAGGGCACCGGCACCTTCGATTGTTGGGCTACCGAATCATTGATTGGCACTTCCGACATGACCGATTATATCAATTCCGTGTACATCACCGACCCCGCCTACCGTCATCCCGATTACTTCAAAACGATGGTGAGCGCCTGGCAAAACAGCGACAAGGTAATCACCGTGGGCAATTACTCCAACCGCGCGAGCTATCTCGACCGAGATGGCAACACCGTCAACCTCTTGCAGTCACCTTACTTCGAAACCGTGGGCAAAAGATTCGGCACCTCGAGTTGGGGCCCCACCCGCGACAATCGTTTGAAGCCCGATGTAATGGCCACCGGCAGCACCACTATATGCACAGGCGATGCTAACTTCATCGCCCTCGCCACCGCCCCTGCCAATCGCGTTAAGGTCTCCATCACCCTCAAACACATTCGCAACGGAGGAACCTCCATGGCATCTCCGCTAGTTGCGGGCATTGCCGCGCTTTACTTAGAGAAATACCCGCACGCTTCTTATAGCGAAATTAAACAGGCGCTCATTTGCACTGCCAAGTCCGATGCTTTCACAGGCATCACCCCGAACTACGAATACGGCAACGGTAAAGTAGATGCGTTTGCTGCCATTGCACACTCCTGCATCCGCTATGGCACAAGCGACACCTCCTGCGCCAACTACAATCCTTCTGCCAACACCGACACCGGTTGCGTGGCAAAGATTTACGGCATCATGGACACCGCCTGCACGAACTACAACCCACTGGCAAATACAACAGCGGGTATCTGTGTTCCGAAGGTTTATGGAGTAATGGATACCGCTTGTCTGAACTACAATTCCTTAGCAAATGTAAGTGGAGGCGTTTGTGTCCCGAAAGTTTACGGAGTGATGGACACCGCCTGTATGAACTACAACGCCTTAGCGAATGTTAGCGGAGGAGTTTGTGTTGCTAAAGTTTATGGAGTGATGGATACTGCTTGCATGAACTACAATGCCTTAGCAAATGTAAGCGGAGGCATTTGTGTTCCGAAAGTTTATGGAGTAATGGACACTGCCTGCATCAACTACAACCCTTTAGCAAATGTTAGTGGTGGTGTTTGTGTTCCGAAAGTTTATGGTGTGATGGATACTGCTTGCATGAACTATAACGCATTAGCAAATGTTAGCGGAGGTATTTGTGTTCCGAAAGTTTATGGAGTGATGGACACTGCTTGCATGAACTACAATGCATTAGCGAATGCTGCCGGAGGAGTGTGTGTCCCAAAAGTTTATGGAGTGATGGACACTGCCTGCATGAACTACAACGCTTTGGCGAATGTAGATGGTGGAGTTTGTGTTCCCAAAGTTTATGGAGTAATGGATACTGCTTGTATGAACTACAACGCTTTGGCAAATGTAGATGGTGGAGTATGTGTTCCTAAAGTTTACGGAGTCATGGACACTGCCTGCATGAACTATAACGCATTAGCGAATGTTAGCGGTGGTGTATGTGTTGCTAAGGTTTATGGAGTGATGGACACCGCTTGTATCAACTATAACGCTTTGGCAAATGTAGATGGTGGAATATGTGTTGCTAAAGTTTATGGGGTAATGGACACTGCTTGTATGAACTACAACGCTTTGGCAAATGTTAGTGTTGGAGTATGCGTTCCGAAAGTTTATGGAGTAATGGATACTGCATGTATGAACTACAACTCGCTGGCTAACATCGATAACGGAACTTGTGTAGCCAAAATATACGGTGTTACTGATACCGGCTGTATCAATTTCAATCCTGCGGCTAATATTGATGGAGGTGGATGTATGGCTAAAGTATATGGAGCTACCGATACCACTTGTGTAAACTACAATGCATTGGCAAATGTGAATGATGGTAGCTGCATAACCTCTTCCATTTCAGTTATAGCTTCACAAGCTGTCAGCGTGCAGGTAATCCCGAATCCTTTCCGTAATCAAACAAATTTCATCCTTGAGGGATTGAAGTTTACAACGGGCAGAATTAAAATCTACAATCAGTTAGGCGAAGTAGTAGATGAACTCCCATTGATAGAAGGTAAATATCAGTACACCTATCGCAACGATAAACTCGCTAAAGCGATTTATCATTATCTACTGCTGGCAGATGGAAAGATTATTAAAACAGGAAAGTTAGTAGTGGAATAATCCGCTACGAAGCAACTACTTGCTGATAACTATTTTCTTACTGATACCATATCCCTTGCTGTCAACACGGAGGATATAAACTCCGTTAGCAATAGCAGATGTGTTTACCTGGAATGAAAATGTATTCTCTTTCACCGAAGTTTGTGAAACAATTCTTCCTGTCAGGTCAGCAACAGTAACTTGCTCAATCGGTAAGGTACCATCATTCAGACTTACCTGAATTTCATTCTGTGCAGGATTAGGATAAACAGCAAGCAGAGGTTTTAAATCCTGTGTCGCTATGCCGGTTGTCTGTTGTTGTGCAGTCCAACGAAAGCGACTAAAGAATCTCCATATCTCTACCGAGTAGGTAATGTCATTTGCCGAAGTCAACCATTGGTGTGTTCCTCCCACTACTTTAAAAAACTCTACCTCTGTGTTGTACCTGCCATTAGGGTATTTATAATGAACAACGGTTCTGCCATCATTCTTTGTGTTGGGAATAGAATCAATAATGGCGGTTGTATCGCAACCGTTATTGTTTACCCAATATTTCACCAATTCTTCCGGGTCATTTCCAAAGGTTCCACCTGAATAGGCGATTGTAGAATCTGCCGTACCATGAAAATGGGCTACCGGTATGGCTCTTCCCGGTTGACAGTTGAGTGTTCCACCAATAGTACCCGAAACAGAAGCAATAGCCGCAACTCTGTTGTTCAGTTCACAGGCTAATCGGTTACTCATAAACCCGCCCATCGAAAAACCCGTAGCAAAGATACGCGATTGGTCTATATTGTATTTTGCGGACACAGTATCCATCAATGCATTTAAAAATCCTACATCATCGACACTGGCGTTCAACGAAATGCCAAAGGCTCCTGCTCCTGAGTTCCAGGCAGTGGCGCCTGTAAATAAATTATCTACCAAAGCCTGCGGTATGGCAAAGATGAACTTAGCTGTATCGGCAATAGATTTGAAATTGATGTTTTTGAAGCTATTCATGTTATCTCCCAAACCATGTAATGCCACTACAAAAGGCACTGTATCAGTAATTTGATACGAAGCAGGGACATACAATAGATATTGTCGGTTAACTCCACCGAAGGAGAAACTCTTTGTAAGATATGTCTGTGATTGAGCAATACCAACAACCATCAAAATCAAAAAGGTGCAAGCGTATATTTTCTTCATAATTAAATAAGGTTTTGAACAAAAATAGAATTTAGGCGAACAAAAATAGGAGCGGAGATACATACAGCGAACCTTTTTTTTGAGCATCTGCTTTTTATGATTCGCTATCAATTCAAAAATACTTTTTATATTCATCACATGATTCGCAACCAGATTATTACCGCTTCGTATTATCGCTATCGGCATAGCGGGCAGTAGTATAATTAGATGCACATCAAAAATATTTACGCCCGGCTCTAACGAACCGGGTTTTTTTATGCCAATTATTAAATAGAAACTATGTTACAGCAGCAATACGAAACCTATACAGCCGAGCATTTCGAGGTATGGAAGATTCTTTTTGAAAGGCAGATGAAAAATCTGCACGACACCGCTACAGCTAAGTATGCAGAAGGTTTAGATAAAATCAATTTCAACGCACATCGCATTCCTGATTTTAAAGAAACCAATGCCCTTCTTGAAAAGCATACCGGCTGGCATATACAGGCTGTGCCGGGTATTATTCCCGATAAGGATTTTTTTCTGTTGCTAAATCAGCGCAAGTTTCCCGCTACCTGTTGGCTCCGCCAACTTTCGCAACTCAACTATATTCAGGAGCCTGATATGTTTCACGATGTATTTGGGCATATACCGTTGCTCACCGATGAGCATTTCTGCGAGTTCCTCTTTGGACTCAGCAAGATTGCACTGCAGCATATCGACAACCCTTATGCCATCGAGTTGATGAGCCGCATCTATTGGTTTACGATTGAGTTTGGATTGATACAGGAAAACCATGCAGTTAAAATATATGGTGCCGGTATTATTTCTTCTGCTGGCGAAACAGAATATTCTTTAAGTAAGGTACCAGGTCACTTTGCATTCGATGTGATTGAAGTGTTGAACTCACCTTTCCATAAAGATAAAATGCAGGAGAAGTATTTCATCATTCAGTCGTTTGAAGAGCTATACCATTGCCTTCCTGAGTTAGAGCAGCAGATCAATAAAATGGTTTCTGCTGCTCAGTAGGTGATATAAAGAAGGTATGAGCATGGTTTGAATGCTTTACACTAACTTACCTGAAACAAAAAAGGTTCCGTATTGATACGGAACCTTTTTTGTTTTTTAAAGAGTCAACTTTATTTCTTCTTACCGGTAAAGCCGGGACCTGTTTTTACTTCTTTTACTACCTCACCGGTGCTTTCAAATTCAGGAGCATCATCCGGCTTGTCAGTAATAATTTTAAACTCCACTCTTCTGTTTCTTGCTCTGCCTTCCGGATCATCTTCTCCTGTCGGCAATTCATTTGGAACAGCAGGCATTTTCTCACCGAAGGTCTTAACCACAATTCTGTCTTCGGTAATCTTCTTCTTCTTTATCAAGAAAGTCTTAACCTCATTAGCTCTTTTTACAGATAGTTTTTCGTTGTATTCGTCTGTTCCTTTCGTATCGGTATGTCCTTGAACTTCTACTGAATAAGCAGGGTGATCATTCAGCAATTTCACTACCGAATCAATTTGACCCTTGTAGAAATCAATTACGTTCGATTTGTCGAAGGCAAAGTAAACATTCGGTATCTTGATATGGGTCTTGATAATAGGGTCTAAATAGAAGATTTGAGAAATAGTATCGCGCTCTTCATCTTCCGCTATTGTCAGATTATCGATAGCCGGCCAGTAGCCTTCTTTGTTACCATTCAATTTGTAAGCAGTAGCTCTCTTTACAGGGAACACAAACGGAGCCGGTGTAGTAATGTTATTACCTACAAATTCAAAACTGTTGCCGTTTACTTTATATAAAGAACCGTCAACACCTAAAATAGGCGTGTTGCTTGCATCACCTCTCTTTACATAAAACCCTTTAAGGAATACATCGCGTTGAACGATTACAGTCCATATATCATCGCAGCAGGTAGCACCACGAGATGAAGTAGTACCCGCACGGTTTGACACCATAAAGCCTTTAGCTGCTTTGTCATCTAAAGCCAAATACAAATCATCAGCCGAAGAGTTGATAGGAATTCCTGCATTTACAGCAGCACCCCAAGCACCCGGAGTTCCTGATATCTTGAAAACATCTAAACCTCCGATAGAAGGATGTCCGTTTGAAGAGAAGTAAAGAGTTTTGTTCTTCTTATCATAAAAAGGAGACAATTCATCACCCACTGAGTTTACTTCAGCACCTGCATTTTGCACAGCTCCAAAAGTTCCGTCAGCATTAACCAAAGCGTAGAAAAGGTCTAAACCGCCTTTTCCTTCTCTGTTCGAAGCAAAATAAAGAATAGGGTTGCCATCTTTATCAACTCCATAAGCAGGTTCAGTCGTAGTAAACCCTTCTAAATTCAATGACTTTAATTCTTCTGCATTAGTCCATTCAGCACCATTCTTGGTAGAGCGGTAAAGATTGCACTTCATCTTTACAATAGCCGACTGGTCGCACTTAGTATAGATGATTGTTTTTTCATCGGTAGTAAGAATAGCATTACCAGTATGAGCCTTAGGGTCATTCGGTGGGCTTAACATAACGGTGCGGTTGGAATAAGAAGATCCCGCTTTTTCTGCTGTAAAGATAGAAGAGTAGTAGTCAGCTGTGCTTGTTGAAAGGTTAACTGCTGTATCCGTTTTCTGAGAAGAGAAAAGGATTCTATTGCCGCTCAATGGTTTTGGAGAATAATCCTGAATGGCAGTGTTTACGGCTCCTTCTGTTTTTTCTACCTTAATTTTAGATGGTGATTTCAATAAAGCTAAAGCCGTGTCGCAACCTTCTAATTCAATCTTAGCCAGGGTCTTGTAGTTAGCATCTCCCTTATCTAATTTAGAAACAAGATAAGCATTAAAGGTTTTCTTAGCTTCCTCGTATTTACCATTCATTTTCTGAGATTGAGCCAGATAGAATTGGTCGCTTGGATAAGCTTCTGCGTCCTTAGTCACTACCGCCTGAAAGTACTTTTCAGCCGATACGTAATCGCGCAGAGACATATTTACTTCTCCCAACAAGTGCGGGATGGCGATTTTCTCCGGCTTGTCTTTATAAGCATCTTCCAAATACTGAGCTGCATTGTAATAACTGCCTTCGTTTATTTTTTTGCGGGCGATCTTTAATTTTTTACGCCATTTATATTTAGGATACTTCTCCACGTTCTTCAAACCTCCTTCAGTCTGGCTGAAAGATATAAGGGTAAGAGGAATCATCAACACTAATAAAAGATACTTCATAATAGTTGCTTAGTTTACGTAAGGGTTATCGAAATTGTAATCGGAAATTGAATTTTAGTAACGGGGATTGAACAAGTAGTTGTCTTCTTTTGGTACGAAGAGATTACCAATGTAGCTAAGGGTAATTTCAAAACCCTGCGGTAAGTTAGCACCTTTACCGGTAACAGTTCCATTGTTTCCTACCTTGTCATATCCTTTATACTTCTGGCTTAAGTGCACATCGTATGCAAAGCCGGCACGGAATCCTTTCCATTCAAATCCTATTTTAGGAATCATGGTATAGTTTCCTGTGTTTAAACGGTTCCACAATCCTAAGTAAAGAGTCGCACGTTTAGCAGGGTCTTGGATAACGTGTACTCCACCGGTTAAACCAAAGTTAACTTCATTTGCTTTCGCTTGTGACATATATAACACACCTGGGATAATCACTCCTTTGTCTTTAATATCAAATTCAAATCCACCATGAATGGTGTGGCGGAAAGGCAATTTGTAAGTTGGGCTATTGGTTAAGAAGTCCTGTTTGTAGTTAGTGGCATTGTTGAAGGCATAACCTAAGTAAACACGCATTCCTTTGTAGAAATCATACTTGGCAAAAAGACCGGCATTGAAAGCGCCTTTCATTTTTGTTCCGCTGCTATACGATTCAGGATTCAACTGAGCGTTGTAAGTCAAATCAGAGTTGTAGCTATCGGCAAAAGTAAACTTGCTGAAATCCAGTTTGTTCATTACCAAACCTCCTTGCAGACCTAATCCAATCTGGAACTGTGACTTAGCACCGAAACTCATGTTGTAGGCCAATGAAAGCAAAATCTGATTTTGGTTAAAGGTCTTTCCATTTTGCTGGTCATTCACAAACACCAATCCTGCTCCTAATGCACCATGCTTAATTTTATCCTTCAACAAAGAAAAATCTATGCCAACCGAAGGAGTAGAGAAAGCAGGGCTGTTGCCTGTCAATCCCGGCCATTGGTTACGATAGATAAAACTAACACGGTAAAAACCGTTGAAGTTCCCTGTCATTGCCGGATTAAGCGTGAGTGGAGAAGAATAGAATTGTGAAAAGTGAATGTCCTGTGCATTTACTGCCAGTATTCCCATTAAACAAACTAAAAGTGTGTAGAATCTAACTTTCATCTGAATCGTTTTTTGTTTTAAAATTTTAGCCTTAGCGAGTCTTCCTAAATTACAAGGTTCAAAGAAAATAATTTTTGTGAAATCGTCACTAATTATCAAATATATGGGGAATGATTTTTTCAACAAAGCCCAAAATAAGTTGACAACTGAAGTTGTACCCCTTCAATTAGATGAAAGAACCAGTAAGTTTTGGTAACAAAATGATGTTTATTTCTTCCATTTAATGCTGCATCCTATTGCTTTGGTAAACACAGGATTTACCGGTTTGCCGGCTAATAAATTATCTACGGCACTCGCTACATAGTTCTCTTTTACAGCCGTAGCATCATCGCTGTTGTCATCAATAGCGCCTATGTATTTAACTACTCTCATATCCTTTTCTTTTTGCAAAACGTAAACATGTGGAGTTGATTTAGCGCCATAAGCAGTAGCAATCGCCTGTGATTCGTCATGCAGGTAAGGGAAGGTGAATCCTTTTTCCTTAGCTCGTACTTTCATGCTTTCAAAATCATCCGAAGCGTGTTGTGCCGCATCGTTCGGGTTGATAGCAATAACAGGATACCCCAGCGGTTTATACTTTTTGTCAAGCAATATAATCCGGTCTTCATACTTTTTGCTGAAGGGGCAGTGGTTGCAGGTGAACACCACAATAAAACCTTTGGCTTCTTTAAAATCGGCCAGAGAGACCATTTTGTCATCTATGTTTTTCAGTTTAAAATCAATAGCGCGGTCATCTACTTTATAACCACCTTCGGGTTTGAAGGAGGTAAAAAGAATAAAACTGAATGTGAGGATGAAAATGTTTTTCATGTTTATTGGTTTTGGTTTTTAATAATTGAATCTAATTCTGTTTGTGTAAATTCTCCTTCGCGAAAGAAAACTTTTTTACCGTGTCTGTACATGATTGTGGCAGGAATCGAACCGCTCCACTCAGGTTCTATTTTATCAATCCAGCTATTCGGGTTGCCTGCGTTCAGTAAATAGCAGGTGGACTGCACTTTGTTCTTCTTCACAAAATCACTGACCATGCTTTGCTCGCGGGCATAGTTTAAGCTCACAAAGATTAACTTGACTTTTTGAGTGGCAAAGGTTTTGGCTGCTTTTTCAAAGTAAGGCATCTCTGCTACGCATGGTTTGCACCAGGTAGCCCAAAAGTTAACTACATACAAGGTGTCGTTCGTTTGATTCGCAGCTTTAGCCTGCAACTGTTCGAGTGTAATAACTTCTACCTGTTGTGCATCGGCAGGAGAGGAGAAGAAAGCAAAAAGCAAGAACAGGAGTACACGCATGATTTGGAAGATTAATCGTGGGTGTGGCAATGATGAACAAAACTACCGAAAGAAAGAAACGGAACCGCGGTATTTCGTGGCTCTTAACAGGAATGATGAAAGGTCTTTTAAACGCGAAAGCCCTGTTCGTGATGAACAAGGGCTTTCATTTTCGGGCAATGGTTCGCAACGAACCTGCACCGTACTGATTTTGAATCATGTTTTATACTTAGATTTTAATTCTATTAAGCTTCTCAACGGGCTATAATGGATACCGGTTCGCTGACAGTTCCTGCTTCCTCTCTGCCAAGAGCGGTGATTCTCACCCAGTACTTAGTGCCGGGAGCAAATCCGCCATGCTCTTTTTGAGTCTTGGTCGTGAAGCCACGCTTGTCAATCGTAGAGAAATCAGCCAGCTTTGAAACTTCTACCATATACATCACTGCATCGGTAGCTTTATCCCATTCTGCTTTTATTCTTCCACTGGTTGTACCATCGTCTACGCGAAGATTATGCACCTCACCCGCTACAACGGGTTTAGGTGTTTTAGTTTTCGCTACATCAAAGCCGCTGGAGAGGATTTTTTCTCCATCTGCACCGGAAGCCTGCTGTACATATACCGAAAGCTGACCGATTAAGAAGAGCAACTCTTTTCTGCGTAATCGCATTTCTGCGGTCTTCACTTTATCGCGACCGCGCGAGGCATTATACGCATCTTCGAGATCGTCTGCTGCTTTATTCACATCTACCAGTGCCGGAACGGGAGTCACATAAAGTGCATTTCCGTCCATTTTTCCGGTGATGAGGCGTGTGCGCTCAATCTGTTCTGGAACATTTAAACCACTAAAGCCAATTTTTACTTTAGACATAATATTATGTGTTGGTTTTAAAAGTTACGAAATAGTGCTGCCGAAACATTCCGGTAGCTGTCTTCAGTTTTTTCTGCCCGAGAGGACCTTCACCTCTGTGTTTTCCATAAGCCATCATTTTTGTGAAGGAATACATACTACTGCAGTTATTTTTTTAGAACGAATTTTGATTTTTGAAATTGCACATTCAGAGAACTGTTTTTTTGCTGAAAAGAATAACAGCTACAGGAGGTGCTCTGGAATTATAAGCACCCGGCAGCAAAACAAAGAGCGGCTCCTGCCATCTTTGAATGCTGAGTATAAGGTAGTGCAGCACCTTGCGTTCATCGCCCCTGCACGCCTTATCCAAAGCGCTTATTAATTCCTTCTCCAATAATTCTATAGCAGCCGGTGGCGGTGTATTACCGTCCTTGTGCAGCTTGCCTATTATATGCTTACCATGTGCTATCAGCCATCGGTCTTTGTAAACTGGGGCTAATGCTTGATTATCTTGAGTTGCTAACCGACCATGCGCTTCACGCGGGTGCTTTTGAGGGCGCTCTTCCTTTTGGGTAAGTCTTACATCATCGGGCAATATGTGAACACGCGAATACATACATCAGTTGTTATACTTCTGCCGCTGCGCTGTTTCTTTTTGTGTTTTAGGTTTTACTGCTTAAGGAGCGCAACCGGGAAGTTTTATTTGAATTTAAAACGGAATTGATTTTATGATATTGCGGTTATTCAAAACTAAATTGTCATAGAATTGTCATTTTTTTATTGGGGCAAATATTTTGTAGCTTTGGGACAACAATTGTGTGAGGTATGCCTTATGAATTCAAAGCTGAGTTGATTCCTGATGAACGAAAAGGGAAGGGTGTTACAAATATCTGTGTAGTAGTGCCCGCTAATTTAGCGCTGGAAATGAAGCACTACGACAAAAAGAAATCCTTCTATGTAAAGGGCCATCTGGACTATGTCAAATACGAAATGCTGCCGCTGGCTCCTGTGGGTGATGGTACTTTTCTGCTGCGCATACCACCCGCCTTGCGCAAAGAACTAAACAAGATAGCAGGCGACACGGTGAGCATAAGAATACAGAAGGACCGGAAGTATTATCCTATGAACTTTGAGTTCCGGCAACTGATTATAGAAGAAAGCCGCGATGCCTGGTTCTTTTATGCTTTGCTGCCTCCCGTGCACCAACACTACTTTAATAAATGGATAGCCGAAGCAAAAACCGAAGATGATCGCGCTGAAAGAATGCTGCGCACACTCGAAGCCTTGAAAAACAAAGTACGGTTTACTAAAATGAAGAAGGGGAAGAAAGAATCGGACGTATGACAGAATGTGGGGTAAGAGGCTGCTAACGGCAACTACCAACGCTTTCTATCTATTTTGCAATTGGCGTTAACTTCGTTTTCTCTAAGTATGCTTTAAACTCTTCAAAGTTCATTCCCTTAATCTCTTTTGAGATTTTTGTTTTTATTTCTCTGAAAGTTTTTACTGTGTCAAAGTCCTTTTCAATTTTATTCTTCGTTTCCATAACCTACTATTTCTTTTGGTGAATGAATGTTCAAGGAAGGATAACCCAAGCGCAAATTTACGGAATTATATCCGCGTATACGATATACGTTTACAATGTGCTTGAAGTTCCAACTAACCAGCAAATCAACTTTGCTCAAAGTTGCAACTGCAATGTGAATGCAATCGTCAAAACTTGTTTCGCCTACAACTTTTTCGGAAACATAGGTTTGTGCCAACTGTATTGCCTCGGGCGTAACTTCTATTTTTTCTTTCCAATCGTTGTTAAGGGAGAGAAAAAAATCTTTTACCCTTTCTGGCGCGTTGCTCAATTCGCTCTCGGTTAAACCGGAGTAAACGCAAATTATCTGACCTAACTTTACTTTCTCAAACAACAGTGTTGTTTCTAATTCAAATTCTGTGTCAAAGATGCCACCAATTACTGAAGTATCAATGTAAAATCGCTGTCTCATTAGAACGAAGATAATACCTTCCTTTAAAACTACCAGCACTACTTTAATAAATGGATAGCCGAAGCAAAAACCGAAGATGAGCGCGCAGAAAGAATGCTGCGCACACTCGAAGCCTTGAAAAACAAAGTGCGGTTTACTAAAATGAAGAAGGGGAAATAAGGGCTTTGTAAACAAGCGTTAAATATTAGCTTGATAAAATAATACGGAAGGCCGGTCTGCGTTTGGAAAGCATTTTTAACCAAACCCTGACAGCATGCTTCATTCTTCTGTTTTCTGGAAAAATCATTTCGAACACAATCTTACCAAACAACGTGTGGACTGGTCATTAAGACCTGCGATAAGCGCACACGAAAAACAAAACATTCTTTACTCCCTCAAGGCCTGGCAACTGGGCGAAACCAGCGATGGCAGCCACCTGATGGCCGCAGCCAACAAATATGCAGGACGTATTAATGACCCTGTATATCCCGAAGCGGTGAAGCTGTTTATTACCGAAGAACAAAAGCACGGCAACAACCTTGGCAGATACATCGACCTGCTGGGCGAAACCCGATTGAAGAAAGATTGGGGCGATACCCTGTTTCGCAAAATACGTTACCTGAACACCAGTATGGAACTGTGGACCATTACGGTAATAATAGTAGAAAGTGCTGCGCAGGTTTTTTATACCGCCCTGCACAATGCCACTGCCTGCCCGCTGCTGCGGCAAATCTGCACCGATATATTAATAGATGAAGCCCATCATCTTAAATTTCAAAACGAAAGGATGTACATTCTCTTTCAGCAGAAGAAGTTTTACAACAAAGCTATATCTATTGGCTTGTATGCTGTTTTGTTCTTTGCTACTATTCATGCCATTTGGTTCGCGCATGGCAAAGCCTTAAAAGCCGGTGGTGTGGCTAAACCTGAGTTTATGAAGCAGATGTATTACCGCTTCTTTAAGAGTATGCAGTTTCTGCATGCGCCTCAACCGCAAGAGGCAACTGCTTTGCAGTATCCCGAAGCGAGAGTTTTGTTTTGAGGAGGGTTTATTGATAACGTTTCGCAGCTCCCTAAAGGGCGGGACTTTTAGCACAAAACTTGATTTGAAAAACTAAACTTTCACTAACCATAAAACTGTCTTTGGAAAATGAAACCCACCTTTAGGGTAGGTGCTGTTATCTCTTCGCTGTTTTTTTTCGGTCGTGGATTGTCTGTCCATTTTGTTTTGTCTTTGTGCGTTTGCGTGGGAGCTCTTTTATAATTTTTGCTCTGTGTGTTGCCTTGTGCGAATTGTAAATGTACTGCTAACTGCGCTGGCTATTTCAAATATATTTCGTCTCTTACATAAGTGTTGTTAAGCCAAAAACAATGCTTTGTATATTCTTTTGCTTTCGTCAGTTTGTCCTTTGTCGGCAAAGGGTAGGTGTCTGCTGCATTACTGGCGTGTGGTCTGACGTGTGATACTGAATTGAAAGATTTATTAGGAAAGTTAGTGTAACGTGTTGTACCGATTACTTCTTTTACAATTTTACCTTTTGAAACAATGTCTTTTGTTTTTGCCCAAACTTTTTCTGCTTCCAAAATATCAGCATACGGCATATTCCAAAACTTCACTTTTCTTAAAACCAGTTGTTCCTTTTCAAATTGGAAGAACACAAATAGAAATTTATGCTCTAAAATATCCTTGAAATTAGAGTCGTCCCATTCTTCATTTACAATTTCTTCGTATTTGAAATTTGGAAACGAAATATCCTCTTTCGGTAAGTCATTTTCCTTTAGTCTTACTGTCTTTACAACGATTTCAGCCTTTTCGAACTCTTCAATTTCTTTATCAAGTTCAATACCTAAAATTGCTTTTGTAAGACTTGCATAAAAACTTTTAGCTGTTTTATTAAGTTCAACTCCAGTTGAAGTAAGGATTTGCTCAATTGTCTTGCCATAATACGGTTTAAATTTTGAAATTACGATTTCTTCAATTGTTTGCTTTTTAGCAACTGCAACAGACGGAATTAGTTTCCCATAAACTTCTTTTGTCTCCCCAGCTATTGAAGCAATAATATGATTGACATAACCTTGTTTTAGCGAATATGCTCTTTGTTTAGCAGGGATTTTAGAAAAAGGTTGTTTTCTAACAGTCAAAGCATTTGCACCTTTTGTGCAAGCACCTAAATAAAAAGTGTCGCCTTCTGAAAGTTCGTGAGCCTTGCCGTCAGCTACTTTTTGCTTAATCAGTTGCCAGTCTTTTTTGATGATTTCCAAATCTGTATTTGGAAAGTTCCACTCATCAACAAGTTTTATCAGGTAATCAAGAATATCAAATCCTGATTGATGCAAATAGAAAATCAAAAGAATGTTTGCATTCTTTTTCCAAAAATCACTTTCGTCAAACGATTGGTCAACTATTTTCAAATAGTCAATAATGCTTAATACCAATCTTTCTTTTGAACGATATTCATTATTCTTCAACTGCTTTAGAGGCGAGGATTTGAGTTCCATTCCTATCTCAAAAAAGTCAGCTTCTGATTTGGAATTTGGATCATAACCAAAATAAAACTTCTCAAGTATTTGCCCGAAGTTTCCTTTGCCTATGTAGTTGTGTTCTAAAATTAGCGGGTCGCAAATCTCTCTTAAAGTTTTACCTTTAAGCAACTTAGCATAATCAATAACTGATTTTTTATCTTTCGGATTATATACCACAGTTAGAAACCCATTTTACTTTTTAAATCTACACACCATATATCATGAGCCTTTCTAGTAATGTCATCTAATCGCTTTGTAATTGCCTCAAAACTTTGTTCGGTCCTTATTCTATCAAAGTCCCAATCCTTAGATTCTATTTTCTCAATTAATTCAAGTACTAATTTTAAATTGGGTTTACTTTCTCTTATCAATACTAGTTTTTCAGATATTATTTTATTTTCAAGTTGCCCATTTAATTTTTTACTAATCAGTGTTAGGTTACCTAACGTATTTACATAAGGTTTAGTAGTTTTTTTAGCAACATTCCACTTTTTAGATTCTCTTGGCAGAATATGTTCTATACTTACTTTCTCTTCATCATATCCTTCTGTCTGGTTACCACCTATTTTTTCCTCAATTTCATTTAATACATATCTGATAATGATTCTTGATTTTTGATCATCTTTATATTCAATGCTTTTGAATCCGTCTATAAAATCATCACTATAAGATGAGGGTATTTTTGACTTGAAGTTATTATAAAGGTCACTTGTAAAAAGATTCAGTACTTCATTCGTTTTGTTCTTATGAATTTTTTCTTCAATCTTCTCACAAAAATCACAGATTTGACTAAAATACCAGTTACCCGGTAGGCTTAGAATCTGAAAATATAAAAAAGTGAATTTTTCTATTATTTGCCACCTGTTTGATAGTTTAGATTTTATTCTTTTCGGGTTACTTAAGTCTAGGTTTCTAAAAAGACATAAGTACAGAATAATCCATGTTTTGGCTTTTGTATTCCTTAATACTCGCAAACTATTATATACTTTTAATGCCTCGTTTCTGTCACGTTCAAAAAAGCCAAGTATGTCTTCAAACCCACCATTAAGGATAATATTTAAATAATTAGAATTAGCAACCAAATTATCTAAAAACGAATCCCATTCCTTTTTAGATGTTTTAAATTTTTCTTTTATTGCCGAATACAGTTTTTTATCCGATATGTACTCATAACGTGAAGACCAATAATAGCTTAGAAAGTCTTTTAGAGAGAAATCGATGCGGTCCAAATTTTCTAAAATTTGAGCCCACCTTTCTTTAGCTGAATCAATATATTTATCGTCACTACCAACAACATTTTTAAAAATTTGATTTTTAATTAAGTCTGCTACACTTAAATCAATCCCTTTTGCATTAACAGATTCAAATATTTCATAAGCAAGATTTTCATCGTCAATTTCTATTTTTACGAAGTAGTGTTTCGACAATCTATTGTCTACTAATGCCTTTAACCAATTAAAAGTTTCTTCAAAATTCAGGGCCTTAGTTTCACCTTCTATAATATTTTGAAATTTCAAGTAGGCCTTTTTTACCTTTTCTTCTTCTGAACCTTTTGGCACTGAAAGTTTTTCGGTAATCAGAGTTGGAGGGTTGTCTTGAATGTGCTTTTCAAAAAAAACTTTAATTGAATCCCCCGGGATTAAGAAATTGTGAAATTTATTTTCGTCAAAATCGTCTTGTGTTCCAAGAAATATTTTATTAAAACCATTAGCTTTATTCTTATAATCGGATACTTTTTCATGCTTACCTTTACTTAATAACGTATCCCGAATAACAGATCCTAAAATTTGAATAGTTAAATATCTTTGTTGACCATCAATTATTTCGATGATATTTTTGTCACTTTCCTTTACATTAAAAATGACAGTACCAAGAAATACTGGCAATTCAGAATTAATGGTTTCCCAAAATTCTGCTATTTGTTTTTCTTCCCAGGTATATTGTCTTTGAAACCGTGGGATTCGGAAATTATTCTTTGGCTTAATATAAACTTCACCAATGTTTGTTTTAACTACAAAATTACTTGTTGACATAAGTTAATTTTCTTGTTTAATGATAGTCCTATTTTTTCAATTACACCAACAACCAAAGCGTTACCCATAAAGAAAGCTCGTTTTGTATCTGAAACCCCTTCTAGTTTTGTGTGGTCGTCTGGAAACATATTTAGGCGTTCAAGTTCGACTGGTGAAAGTCTTCTGAACCCTTTTGGGGTTTGAATGACGTGTTTAAATCTTGATGGAGATTTGCCACCCTCACCGGTTATAATTGTTCTTGAAGGTTTGTCTAATGGGTCCGGGAAAATCATTCCACCTTCACTATAATTGTATTCAAAACCTTGTGCGTTTGTCCGCATTTCTTTTTTCGGCCCTTTTAAATACGCCCATTTATCAAGGTCGTTTTTGTCAATATAAAACTCTGATGTTACTTCTCCGTTTTGAATAAGGTCTCTCAAAATCGTGAACTTTCCATCAAAGTTTGGTTGCGTTTTAAGGGTTGTAACCAAACCATTAATCATTAAACCTGTATTTTCAAAAAGTCCACTAGTTCCACATTTGTTGAAGTTTTCAGAAATAGAAACGATGTCTCCTTTGAGTTTAAATTCTGTCGGAAGCAAAGTATTAGCAGATGTTACAGGAAATGCTTTTGCTAAAGTTCCTTCTTCTATAATCCATTCAACTGGCGCAACTTCGTTGATATTTTCATAAATGTTTGTTCCTTGTAAATAGGCCAATATGAAAATTCTTCTCCTGCGTTGAGGCATCCCAAAATCCGCTGCATTGATAATTCGCCACTCAACCGCATAGCCCAATGCATTTAGACTTTGTAAGATAATTGCAAAGTCCCGCCCTCGTTGTCCCGATGGCGAAATGAGAAGCCTGTCTACGTTTTCGAGGAATAGATATTTAGGTTTATTCTTTTTCTCTGAAATTATTTTGTGAATGCTCCACCACAAAACTCCCTTTTTTCCGATAAGTCCTTTTGAGTTTTTTAGGGTTGTGGCAACTGAATAATCTTGGCAAGGAAAACCGCCAACCAATAAGTCGTGGTCGGGGATTTTTGAAGTATCAACTTGCGAAATATCTTCGTTCGTATGCCCATCTTTTCCAAAACGATTTTCATATACTAATGAGGCGTGCTGAGTTTTTGTCGATGGCTCCCATTGGTTACTCCAAACTACTTCATAATTTGTTTTGAGAGTTTTTTTATAGCCCGATGAGGCAGATTTTTTATTCAAACCTTCAAGCCCAAGTCGAAAGCCACCAACGCCCGCAAATAATTCTACAACTTTTATTTTACCTTCCATCGTGAACTGCTTTTAGGTATTTAACTTTTTCTTCTGCTACTTTCAAAATGCTTAAATCTGCTTCTTCCTCAAGAATTCTATATGCAATTTGGTCACTTAAAAAATTGTTTTGCAAGTCCTTTTCGTCAACCTTAAAATATGCTGCAATCCCTTTAATTATCTGCTTGGTTGGTTGTCTTTCATTGCGTTCAATTTTAGCAAGTAAAGAAGGGTCAACACTAATATCTTCTGCAACAGTTTTGAGCGTTAATCTGGCTTCTTCTCTAAGGTTTCTAAGATGCTCTCCGAAAGATTCTGTCTTTTTAATTGCCATATTGGTCAAATTATGTCCAAATGTAAGTAGGAAAATGTTATGGACAAAAAAAGTCCAAATAAGTTTTCAACAATGACTGGGTGGTGGGTGGGCTTTGGAGTGTCGGGCAAATTTAAATGTGTTGTTTTTGTGTCGGCTTGTGAGTTCCCAAAACAGCTCTTTTAATTTTGCGAAGCGATGGCAGTCTTTCCCTTTTCTGGTTGAAATTTTATCGTTTTATTCAGTCGTCCTACAATGAGGCATAACTTATTTATAGAGGTGGTTTTTATTTAGCTCCTATTTCCGTTCATTTTTGAAGCATCGGTACTAATTTCGACCTATCGTCACCTATTTGTCAGGCTTTTGACCGATATATTTCCAATTTTTGGTTTCAATTTTAGTAATTGATTCATCAATAAGCCAATGTTTATGTGCATTTTATCACCTTGGTTCAAATCAATTTCTGAATTAGACTAAGTTCAATCAAATTTGTACTGATAAGTGCCCATTGAGCAATGTGTTTGGCAAGTTATCACCTCGTTTTGCTAAATCTAGTTGATTTCTCTGCTTAAAAAATCTAAGTTTTACAGCATAAACCCTCATTTCTACCTGAAATAACCATTTCACTTCGTAACATCATTACGATAGCATCTATCGTAACCATTTCACTTCCTAACATCATTACGATAGCATCTATCGTGATCATTTTACTTCGTAACATCATTATGATAGCATCTATCGTGATCATTTTACTTCGTAACATCATTACGATAGCATCTATCGTGATCATTTTACTTCGTAACATCATTACGATAGCATCTATCGTGATCATTTTACTTCGTAACATCATTAGGATAGCATCTATCGTAATCATTTCACTTCGTAACATCATTATGATAGCATCTATCGTAACCATTTTACTTTGTAACATCATTATGATAGCATCTATCGTAATCATTTCAGATTTAAGACAGTGATATTGCCTCGAAATCAGCGGTTTTAACATCGCCAAAACAGGTTTTGGAAAATTAAAACCTTTGTTCTAATTTTATTCCTGAATAGGATTAGGCTCTTAGGGAAGAAAAAAGGAAAACCAAGCCACGAATTGCACAAATTATCACGAATTAATGCAACATCATTCGTGTTTAATTCGTGTAATTAGTGGCAAAACAGAAGTTTGGATTTAAGCGCCTAACCCGGTTTTGAATTAGAATACCACAAAATCAACAGCTTATGAAAGCATCGGTAGAAGAATTGCAGGCTCAACTGCAAGAGCAGCCCGAAAATGCCGAACTGTATTACCGGTTGGGCCTTGCTTTGCAGGAAAAATATCCGGGTCATTCCTTGCAGGAAGACCACGGAACTTACCAAACCTGGAATTTTAAAGGCATGGATGAAATGGAGAAGGCCACCGAACTTGACCCGATGAATTATGAATATATGCATACCTGTGCTTTGTTTCGCGAAAAACGGGACGATTTGGATTGGGCTCTGCGTGGCTTTAAGCGCTGTGCCGAGTTGAACCCCGGGGCCGAGGGTTTGTTTGAGGATATAAAACGGGTGCAGGATAAAAAGGCAGCGGCCAAGCAGCAGCAATTAATTCGTGCACAGGAGGAGGTCAATAAAAAACCGCAGGATGCCAATGCCTTGCGGATGATGGGTTATGCTTTTGATAATGAGGGGAAAATAGAAGAGGCCTTGGTTTGGTATCAAAAAGCCATTGAAGCGGACCCCAAGGATGATACGGTTTATGTAATGATGGCCGCTACTTTTTTTAAAGCCAAGCGCTATCAAGAATCGATTGAAGCTAATCTAAAGGCCATCGAACTGTTTGTGCCCTTTCCGCCTGACGAAGATGACCTCAACGACCCCGACTATGCCCCCGATAATACGGCTAATATCCATCTGAGCATTGCAGAATGCTATATGGAACTGAAAGATTATGACCATGCCGAAGAATATTACCGAAAGACGTTTGAGATAGAGCCAACTTATGATGGGTTAAATGTTTACCTCGCGGAGATTGAATATGCGCGCGAAAGATATCAGGAGGCGCTGGCTTTATACCTCGAAGCCATCGAAGAGATTGATTTAAAGAGATGGTCCTATATAGAGGAGAACGTGGGCTTGTGTTATATCCATTTGAATGATTTAGAAAATGCTAAACGGTGGTTGGAGAAATGTATAAAGAGGAATCCCGGCTATAGCGGGGCTTATTATAACCTGGCTGTGGTATTTGACCGCCTGGGCGATGAAGAAGGAACCGAGATGGTATTGCAAATGGCGGTGCAGGCGAAGCAGAATGATATTAAAGCGCTTTATCAACTCGCTAAAATATACAAGAACAAGGGCTACTACCGCGATGCGCTCGAACTGTTGGAGAAGGCCCTCTATGTCAATCCGTTTGAACCGATGGTGTTGGAGATGAGAGCAGAGATTTATGCCAATATGGGCGATAGCGAACGGGCTGAAATGGAGGCCGCCATGGCGCAGTTTGTTAAAGATATAAGAGACGGCAAGGAGCCTGATTTGGGCGATGAGGAGGACGAGGAAGGAGAGGAGGATGAGGACGATGATGAATGGTAGCTTATGCATTGCTTGAATAATCACGAATTGGTTCAGAATAACTCGTGTTTGATTCGTGTAATTCGTGGCAAACAGAAATATAGTTTTCAGCTTTCAAAAACCACTATATGGCAATAGTCTATTACAAACGAAAACAGTCAGCCGCGGTAGCGGTGAAAATTTGCGAAGTATTTCCCTCTGTTTTGGGCGTCAGGCGATTGGAGTTTACCCACTTTCAGAAAGAGAATGGTATGGCGCTGGTGCTGCTTAATAAACTAAGCCAGCTACAGACCGACTCACCCGAACTGAAGAGTCTGTTGCGCACGGTATCTACCCGCACCTACGAAACCTACCTCAACTGTATTCAAACCGCGCAAAGCCTGATACGGAAGTTCACGACCTTGAACACCAACCTTTCCTATCCCTATGAAAAGGAACTGGAAAGCATCAGTCATTATCTAAGTGCTTTCCCGGGCTCCGAAAATTATAGTCAGGAACTTGATGAGGAAGTGCTGGACACGCTCAATGAATTTAATCGTCATAAATCGAGCATCAGCCATTTGGAGAATGCGATTATAACCCTGGCAGCCGAGGTGGAAGTGTTTAAGCAGGAGTATGAAAATTATCTGCAAATGCTGCAACTGGATAAAGATAAAAGCCGGTAATGGATTTTACGTTGCAATAAGGAAAGCGAAAAACCCTATCGGCTTATTCCTACATTTGCCGCATGTTACTGGTTAAGTCAATTATTACAATTACGCTCACGCTGTTTGCGGTGGTGGATGTTATAGGCAGTTTGCCGGTTATTATATCGGTGAAGAAGAAAGTCCCCAACTTCAACCCCTTGCTCGTTACGCTGGCTTCTGGTGCTTTAATGATTTTCTTCCTGTTTGCAGGCGAGCAGTTTTTGGGCATTATGGGTATCGATGTGCGCTCTTTTGCGCTGGCGGGTTCCATTGTGCTTTTTGTGCTGGCTATGGAAATGATTCTCGGCATTCATCTTTTCCGCACCAATGAAGGCGACCAGCGTTCGGGCAATTATGTGCCCGTGGCGTTTCCGCTTATTGCAGGCTCCGGAACGCTAACTACCATTCTTTCGCTACGATCGGTTTATGAAGTGCCCGAAATCCTGATTGCCATCATCATCAATCTGGTTATTGTATTGCTGGTATTGCTGTCTACCGATTGGATTGAAGAGAAACTCGGCACCACGGCTTTAGCCGCTATCAAAAAATTTTTCGGGGTAATCTTGTTGGCTATCTCCATTAAGATTTTCAGTGCTTACGTAAAGTTTTAATGCGCGGTTGATTGGGGTGCTTTTGTATTCCTCCAAACAAGCTTCGCTTTAGTGCATCAAAATATGGATGCCATGAAAGCAAAAGATTTTGGGTAGGTTTCCAAAGCGAAATAACATAAGGATAACAGGCTCCTGTTATTTACAAGCTATATTTGCGGCTACAATTTAGTTATGAAGGAATTTAATAAGGAAGAAGTATTAACCGATTTTAAAAACTGGAATCAAAAAGTAAAGAAGTATCAACTGCCAAGTACAAGCAGCGCCATCATCCAGTTGGCGGATAGTTTTGGCTTTTATATCGGTCTGCTGCTTTTGCAGTTTTACCTCTACGACAAAACGATTGTTGGTTCGGTTGCCTTAGCGGTGCTCAACGGATTTATTCTCGGTCGTATATTTATCATTCAGCACGATTGCGGGCACCAGTCGTTTACAAAAAGCAGAACAGCCAATAATATTATCGGCACTATTTGCAGTATCTGCACTATCATTCCTTATAAATATTGGGCTAAATCGCACAACTTTCACCATGCTCATAACGGTCAATTGGAAGTAAGCGATATTGGTGATGTGCAGTGCCTCACTACCGAGGAATATGCCCAACTCGGATGGAAACAGAAAGTGGCTTATCGTATTTACCGCAATCCGTTTTATCTGTTCACGATAGGCGGGTTTGTGTATGTGGTGCTTTACAACCGCTTTGCGTTGCTAAAGACCGGGCAATTTGAAAAAGTGCGCAAGTATGTAACCATCAGCAACATCATGTTTGCGGTTCTTTATTCTGTGTTCGCCTGGCTGATTGGGGTAGATAGATTCCTGGTGGTGCAATTTGCCAATCTGCTTTTCTTCGGCACTTATGCCCTTTGGTTTTTCTATATCCAGCATCAGTATGAGTTCATTTACAAAAGCGGAAAAGAGAATTGGGATTATGTGCTGTCGGCCATAAAGGGGAGTACTTATTACAAACTGCCAGGAGTAGCGCATTGGCTAACCGGTAACATCGGCTATCACCACATTCACCATTTGTGCCCCACTATACCTAACTATAATTTGAAGCGCTGCCACTTCGACAATCCTGAATTTGAGAAGCACGTCAACACGCTTACTTTCTGGAAGAGTTTAAAGACCGTGCGTGCCAATCTGTGGGATGCCACCCAACAAAAAATGGTTTCGTTCAGAGAATACAAACGGTTGAGAAGACAAGGTGTTTAATACCTTAAAAAAGAAAGGGGCTTCCATCGAAGCCCCTTTCTTTTTTAAAATAAGGAAGATGAATTTACAGCGTCAAGGTGTCAAGCACGCTGTTCATGCTGCGTACTGCATCGGCACTTTTGTTGAAAGCATCCTGCTCTGCTGCATCCAGTTTGTAATCCACAATCTTTTCCCATCCGTTCTTGCCAATCACTACCGGCACGCCTAAGCAAATATCTTTCTGACCGTATTCGCCATCCAGCGCTACGCAGCAAGGGAACACTTTCTTTTCATCGCGTACAATGCTTTCTACTAAAGCGGCTCCTGCAGCACCCGGTGCATACCAGGCAGAAGTTCCGATAAGCTTAGTAAGTGTAGCACCGCCTACCATTGTATCGGCAGCTACTTTTTGCAAAGTGGCAGCATCCAATAAATTAGAAACAGGGTTTCCATTTAATACAGCAAGGCGTGTAAGAGGAATCATTGTAGTATCACCATGTCCGCCAACTACCACCGCATGCAAATCAGCTGCTGAACAATTCAATGCCTGCGTCAAATAATATTTAAAACGGGCGCTGTCCAGAATTCCTCCCATACCGATAATACGGTTCTTAGGAAGTCCGCTTGATTTAAGCGCCAGATAAGTCATGGTATCCATCGGGTTGCTGATAACCACAATGATGGCGTTTGGAGAATGCTTTAAAATATTTTCAGTCACGCCCTTCACAATCGAAGCGTTTGTACCAATCAATTCTTCACGAGTCATGCCCGGCTTGCGCGGAATGCCCGAAGTAATAACGGCCACATCGGTTCCGGCAGTCTTGGTATAATCATTGGTAGAACCTATCACACGTGTGTCGAAACCCAACAGCGTGGCAGTTTGGTTCATGTCCATGGCTTTGCCTTCGGCAATGCCTTCTTTAATATCTACTAAAACAAGTTCCTGGCAAAGTTCTTTGCGGGCAATATTATCGGCAACGGTTGCGCCTACTGCACCTGCTCCAACTACGGTAATTTTCATTTGTATTATTTTTTGAAAGGTTTGAAAAAATTTGGCGTGCAAACATAACCGAATCACCAAAACCAGCAAATGACTTTCGGCAGCAATCCTATTACCTGGATTTCTTCTTTTTCTTCTTAAAACTATCGGGAATGTCCCATGCATAAACCACCGCAATGGCCTGCACCAGGTCGGGGTACTTTGAACTGAAATCGGGCTGCGCCATATACACGAGGTTGATGCTGTGCATCTTTTTGAATGCATATTCCAGACCACCGATAAAAGCTACTCTGCGCACATTCATTCCCCGATAATCAAAAAGAGTATAAGCCTCGGCTGTCACATAAGCGCCCCATTGTTTTTTGAAATCCCAACGAACCTCAATACGGTTTCTCCAGTAGTTGGTGGGGAAATGTCCGTGCTCATAGGTACGGGCAAAGTATTCGTTTTCATGAAAATAGGCCATGCGGTAAGCAAAAACCCAATTCTTGTATTTATACCTTGCCTTCACCCCAAATTCAAAGCGATACAGATTCTTTTCCGGAGTAATCACCCCTCTGAATTGAAAATCGGGCTGGAGAAACTTAAAGGCCTTATACTTAACACTGGCGTAAAAATAATGGCCATCTATAGCCCTGTTCATTAAATCAGCTCGCATCACGTACTGCACATTGGCATTCCAGCCATACTTGAAATCCTTATTCAGCTTGATACTTGGCCAAAGCTGAAAGGTGCTGTGGTAGTTGTTGTACCCCATGTCTGCATTGTCCTGACCATTCACCGTGATGGTAAACAGCAAGATGAGAAAGCTGACAGGAAGTGTTGATTTAAAGAACCGGATATTCAATTGATGATTTGTAACTCGTAATTAATAGTTGCCTAATCGTCACCATCACCTGTTCCGTAAGAGCTCATTTCGTTTTCCATTGAATAATAAAACGCGCGTAGGCGGGCAATGTCGCGCAGGAAATCAATCTTGATTATCTCAACACGATGCACCGGAAGACCGGTTCTGCTTTTTATATCTGCCAACATCTGTTCGCGAACTTCAGGTTTTATTAAATCAATGCGCTCATACACTATGTCTTTCCAGTTTTCGTGTTCCAGACCAAGTTGTCGGTCAAGAAACACAATCATTCCGAGAATGATAGCGTCTGCAAACAACAATACCACTATGCTGTGGTCCATTAAATACAAAGCACTTAATAATCCTTTGGTTCGGGAGAAGTCCACCAACTCGTTTAAACTGGTATTAATATCTGCCAAGGCATTAATGATACCCACCGTTACACAAATGAAGAAGTAGCCCATCTCTCGAATAGGCACCGCTACGGTACGATAGCGCAGAATAGAGAAGATGGCAAACAGTCCAAATGCAAAACCGATTTTCAGTTTCAAACTGCTCAGCAAAAAGCAGATTAGAAAGTTCACCGTATTGAAAAGGAAGAAGGTGAAAACAAAGTCTTTGTTCTTGTGCCTTGGATAATAAATATAGCGCACCAGGGTAATGATGACCAAAAGATTTAATCCATATCGAATAATGAAATCGAGTAGGTTGCCACTTACAAAAGGCAAACTGGTGTTAACTACTTCACTGAGGGTTTCTGTTTCCATTCTTAATGATTTTATCTATTTTAATAAAGTTGGGTTTAAACGCGTTGTTCTTAATGTCTTCCATCATGGCTACAGCCGTGGAGTATTTGCTAAAGCCTACCTCTTCAAAGTTTCGCTTATTGAAACTCTTGATGATGGGGCTGCCGGTAGCACTCTTTTCGGTTTTTACTTCGGCTATTATTAACTCAGGAAATTCTTTTTCCTTTTTAAAGTTATCGAACACGATATGCAAATCGAGCGTAAGACGCTCGTTCATCTTTTTGCTTGCCAACGTGATACGGTTAAAGTAAATCCACATTTTTTTATTCAGCTGCGTTTCATCCAACTGATGATGCTTTACCAATTTTAGTTCTTCCGCAGTCAGGTCCAACTTCAAATCGCTTTGTTGAAGACGTTTCTTGTCAGTTCGGTTTCCTTTCACTTTATATTTCACTTCAAAATAAACCAAGCCTGAATCTGAATATCTGCGATAGCGAACCTTCAAACGATTCAACTTACCGTTGTGGTGAAACTTATAGAGCAAGTAATCGTCCGTATCAAAATATAAAGACTCATAACGAAACATCCGTCCTCCATCAATCTCCAGCGCGTAATAATCCTCCTTCATTTCTTCCAATATTTCAGCAAACTGGTCGATATGAAAAACATATTTAGTGTCAATACGATTGAGCATACGCACTTCATCCAACCCTTTTAAGGTGATGGGTGAAAAAGTGCGAAGCACCTGTTCTATTTTATTTTCTTCCTCTTGGTAATTAAAAGACATTTCAATAGTAATTTATCAGGTCTCTTACCTCCACGGTTTCGCGTGGTTTATTGATGCTTACATGCGCTACATCATACGATTGTTTTAAGGGACAGGTGTCACACTTATTCAGAATCCAAACCGTGTAATCGCCTGTATGTAGAAAAGGGAAGGCATATTCGCCCGTGTAGGAGGAATTGGCGTTTTGATCTTCCCATGTATGATTTCCATATGATAAATACACGTTTACGCCTGATTTATATCCTGAATCGGCTCCGGTAGTTTTATAGGCATATACCTTCCCGTGAATTGTTGCCTGCCCGCCATCACCGGGTTCCTTCTTACAGGAACTGATAACGGTAAAAAGAAAGGCTATTGCCAGGAATGAAATTTTAATTCTGTCTCTCATGGGTTGTTTTTGATTATTGCAGTATCAATTTAGACTCAACAGTTTTGTTGCCACAGCTAACACGCATAAAATAGATGCCGGCCTGCCAGTTAGAAGCTTCCAGTGTGTAGCTTGAATTGGTTGGAATAGCTGAAACCAGTTCCTTGCCCAACACATCAAAAACCTTTATGCTGTTATTGCTGTTTTCGGTAAACATCGCACTGCTAACTGTAAACTGTCCATGCGAAGGATTTGGATAGACCTTTACGTTTATTTCGTTTTTTACTTCATTAATGCCGGAAACAAGGTCATACTTAATGGTAAGGAAATCCTTTTGGTTTGTGGCATCAAAAGTCCCCCATCCGGTTACATAAACCACTCCGTTGTCTAACAAAACAGCACTGTTGGCATCGCTGGAAGTAGCAACGCCATTAAACGAGATATGGTTTAACTCTAACCCTGTCGAAGAGTATACAACAGTTGTTCCATTGAAATTCTTATCGAGTAAAGAACCCTCATCCGTTTGTCCGGTTACATAGACCGTACCGGTTGCATCAACGGCTACATCATAAGCCGCATCTATAGAATTGGCGGCACCGTTAAATGTTTTTTCCCATTGCTTTGCACCGGTATTGTTGTATTTCACGGTAACATAATCGGTGTTAACTGCTGCTGTGGAATCGACATCCGAAGCACCTGTTACGTAAATATTTCCTGCAGCGTCTAAGGTCATGTTGTTCAAATCATCTTCGCCATTTCCCACTCCGTTGTACAATTGCTGCCACTGTTCGACTCCTGCGCTGTTGTATTGAATTATAAGAAAATCAATATTGTTTGCGGCTGAAGCATCTCTATCGCTCTTTGCACCCACTACCACGTTGCTGTTGTTATCCAGCTTAATCTTCACAGGCGCATCATCGCCAAGGTTAGAAGCGTAAACTGCAAATGCAGTTTGTGTTCCGTTAGCCGAAGAATATTGTAAGGTCTGAATATCATAGTCAGTCCCGTTCCAAACTTTTCCTGTAACAAAGGCGTCACCTGCCGAATTTAGGGCAATGGCGCTTGCTTTATCATCCCCATTGGCGGTGCCGTTAAATATTTTTGCCCACTGCAAAGCTCCGGCAGCATTATATTTTAAAGTAACAAAGTCATTGTTTACCAACAACGAGGCATCCTGGTCAGTAATGCCTGTTACATAGATATTCCCGGATGCATCAACGACCATATCGTTAGGTTGATCATCACCTGCAACTCCGCCATCATAATTTTTTGTCCATATCGTATCGCCATTAGGATTGTATTTGATAATGAAAATGTCGTAGTCATTAGCGGCATTCTTGCTTCGGCCGACTACATACACATTGCCTGAACCATCGGGAGCGATGCCAATCGGTTCATCAGTATCGCTGTTTGGCCCGTTGAATGTTTTTGTCCAAAGTTTATTACCCGCAGCATCGTATTTTATAGTGCAGAAATTTCTGTCCTGATTATAAGCATAAGAATAACCCGTTCCATAAAGAATGCCGGAACTCATACACAATGCAATGCCTTTGTCTGTAAACTCTCCCAAGCCATTATAGGTTTTGTTGAATTGAAGAGTTCCACCGGCATCATGGTTCACCAGTACGGCATCCTTCATAGTAGAAGCATTGACGAAAGCACCTGCTGTGAAAATATTGCCAGAGGCATCTACTACACTTGCGGAGCCATTGTCATCAGCATTAGCATCTCCACCGATTATTTTAGAGAATTGCTGTGTGCCAGAGATATTGTATTTCAATACCAGTATATCGTTATTGCTCACTGCGGTGGTGGAAATGTTAGTGGTGCCCGTTACTATAGCCACATCGCCAGCACCAATAGTAATTTGGTTGGGAGATTCATCTTTTCCGTTCGGATTGGCGTAAGCTGTTGACCAAAGTTGAGTGCCGTTTGCAGGGTTATAGGCAACAGTTTGAATATCGTTTTGTGCTCCGTTGAATTTAGTGCCCGTAATCACCACTTCGTTCGTGTTGCCCGCTATGTCTGTTGCCTGGTCGGTGCCGTTGGAGTCATAAAATCTGGGTTGTGCCCATCCGTTGTTGCCGTTGGCGCCCAAATATTTTATAGTGGCATAATCATCATCTGTTCCATTGCTCGAACGTCCGGTTACATAAGCATCGCCATTGGCATCTACATAAATGCCGGTAGCTCTGTCGGTTTTGCCCGCCTGGTCATAAGTCTTTGTCCATTGAACCGCTAGGGTGGAGTTATATTTGATGGTAGCGTAATCATCTTTGTTGGCGGTTGTTTTCGATTTACCAGTAACTAAAATATTTCCCGAAGCATCTATCGCCATATCTGCCAATACATCGTCCAACTGGGCAACTCCGTTGAAGGTTGCTAGATTTTGCTGTGTACCGGCTGCTGAATATTTCACCACCAGGTAGTCAAGGTTCAAAGCTGTATTGTAACCATACCCTGCGACATATACGTTGTCTGCAGCATCGGCTGCTATTTTTACTCCATAGTCATCCAGATTGCCGGTATAATTATATGTAACCAACCAAAGCGAATCGCCATTCGTGCCATATTTATAGGTGGTTATATCCTTGCCGGTTAGGGTTTTGCTGCTGCCGGTAGCAATGATGTTGCCTGAATTATCGAAGGTTAAGGCGTTTATTTCATCGTTGCCGTTGCCTGTTCCGTCATAGGTGCGGATCCAGAGTGTGTCGCCTGTGTTGTTAAACTTTACGAGTAGAAAATCTTTGCCATTGCCAGCCCGGAAGGTATATCCCCCTGCATAGACATTGCCCGAAGCATCGGCAATGAGGGTGTTGAATTTATCGGAATTATCACCTGATCCCGAAAGGGAGGTTGCCCACTGTTGGCTAAGGTTTTGCGACTGAATCTTCAAACCAAAAGCCGTAATCCACAGAAAGAGTAATATTTTTTTCATACTAGCGTAACAATTGAGTAATAAATAACCAGTCGAAAATAGTAAAAGACCAAAACGATAATAATCCTACTACAATGTTCAAATGATTTGAATTGATGAATGAGTAGATCAGATTAGAAGCGATTGAATTACAAAAGGATTTAAAATCCAATTTTTGAAAGCAAAACTCCAAAACCTAATAGGAGCTAAACCGTTAACTGGTTTGTCGCGGTTAATTGGAAGTACATCTTTTTTGTTGGGTTTTAATTTTCAAACCACAGTATATGGGAAAATGTAAATTCTTAGCTAGAATTTCATATTCGCTGCCTGTTTTACCCAGTCTTTCTTGGCAAATTGTTTGGCTTTGAATTTTAAAAAGCCCATAGGCATTAATCGCTTTATATGGAAAACCAATTTGGCTTGGTAAGGATGAAGAATGTAGAACTTGTTCTTGCCTGCTTGGGTCAAGATATAATCAGCAATTTCATCAGGAGAATATTTAGCGCGGCTGATAATAGCTTCGCCAATCTTCTTTGATTTTTCATCTCCCTTGTGATACTGCATAATATTGCTTCGGAAGAAAGTCGGGCAAACAACACTTGCGTTCACGTTGAAACCATATAACTCGGCATACAAGGTTTCCATCAACGAAATGACTGCCGCCTTCGTTACGTTATACATACCCATGTTCGGCATGTTTGCCAAACCTGCTGCGCTGGCAATAGAAATGATATGACCGCTTTTTTGTTTTTTCATCAACGGCACCGCATAGTGTGAACCGTAAATTGCCGCCATTTGATTGATGCCGGTTATCCAATCCCAATTATCTAAACCGTATTCACCCACCAAACCACCATCACCTACACCCGCATTGTTGATGAGTAAATCAATGCCATTTGCTTTGGCAATAAAATCATCAAACGCATTTTTGTATTCGTCTTTTTTCGCAACGTCAAATTTATACGTGTACGCTTTACCACCTGCGGCCTCAATTAATCTCTTCGATTCAGCCAAGGCTTCTTCCTTAATATCGGTAATACCTATTGTCCAACCATCTTTAGCTAAGGCTAAACTTAATCCTCTGCCTAATCCTCCTCCTGCACCGGTAATGAATGCGCGTTTACCAATATGTTTTTCTGATAGTTTGTAGGCCATTATTGATTGTTTAGATATTAAATACTCCGAACGAATATCTTTAAAAAATTTCCAAATTCCTGTAACAGTATCGTAAAATTCATGGTGGAAAGTCGGATTTCAGGACGAAGCTCTACCGGTATTGTTTTAATGTTGAGTTTTTGACGGGCCGAAAGGAAAATAAATTCAAGGTCAAACAAGTACCGGTTGATAGTGGTTTGCAAAAACACCTCTTTCCCTTTTTGATTAAAACCCTTTAATCCACATTGTGTATCATCCGTAGGAATGCGAAGGAAGGTTTGAATGCACCAACGCAATAACTTTGAAATTTGCACTCTGGCTTTGGGTAAATGGTTGTAGTAGTCTGTCCCTCTAACACCTATAGCTACATCTATATCTTCGTTTTTAAGTGATGTGTAAATATGAAGGAAGCTTTCGAGGGTGTAGGGGAAATCAATATCCGTGTAGATAACCAAATCTCCCGAGGACTGTTTGATTCCTTCCCGAAGTGCAAAGCCCTTTCCTTTGTTTTCGGAATACGAAATGATTTTTATGTCGGTGTATGGCGCAAAGAACGATATAGCTTCCTCTAGTTCAAATTTTTTTGAGCTACCATCATTAACAAGAATAAGTTCGCCCGAGCCTGATTGGTTTTGAATAGCTTCAAACTGTTTGATAATGTTCTCGCGCCATCCTTCAATTGGATTGTAGCACGGTAATATAATGGAAAAAGGAGAAGGTGAAGCCATGCCTTAATGAAGGCCGCAAGATAAATATATTACCGAATAGGGAAGTTGTTATACATGAAAGTAGTGTCGTTTCGTCTGTCTGAAATAATGGTTTCGTTTTTTGCCCGAATTAGGACTTCATCATAAGTTCCAAAATCTCCACTGCCAGCTATCAAGATTTTGTTGTTGCTGTTTTCCAGAGTAAAACTTACATCTACACGCATCCATTTTCCAAAAACATTGCAACCATATTTAGGCTCCAATTTAAATTTCGTAAGCTCATTTCCCTGTTGATCTACCTGTCCTACAAGGACATCACAGAACGCAGACCTTCGCTCATCGGCATATACCCATAGCGATATTTCATACGGTTCTTTATCCCGGGCGTTTGGTATTTTGTCAAAATAAATTCCACTTGGTTTGTTTTCTGTATTTAATGCTCCTTTACCAAACTCTGCATAATTCAGAGTCTGATGTTCATACCTAAGCAAAACACTTCGAGTGATAGAATCAGAAGAAGTATAGTCAGCATGATTATAATAATGGCGCTTGTTTTTGCTGTAATTCTTTTTGATGGAATCTTGCACATCATTAAAAGCAGTTAATGGGAGTTCGTAAAATTGTGCGTTGTTAGCCTCAAATAAATAGGTTGACCTGGCCAGAATTTTCTGTTCTTGCGGTTTTAATTCCTGACCATTATAAACCAATAGAAGTGGCTTTCTGTTTTTGTAAAGTTGTAGAATGTCTTTCTTCATCAGGTCATCTGAGATAAGGCGCGCCAGTTGAAAGGTCTGTTGTTCAGAAGTGCGCGATAGCATTCCAGTGGCAATTGGAAGTCCTATGCTAAAAGAAGTTTTCATGACATCATAAGCCACAGACGATTCAATCCCTATTCTTTCGGAACCGGTTACAAAAAAGGGCAATGGGAATATAGCTTGAAAATCGGTTGTCTTTTTGCCTGCTCTGCTTAGCGCGGCTTTCAGATTTCCTTTATCTTCTTCCACATGTATCAGCTCCATATTTGCTTTAATGAATTTGAAATACTTGGTAGAAACCATATTCACATCCACAAACCAGAGGACGTAAACGGACAGAATAAGTAGATAAGCAAGGGTTTTATTCTTTGAAAGAAGGGAAGTGAAAAAGCGATAAATAAAGATGGCTGAAAAAATAGTGGCGGTGTAATAGAATATCCAGTTGAATCTACCCGCAGCCCGAAACTGCTTAACCGAAAACGGTAATAGCTCATAGTATTTCTCAATAGGGTCTATGCTGAATGGAAACGCCATCGCAAACAACAAAACAACACCCGAAGCGGGTAATAAATAGCTGAACGGATAGAAGGGATTAAGGTAATTCTCTTTTTTACACCAACGCTTGACTACTACCACAAACAAAACTGCCAGAGCAATATCACAGACCAAGCCGATATATCCCGTACCTTCAAAATGATAAACAATGGCGGCATGAGGAAAAAGCCTGCTAATTGTTTCACCGGTAAAAGAAGAAGGATGCAGAAATATATCGGCCATGGTAGAGCGATTCATCACAAAGCCCCATGGATTCTGAGGGCGGTCGGTAATGGAATCAGTCAAATACATGAATAGTTTAAATGCCGAAAGCGGAACTAAAGCAGCGGAGGCTAGTAGAGTGGGAAATTGCCAATGGTCTTTGAGCTGTTTCACATGAACCAGAAAATGGAGACTTGCAATCAACAGTAAAAACAAACCGGCAATGGCCAAATAATAAACATGGATAAAGGTGAAGAAGGTCATCAGAAGAATAATCAGTATGTAGTACTTCATACCGCCATTGGTTTTGAATAAGCGAACTGTGAGATAAAGTAACAATGGAACAAAGCACGGATAGCTGAGAGAAAAGTGGGTGTGCATCCTCTGAATTTGGGGAGAGAGCAGAGCAATGAGAGTGGCAAACAGAGGGGCATGAGGTTCGCTGATGGCAAACTCCTTCAAGATGAGATAGACGACAAACGCTGTCAGAAGAATACCTGCAAATATTGCCAATGCGATAAATGCGTGAATGTGATTTATAAAAGAAGGAAAAATATGAACGATCGGTTTCAGCAGCCAGGCTATGATCGGTTGATTATCTGTGAAAACTATATGCTCTCCGAAGGGGTAATTCATTCCCGTGAAATGCACACCATTGTCATACTGTAGGTAATAGGCCAACGTGTAATAGTTTTTGTAACCGTCACCCCACGGGCAGAAAGCTAGGTGGTCAGCTTGTAGGATAAATGGGGTATAGTAAACCAGCAACAGAATTGCGGTGAGCAGAACAGCAAGAAAACCGCCACTCCATCTTTTCATCACACTAGTTCAAACTTCTGAAGTCCACAGGAACAACTCTCGATACGCCCTGTTCTGCCATTGTAACACCGTAGATAGCTTCTACTGACGTCATGGTCATTTTGTTGTGAGTAACGATAATGAACTGAGAGTCTTTTGAAAACTCGCTGATTATTTTGTTGAACTTGCCGATGTTGGCATCATCCAATGGAGCGTCCACCTCATCGAAAATACAAAATGGAGCGGGCTTCAAAAGGTAAAGCGAGAACAACAAGGCTGTTGCGGTCAATGTTTTTTCTCCCCCTGAAAGTTGGTCTATTACCGTAGGTCTCTTCCCTTTTGGTTTGGCGATGATTTCAATCTTAGATTCTAACGGGTCATCCGGGTTTACGAGGAATAAATCACACTGGTCGTCTTCGCTGAAGAGGGTGTGAAATACTTTTATAAAGCTTTCTCTGATTTTGGTAAAGGCCTCGGTGAATTGAGTCTTGGCAGTGTCTTCAATTTCTTTGATGGTTTCCATCAACGAGTTCTTGGCATTTTCTAAATCTGTTTTCTGCACAATGATGAAGTCATAGCGCTTCTTCATTTCTTCAAAAGCTTCGAGAGCCATTGGATTAATTTCACCGAAGTTCTCTACGCGTTTCTTTACCTTCTCTACTTCTATTTTTACTTCTTCGAGTGGTTGCACCATTTCGAATTCTTCGTTCAGAATATCGTTGATGTTGATATCGAATTCAACGCTTAAGCGCTCCTTCATGGACGTGAGCGACAGTTTCAATTCGTTGAATTTCTCGTTAATGGTGTTTAGTAAGTTGACTACGTTGTCGCGGCTACGCGTAAACTCTCTTGACTTTGTATCTAGCTCATTGATGCTGGCGCGTGAGTCGTAATATTTCTTTTCGGCTTCTTCTACTTCAATGGTGTAGCTTTCTTTATCTGCATAGTTCGATAGGAGAGTAGCCTCAATCTCTTTGGCTTTCTTCTGGCTTTCCTCTACCTGCATTTTGCTTTCCAATATCACCTCGTTATTGCGGGTGAGTTGGCTCATCAAGGTTTCAATCTGACTTTTCTTAAAACCTAATTCCTGTGTAATCGAATTGACCCGGTTTTGCTGTTGATGAAACTCAATGTTCTTCTGATTGTATCGAGAGGAAGCCTCGCTTAGTTTGTTGGTGAGTTCTACAAACTCTTTATCGGTTTTCTCAAGTATTGCTTTGGCAGAACCTTGTGTATCGCGCAATATCGTAAGCTCGGTATTAATGCTCTCTACTTCTGTTTTCAACTTCTCCAATCGACCTGTAATGTCTTTGCTCTTTGCATCGGCACCTTCGAGGAACTTCACTAAACTTTGAATGCTCGCCTGCGAACCCGAAAACTTCGAGCTGAGTTGATTCAGCAAATTTCGTTGTGCATCTATTTCTCTTGCAACGGTCGATGCCTTTAGCTGATTGATTTTTACCTGTGCGTTCGAAACCTGCTGATGCAGTTTGTAAGTAGAAAGTTCGAGCACTTTTATCTCCTCCTGCAACTTCTCCAGGTTCTTGGCGCGGCCAATCTTCTTTCCTTCAAACAAACCAACCGCTCCACCGCTCAAAGCAAAATCCTTGCGCACATACTTGCCACTCTTGGAAAGGATAACCACCTTTCTTCCCTGCGTATCGAGTTGTGCAATGTTGAACGAGGCCGAATCATCGATCATGTAAACGCGGTCGAGGAGGTAGCCACCAAGCTTTTTATACTGCTCGTCTAACTCTACCAATGCATTTACTGATTTCGCTCCGACAATATTCACCGGTGCATTCGGCTCATACTTTTCAAACTCATCGAGAATGAAAAAGTTGGCGCGACCCATCGATGAATCGTTGAGCATGTTCACAGCCATGATGGCTTCCTGCATGTTCTGCACCACATAGTAGTTCAAATACGGTTCGAGATAATTCTCCACCGCCACCCGATATTCTTCGGCACAGTAAATAATATCGGAAAGGAGAGGAGCGTCTTTGCTCCACTTGGCATTCTTCTTCAAAAACTTAATCGACTCCGGAAAGCCTTCTAAGTTCTCCACCAAACTTTTGGTCAGGTCAAACTCATTCTTCTTGGCATCTAGTGTTCTTGTTTCCTGTGTAAGTTCCTGTCTGGTTTTCTCCACCGAAGATTCCAGTTCAACTATCTCGGCCTTCTTGGCTTCTTCTTCTTTTATCAGCGATTGCAGCTTTGCTTCTGCTGCTTCTTTATCGCTTTTCAATTGTTCAAAATCCCTTTGCAGTTGTTCTAACTCAGCGCGTTTCTTTTGGGTATCGTCTTCGCTGTTCAGCAAATCGCGTTGCAGGGCTTCGTTGCTGCTGCGGTTTACGGCTAACTTTTTTTCCAGTTCAAATATCTGCCTTTCCTTTTCGCTAAAAAGTTTTTGTTCGCTGGTGAGGGTATCTTTGAGGCCCGTATGCTGAGCGCGAATTTCATTCAACTCATTTTCCAGCACGCTCAATTCATTCTTGCGCGCGTTTAAAATCGTGTTTTCGCTTTCGTGGTCAATCGTCAATTTATCAATGGATAGTTTCAATTTCTCCACCTGGTCGTTGGCTTCCACTATCTGTTTGCCCGCTATATCGCTCTTGTCGAGTGAGTATTTTATCTGCGAGTTCAGGAGGTTCCGTTCGTTTTCTTTTTCGCTCAATCCGCTAACGGTTGTGTTCAACTTCTTCTGCACTTCAAACAAGGCCTGCTCTTTTTCAACGTTGGCCAGTTTCTCTTTTTCCAGCGTAGCATCCACCTGCGACACCGAAGTTTCCAACTCCAGTTTGTTGTCTTCTTCTCTGCGTTTCGATTCTTCCAACTGCTTGAAATCTTCCTTGTACGATTGCAGATTATACTTCGCCAACAACAAACTCAGCTCTTTGTATTCTGCCTTCAGCTCGTAGTAACGCTTCGTTTTTTTAGCCTGTGCCTCGAGGGTCTTCAGGTTGCCTTCAATTTCAAACAACAAATCCTTTACGCGGTCTAAATCGGCATCGGTGCCTTTCAGTTTGTCCACGGTTTCCTTCTTGCGCTTCTTGTATTTGGCTACACCTGCTGCCTGCTCAAATAGTTTACGTCTCGAATTGTCGCGGTCGTTCAGGATTTCGTCCATCATCCCTAACTCGATAATGGCGTAGCTGTCGCTGCTGATACCGGTGTCCATGAAGAGCGTGGTGATGTCTTTCAAGCGGCAAGGCACATCATTCAGGCGGTATTCGCTTTCGCCATCGCGGAACAATCTGCGCGTGATGGTGATGGTTTTATAATCGCTCGAAATAATGTTCTTGGTGTTTTCAAACGTAAGCGACACTTCGGCCATGCCCGCAGCCTTGCGGTTCTTGGTGCCGTTGAAGATGAGGTTCTCCATTTTCTCCAAACGCAGGTGTGATGTCTTCTGCTCGCCCAGCACCCAACGAATGCTATCTACCACATTCGATTTGCCGCAGCCGTTTGGCCCCACCACTCCCGTAATTTTGTTATTGAAGTGGATGGTGGTCTTCTCGGCAAAACTCTTGAAACCCTTAATTTCTAATGTTGTTAACTGCATAATGTGTCGCCCTTTGAAACTCTATAAAAGGGGGACGAAAATAGAAAAACGAATGAGGCTTCAAAACCGTAATATTGCCGCGTTTTGCAGGAAGAAGTTAGAGGAAGGGGAATTGGCAGATTCGGCTTCCAAAAGGGAGAGAAACCAGCTCCTAGCAATGTATTAGACTTCTTCAGCTATTTCTAAGGCGGGCTTTGGCCCCTAGAAGTATTTTCTGAAGAAATCTAATACCTTATTTCGTGTGCTTAAAATCTTCAATTTTCGACCAATTTAACTAAAAAAAATCTCTGGATGGTCGACATTTATAGCTGGGTAGTCAACCTTTGGGGCTGTGGGATGGACCTTTAGAGCTGTGTAATCAACCTTTTGAGCTGCGGCATCGCACTTTGGAGCTGGGTGGTCAACCTTTGGATGTCCGGCAAATGGATCGGATTGTTTTGCAAAGAGGGGATGAGATTCGCAGAATGGTAATAGCTTTGATATTTACTTCTCTTCCAGCTTCTTCAAGCGCTTCTCTATAGCAAAGAGAAACGCGAAGATGCAAAGCAAAATAATCGTGAGCACACCTACGGGTACAAATATTTTCAGATTGCTTTTAAAAAGTTCATTCGCTCCCGTTTCGCCCTGGGCAAACAACGAGGCATAAGTAAACACCGAAAGCAAAATCGTGATTATTCTTTTCATGATTTCTTTTTTAGAGCAATAAATTGAAGGCGCATAAGCACTGATAGAATCCAAAACCCTAGTAATATCCAACCAATAACTGCGGGATAGAAAAATAAACGGAGGGTACTGTCCAAATCATATTTGCTGAAAGCCGGATTGCCTCCGTTGCCGGGGTGCATAGAATCGGTGAGCCTTGGCAGTACAAACACACAGAGGATAAAAATGACGAAGGCAAAAATATTATACACAGCAGAAATCTTTCTTCGTTGTTGCATATCCTCCATTGAGTTGCGAAGCACTAAGTAGGCTATATAAAAGAACATTGCTATTAAAGCGGCCGCCATCTTAATATCTTCTAACAGCAATTTGCGGATAACATCGCTCCATGAAACCCCGATATACCAGGTATATTTTGCCCACAACAATCCTGTAAGATAACCACAGGTGCCAAAAAGCAGGGCAACCGCCACACTTTGCTCCGCCAGCAAATCCTGTTTCCAATCTCCGTTTATCAAGTAGCGAATGCTGCCGATAAAGGAAGCAAACACCAACATCGTCATCACAAACCACATAGGCACATGGAAGAAAGTGTTGCGGATAGTTTCATACAATATTTCGCGGTAAGGAAAACAAATCAGCTGATGATGATTGCTCTTTACCTCGGGTTCGGTTTCTGTGGCCATTGAGGTAAATGAAGAATCAACCATAGCCGATTTAACCAATGTTACCGCATCACGCAGCGCAAATGTTCCATCCAAATCATCATTTACGACCACATCTAAATTAGAAGGGTTGAATTTATCCTGTTGAGCAGATGCCAGCGCAAATTGGGCCACCAATTCGTTATCATTAACCACCTGCATGGAAACAGCCGAATAGTATTTCGTGCGGTTCTTGAACCACAGTTGTATTTTTCCGGCCTTTGGTGAAGTGAAATGCGAATGGCAGGTGCGAATATGAAAGGTATAAACCGAATCGGGATAGAAGGAAAGCGGTAAAACCTGTGTGACACCTGGCCCTAGAGGAACAAAAAAACTACCCGCTATAACATAAGTAAGAAGCACTACCGACAACCACTTCCACCAGGTACTGTAAAGCCACTTCATTCTTATCTATCGGGGGTTTATGTTTTTATGAGGCGCAAACCTACATGAATTTGGCAATAGATAAAATGTAAACTGCTAAAATGCTGTGAATAAACGATGAGATTACTCAATATGCGAAACTGGATTATTTAATTAGGAATTACAAAGTGTAAACGGGTTCATGATTTATGGTTTTTCTTTTATAATTGCCGAATCTGTTAGAGCACATGATTACCTGGCACCACACTTTTAGAGCTAATTGGAGAGAAGCATTGTCTGAGAAATATTTCGGGCTTAAGTATGCAGTGAACCTATCCGTTCTCTTTTCGTTGTACATGTTGATTGTCCAGTTTTTGGTTTGGAACCGATTTCGCTCCGGAGTAATTCTTCAAGACCCTGTTCAACAATTGTTTACGCCAAGAGATTTTTCGTTTTGGGTTTTTGCTTTTACCTATTTCTGTGTTATATCCTTCGTAATTTACATAGCGGCTCGCCCTCGCGATTTCTATCACGCCTCCCGAGCGTTTACTTTTGTGTTTGTGTTGAGGGCTGTTTTTATTTATACCATCCCTCTACTGCCTCCTACAGATACAATTCCGTTGCACGACCCTTTTCTTGTTTTTTTGGTGGGAGAGAAAAAGGACATATTAAACGACCTTTTCTATTCCGGACATATAACAGACTTATCAATCTTCATTTTTTGCTGTCAGGTAAAGCCACTTAAATACTTTTACATAGCTGCAGCGCTGATTGTTGCGGTTATGTTGGTTTGGCAACATGTCCATTACACAGCCGATGTGCTGGCAGCCCCCTTTTTTGCTTATGTATTCTATGCTTTGTTGGCCAAAAATCAAATAGACAGGCCGCAGGAATTTAAACCCGCCCAATAGCCAATCTGCTTCGTTTTTACTTTATAGAATGGAAATTATACAAGCCAGCACTTGTATCAACTACTATTTACTATTTAAATGAACATTACTACGTTGAAACATTTAATTCACTTTTATAGTTTAATTAAAAAGGAATTGACGAGAATTGTAAAAGAAATGGATGTTGCACATTAAGTACAGCAGACATTGTTAGACCCAATGAACCAACACCAGTGAAAGGAAAAGTTACAGCAGTCTTTCTTTTATTTGCTATATTAAGTTTCAGACTGTCTGCGCAGGTACAAAGTCATATTACCGCGTCAGTTGTTTACGGCTGTCCTCCTCTCGTGGTTACCTTTCAGGACGCATCTACAGGGAATCCCACCAGTTACTTTTGGGATTTTGGCGGCAGTGGTACCTCGACCCTTCCGGTACCTACAGCTACCTTTGCCAATTCCGGAATATTTAATGTAATTCACATTGTTTCTGATGGAGCTACCAGCGATACTTCCTACGTGCAGATAAAAGTATTTGTGATGCCTACAGTAAACTTTTCGGCACCTGATAGGCACGGGTGTATTTTCCCTTGCCACACGGTAAATTTTACCAATCAAACCATCCCTGGTGAAAGCCCGGTGGTAGATTATGTATGGGATTTTGGGGATGGCACTTTGCCGGTTCATGGTTTCAACACGCAACACTGCTACAATGCTATCGGAAGTTATGATGTAACTTTAGTAGCGCTGGACAGCAACACCTGTCAACCCAGTTTAATTCAATCGAATTATGTAGTCATAGGAAATCATCCTACATCAGGTATTTCGACCCCAGATACCGTTAGCTGCACATCACCTTTGATAACTCAATTTTCGGGAACAGGGAGTTCAACCAATGGCTCAGTAACCTATAGTTGGTATTTTGGTAATGGTTCTACCTCTGCTTTGCAAAATCCAATACAGGTATATCAGGATGGAATCTATGACCCTATCCTGATTGTGTCTGACACGCTTGGTTGTCAGGATACATCTTATGCACACATTTCAGTAACAGATGTAAAAGCGGGTTTTTCGTCATCTGTAACTAACGCCTGCAACGGAATTCCGGTACAGTTTACAGATACCTCTAATTTTGCCACTTCATGGGATTGGAATTTTGGCGATGGTTCGCCTCATTCCACTCAACAGAATCCTTCGCATATTTATAGCGCGAACGGCACTTATTCTGTTTCGCTGGTAGCGGTTTTCAATAGCTGTCCGTCCGATACTTTTGTGGCGCTTAACTATATCAACGTTACCACCCCGGCCACATTTACGCTTAGTGCCGATGACACTTCTAATTGTTCGATGCCTTTTACAGTAAACTTTACCAGCAATGCGGCTGGTGGTTCTGCATATGACTGGGACTTTGGTGATGGCAGTAGTTCTACTTCTGCATCTCCCGTACATACCTACACTAATAACGGAACATATACTGTGACGTTGGACGTAGCGAATGCAAACGGTTGTGTGGCTTCGCAAGCACTGAGTAGCCATGTCTCAATTGGTGTGTTGAACGCAGGTTTTAAAACGGATTCATCTGGCGGCTGCACTCCGCTTTCTGTACAGTTTACTGATACTAGTTCTTCAAATGTGCCCATTACCAGCTACAACTGGGATTTTGGTGATGGGTCCTTCTCGACCTTAAAAAATCCTTTGCATGTATACAATACATCGGGTATTTACCTGCCTACTTTGATAATTCAAAATGCAGATGGTTGTACAGATACGATACAATTGGCGGATAGTATTAAAGTTGGTCAAAGCATATTACCTACGTTTATTGCCGCCCCTTTAGTACAGTGTGTGAATCAACTCGTTGCTTTTACAGACCTTACTCCAAATGTTCCTCCGGGCGCTATCTATACCTGGGAATTTGGTGATGGACAAATAAGCCATTTAGTCAATCCCGATCATTTTTATTCAGATACTGGTTACTATGATATTACTTTAAGTATTAAGAATCAGGGTTGCAGAGGAGATACAGTTAAGCTGAGATATGTTTTGATTGTGGTGCCGAAGGCCGATTTCTATTTCGACTTTGATTGCGCTAATCCTACCAATGTAGCTTTTCACGATACTTCGCAAGGAGCGCAAACATGGTTGTGGGAATTTGGCGATGGCACTACATCTACTTTGCAAAACCCTTCCCATTCTTATGCATCTCAAAATGTCTATACTGTAACCCTAATCGTAACCAATAGTACTACGGGTTGTGTTGATTCCACCAATAAGGACCTACCCATAGGGACACCCGGTGCCGGATTTGGCAGCGATACTACGAACGGATGTTTTCCGCTTACTATACATTTTGCCGATAGTTCTTCTTTTGCGACCACCTGGCTGTGGAAGTTTGGTGATGGAAGTTCTTCCAGCCTTCAAAATCCGATACATACATATACCGATACCGGGCGATTTACAGTGAAGTTAATTGTGAATCCGGGTAAGCCGTGTTCCGACTCAACTGTCCGGCTGAATTATATTACTGCTTATGGTATAAAGGGATTTGCAAGTGCCACTCCTTTTTATGGCTGTATACCCATGAACGTGACCTTTAGAGACTCGAGTAAGTCTTTTTTGGGTACAATTAATTCATGGAAATGGTCTTTTGGAACAGGTGATAGCAGCTTGGTTCAAAATCCGTCTTACATTTATACCACTGTCGGAAATTTTGGAGCTAAATTAGTAGTTACCGATAATCATGGCTGCAAAGCTACTTTGGCTCGTCCTATTGGTACTATTGATGTGAATGCCATTTTTACTTCTGATACTGCTGTGTGCCCTGGTGAATCAGTGCAGTTCTCAAATCTTTCAACCAGCTCGAATATTTTTAACTGGGACTTTGGTGATGGAGTTACTTCTATATTGAATAAACCCGTTCATGCTTATGCTAACTCTGGGGTTTATACCATACGTTTAATTGCCCGTAATAGTAGTTATGGATGTCCCGATACTTTAGTGGCCCCAAACTTCATGGTGGTAGATACCCCAATTGCTGATTTTACGGTGGCTTCAAATTTCGCTCCATGTCCACCTTTCCCGGTGCAGTTTACAAACACGACCAATAGGTTTGATTTGCAATGGTTGTGGTACTTTGGCGATGGCGATACCAGCACCGAGCGCAACCCTTTGCATGTTTATTTCATGCCCGGTGATTACGATGTGGCTTTAGTGGCTTGGGATTCTTCAGGCTGTCGCGATTCTATTATGTATATTGATTTAATTCGTGTACGCGGCCCGCTTGGACATTTTACTGCTTCCACCGATAGCGGTTGTGTTCCCCTTACTATTACTATTACCGGTACATTAGGCAGCAGCGTGGCCAGTTCACTATCAGATTTGGGTGATGGTACTGCGTTTTTAGATTCAATTAATCTTAGCCATACTTACACCAATGTGGGTACTTATTACCCGATTTATACGCTTACCGATAGTTTGGCCTGTACCGTATCCTATGCTATTGATACACTTGTAGTTGGCTTAATTCCATATCCAAATTTGTCTGCGGATACAACAGTTTGCAAAGGAAATTATGTTCAGTTCAGTTTGCCTTATGGCGATCATTTCGATTGGCAATCTAATCTTTCACCAAACCATTTAAGTTGCACTGATTGTGCGAGCCCAGTTTCTTCAGCACCCGATACCATTACCTATTATGTAACTGCTTCCACTGATTTTGGCTGCATGGCCAAAGACACTATCGTGGTGAATGTTGATGCCTTGCCTCATATATTTCCGGGTCTTAATTTCCGTATATGTCATGGCGACACTTTGCAGCTGAATGCCGGAGATAATGTGAATGCAGCTCAATGGTCACCGAATCTGTTTATCAGCGATTCCAATTCAGTAAGACCTTTGGTATGGCCACCCGATTCACAGGTTTACCGGGTGCTTGGGGCAAATTCTACAGGGTGCTCTATTTCCCGTATTGTAAAGGTGTGGATGATAAACAAGGTGGAGATGGACTTAACGCTGGCGGATACCTTGGTGTGTGATGGAGGCGATATACAGTTGAAGGTAAATGTGCGGGAAGCGTCTTTTAACGATACGAGCTTTAGCTGGTCTCCGGGAACGTATCTTAACTCAACCATGATTCCTAATCCACTGGTGAGTGCTCCAGTAGGTGATTATACCTTTCAGGTAATAGTAAGTAGTTCTACCTGTGTGGCGGATACAGGTACTGTTCATGTGAATATTGCGCCAAAGCCTGTTATTGAAGCCGGAGATGACCAAACGGTTACGGATGGTACTACTATTCAACTGTATGTTGCTTCTCCTGACCGGGTTACTTATCAGTGGTTGCCGGTGGATGATATGACCTGCACCACCTGTCGCAGACCATTTGTTACGGTTACCCAGGATCAACGGATTCCGGTGATTGCTACCAACCAATACGGCTGTAAGGATTCGGCTTTTGTAAATATCAGAATGGTGGCCTGCGACCCTTCGATGATTTTTGTACCGAATACTTTTACGCCTAATAATGATGGTTTGAACGATATCCTTTATGTGCGCGGTATTGGTTTACGCTCTTTAGAATATTTCCGGGTGTTTGACCGTTGGGGAAAGATGGTGTATGAAACCAAAAACATCAGCGAAGGCTGGGATGGGAAAATGAACGGCAAAGATGCTGAATTGGCTACTTATGTTTACCTGGCCAAAGGAACTTGTTCCAGCGGACACAGCATAGAGAAATCGGGCAATGTGACCCTGGTACGCTAAATCATTTGAGTTCCTATTCCTAAAAATCAGAAGCCATTTCGAGTGTATCTCGAAGACCTAACGTTTGGAGCAAACGGGCATGTGATGCAATGGCAGAACTAAAGGTATTGTTCTTGATATAAGGGATGCCGTATTCTTTGGCTGTCTTTTCGACAATAGGCGCAATGGCAGGATAATGCACATGGCATATCCGTTGGAAAAGATGGTGTTCGATCTGGTAGTTCAACCCACCAACATAAAAGGTAAGCAGTTTGTTCTTGGGAGCAAAATCGGCTGTTGTTTGCATTTGATGAATGGCCCATTCGGCATCAATCGCTCCATTTACCGGTTCAGGATATTCGGTTCCTTCCACCACATGGGCTAATTGAAAGATAGTCGTGAGCACCAGGCCGCCAACGGCATGAATAGTCATAAAACCAATCAGCAATTGCCACCAGGCTAAGTGCAATACGATGGCAGGGATAACTAAGATGTAGGTAAAGTAAATGAGCTTGAACAAAATGATATTTAGCAAGCGAATGGTCTTCTCTTTCTTGTTGTTGGCCGAAGAGTAGAACTGCAGATACAAATCATACTGCATGAAGTCTTTCGCTACTACCCAAAAAAAAGTTTGCAGACTGTAGAGCACAAAGGCGTAGAACACCTGAAAACGGTGCATATGGTTTCTCTTCACAGCAGGTGTCAGTCGAAGATTCATACGCGGACGAATGTCCTGATCGAAGCCGTGAATGTTGGTGTAAGTATGATGCAATTGGTTATGCTGTATTTTCCAGTTGAAGTTATCACCGCCTATGATGTTCAGCGAATAGCCCATTACCTGATTCAGCCAGCTTTTGTTGGAATAGGCTCCATGATTGGCATCATGCATTACGCTCATACCTATGCCGGCTAAACCCAATCCCATCACTACCGTGCCAAGCCACATAGCCCAGAGTGGGAGTGAACCCGATATAATTAAAGTGTATGGAACAAAATAAAGCGTGAACATGACCAGGGTCTTGAACACCATTCGGTAATCACCATTTTTTGAAATTCCTTTATCTATAAAGTATTGGTCCACCCGTTGTGTAACTACTTTGTGAAAGTCAGTTTTCTTTTTGTTCGTGAACTTGAGGGTAGCAGACATTTAGATAATTATGCTGTGAAGATATTGTTTTCGGTTCACGGTTTGAAGTTTGCTGCCAGTCGTTTATGGTTAATTGGCTATTGTAAATAAGAACAGGTGCAAAAGAAGAGTTCTTGCAACTACGTTTCATTGCTGTGGTAAACAGTTAAGAGGCTCGTGATAATTAAACCGTAGAACGCAAACTTTCTTCAATAGAAATCTCAAACAAGCGCTCTAACGAAATCCCCATGGCACGTGCCTGTTGCGGCACTATGCTTTCTTCGCTGAGGCCCGGTATGGAGTTTACTTCGAGCATATAATAGTCATTGCCTTTGATAATGTAATCAATGCGGCACATGCCTTTGAAATCAAGTTTCTTGTAGATGAAGGCGGAGGTCTGCTGAATCTTTTTGTAAATCACTGCATCTATTTCTGCCGGTGTTACTTCTTTCGAATCGCCTTCATACTTGGCTTTGTAATCGAAGAACTCACCTTTGCTTCTTATCTCTGTAATCGGCAAGGCAGTTATTTGTCCATCAATGGTTATTACTCCACAGGTAACTTCAGTTCCCTGAATAAATTCTTCCACCAGTATTTCATCATCAAACTTAAATGCGTTTTCAATGGCAGGCAATAAATCTTCTTGTTTCGAAACTTTCGAGGCACCATAGCTCGAACCATTTTTGTTTGGTTTCACAAACACAGGCAAGGCGATGTCCGCATTCGGAATCGTGAACTTTGATTTGTAAAGCAATTCGGCATTCGCGGTTTTTATGCCAAACGGAGCGAGGTATTCTTTACAACGTAGTTTGTCGAAGGTTAATGCGGCCTGCAATATTCCACAAGCGTTGTAAGGTATCTTCAACAGGTCGAAGTAGCCTTGCAGTTTGCCATCCTCGGCCGGTGTGCCGTGCAAAGCCATGAACACTGCATCGAAACTTATCTTGTGTCCTTCGATAGTGAAAGTGAAATCGTTTTTATCTATGAATAGTTTCACCGGATTATTGCGCTCTACTACCCAGTCGTTGCCTTCTATCACCACTTTGAACACATTGTATTTGTCCTTGTTCAGGTGTTTGCAAACCACATCGGCACTCTTCAGTGATATTCCTCTTTCGCTGGCTTCGCCTCCGGTTATTACGGCAATGTTCTTTTTCATTTGGTAGTTTCTAAACGCTAAAGACTCACTTTATTTTATCTGCTGAAAGCATTTCTTTTCAACAAACCGAAGAAATGTATTTTCCTTGCATCGAAATTTAGACAAACCCTTCTGAATTGCCCTTGAAGGGCAGACCTCGAAATACAATGAACAAAACAATAGACCATTTAGCCGACTTAGGCAAACGACTCAGTGCTTCTGAGGAAATGAAAGAAGCGATTGCAAGAGCTGCGAATAAGAACCCGTGGTTTGATGAGCGCTTTGTGCAGTATGCGGTGGATGCAGTGGTGCATGAAATGCTGAATGCGCAACAACTGAACGAATGGCTCAGCCGCTACCAATTAAAACCAGTGGACAAAACCATCGGGTTGATTTTTGCAGGCAACCTTCCGCTGGTAGGTTTCCACGATTTTCTGTGTTGCTATGTGGCTGGATGCCGGATGAAAATCAAACTTTCATCCAAAGACGATGAGCTGTTTTTACTCGTGCTGAAAACGCTGCAGGAGATTGACCCATCGTTGCAATCAAAAGTAGAACTGGTAGACAGGCTGAAGGATTTTGATGCGGTGATAGCTACCGGCAGCAACAACACGCACCGGTATTTCGAGTATTACTTCCGCGATTACCCAAAGGTGCTGCGCAAGAACCGAAACTCGGTGGCGATACTGAGCGGAGAGGAAACTCCGGAGCAATTGGAGCAGTTGGCCGATGATATATTTCTGTATTTCGGTTTCGGCTGCCGCAATGTGTCGAAGTTGTATGTGCCGGTGGATTATGATTTTGCGCGCCTGTTTCCGCATTTCGAAAAATATAAGTGGCTGCATCAGCACACCAAGTATATGAACAACTATGATTACAACCGCACCCTGCTGTTGCTCAATAACACGCCTCACCTTTCGAATGATTTTGTGATGATTACTGAGAATGCCTCGATTCCTTCGCCTGTGTCGGTGCTGTATTACGAACACTGGCACGATGAGCGGATATTGCAAACCCAGCTAAAACTGAACGAGGAGAAAATACAGTGCGTGGTTTCCCAAAAACCCGAACAATGGAAGCTTCCATCTTCGGTTGCTTTCGGTCAATCGCAGCATCCCGCCTTATGGGATTATGCCGATGGGGTGGATACAGTGAGTTTTTTGTTGGGGCTTTGAGAGAAAGGTAGAAGGAAGGTAATTGGGAGAAAATTAAGGTTGATTGAGAAAAATCTACCGTTAAGTAGCCGCGACTTTACGGTAGGAGTAAAAGACTTAACGGTAGGGCTCATGGACTTACCCTTAAGTGCCAGACACTTTCCGTTAAGTGCAAAAAGGTTTCTGGCATCTGTGAAGCACTTACCGTTAGGTTGGAAGCACTTGCCGTTAAGTGTAAAGGACTTTCCGGTAGGTTTCGAAGACTTACTGTAAACCGGACGCTGCTTTCCGTTAAGTGAGAAAGACTTACTGTAAAGTGTAGGCAGGTTTCCAGTAAGTGCGCAATACTTTCCGTTAAGTGCAGCGAACTTAATACTATAAATCAATACAAAATCATCAAAATTTGCATCAAACATACCAAAATGCAAAGGATAGATGTTGTAAGGAAAGATAAGGAGGCTGAAAGGAGATAGTTGGTTAAATAGTTTGCTGGACTTACTTTATTATTCCCAGGTTCTCCAATTATCTGCCCGTCATGCAGGCTCGCGAACCTTCTCCGTTCTGCCCAAATAACTTTACATCTCGGCATTTTTAGGGTGAACAACAGGCGTGTTAACCGACCCTAAGTTATTATCTTTACACCGTTAATTTTTACCAAGATACGCCACAGCACAATATTAAAGGTGTCGAAAACGTTATTTTGGCAACCATAACCCTTAGCCCGTGAAAACTAAACTATTCAGGACTATCGCAGTTTCTCTGATTGCAATGTCGCTCTCATCATCTGCCTTTAGTCAGCCTTACTTTGCAGATGCCACCGGATTGACCTGTGTTGACCCTGTTATCTGCCAGCTCGACAGCATGTCGTTTTCGCTCTTCACCCGCGATAAATTCTTCGTACGCGATGAAGAAGTGTTGGCCAGCATCAATATGCCTTTTAATCTCATCCCTAAATACTCCGAAGACGAGGTAAAGGAAAAGATGAAACTGATTCCGTCCATGGTACCCTTGACCTACAATGCTCAGGTGAAACAGTTTATTGACCTGTTTGTTTACAAACGCAGAGGCTTAATGTCGCGCTGCCTCGCCAACGCGCAGATTTACTTTCCGGTGTTTGAAGAAGTGTTGGATAAGAAAGGTGTTCCGCTGGAGTTCAAATACCTTCCCATTATTGAATCGGCTTTCAATCCAGTGGCAGTTTCGCGCGCAGGAGCCACGGGTTTGTGGCAACTGATGTATGGCACGGGTGCCCAAATGGGGTTGAACATCAACTCTTACATTGACGAAAGACGCGACCCGCAGAAGTCTACCGAAGCAGCCGTTGATTACCTAAAGAAACTCTATGCTATCTATGGCGATTGGCATCTGGTGCTGGCGGCTTACAACTCAGGCCCCGGCAACGTGAACAAAGCCATTGCAAGAGCAGGTGGGGTGAAGAACTTCTGGGCGATTATGAATTACCTGCCGGCCGAAACCCGAAGCTATGTGCCTACCTACATTGCCATGGTGTATGCCATGAACTATTTTCAGGATTACAAAATGGCTTCCTCTGAACCTAAGCGCGAACTATATGCGGTAGATACCGTGATGGTTAGTTCCAAGGTTAGTCTAAAGCATATTTCCGATGTGTTGAGCATTCCGGTAGATGAGTTGCAGTTTCTGAATCCCTCTATCAAAACAGGTATCATTCCATATACCATGAAGGGGTTTCCATTGAATCTGCCTATCAATTACTTCGCTTTGTATGAAGCCAGAAAGTACGAGATATTGAATGACAGTTCGCAGTATGTCCGCAACTTTGAGCCAGTGGCTTCAGGTGCGCCACGAACACAATATTATAAGGTAAAGAAGAACGAGACACTGCAAAAAGTGGCAGAGAAGTATGGTGTCAGTGCCAGTGCTATCAAAAAGTGGAACCATCTGAAGAGCGCAAATATCTATGCCGGACTAAAGCTTAAAATTATCATTACACCCAATGCCACTCCGGTTTCATCTTCCTATACAAATGCCTTTGCCAATCGCATTTTAGAAAAGCCGAAGACAGATTCTGTAGTGATGCAAACAACCCAAACAGCATTGGTTGCCGATACGCTTTCTGATAGCAGCCTTGCAAAGATAGCGGCACCTTCACTCAAGCTGAATCCAAGTTGCGGATGTATTTACCACGTAGTGCAGTTTGGCGATACACTTTGGAACATTGCCCAGCGATATCATGAACAGGGATTAACCGTTGAGAAGCTGAAGGCAGATAACAGCAAACTGCTGAGGGAGCATCCGATAAAAGTGGGTGATACCTTAAAGATATTTCTTTAAGAAGAAGAAACTTCCCGCTTGAACGGGAAAAAGGATGAACCGGATTTAATTTACTCGGTTACCTTTCCTTTAAAGGTCCCTTGATAATCTTCCCATTTGATGGTTTTGTAGTTGTTGCTGCCTACAAAATTCAAAACAGTTTCAAAAGTCTTAGGGTCCTGATAGCCCGGAACCGGGAATATAACTTCGAGTTTTTCATTTAAGTAAACAGTCGTTGGATAGCTCATTTGTCCGTTTACTATTTCAGCAGCCAGCTCATTGTAGCCACGGGCTCCCTGCGCTATATATTTATAGTCTTTCCCTTTAAAGTTGATGACTTCCTGCGTTTCGGCATCAAACTTTACAGCATAAAAGTTCTTTCCCACATACTTTACTATCTCGGCATTGGTAAAGGTAGTGGCATCCATCCGTTTGCACCATCCGCACCATCCGGTATAGACATCCACAAACACTTTGCGAGGTTCCTTCTTCTGAGCTTCCTGCACTTCTTTCCATGTCATCCATTTGATTTCGGATGCCTCGGCAGCCGGCTTAGGGCAATGAATAAAAGAGAAAGCAATAATCGCAATGGCAATGGGCAGGGCAAACAATACTTTTTTCATGACTTCAATTTTGATTGTAAAGGTATTCAATAATTCGGCCAAAAACTTTCCTTAACGGATTTTAATAACTCCTTCTTCTCCCGTTTAGGTTTGAATAACTCCTACACTAAACTGCTTGGTAATAGGTGCTTGGTTAGCGGCTTCAATTCCCATCGATATCACCTTGCGGGTGTCCAGCGGGTCAATGATTCCGTCTGTCCACAAGCGGGCAGCAGCATATTTCGGGTCAAGGGTTTTGAAATATCTTTCCTTAATTTTATCGAGCAACTTCTTCTCGTCCTCCGGTTGAATTTCCTGACCTTTAGCTTTCAGAGCTGCGACTTCAATCTGCAACATCACCTTAGCCGCCTGATCTCCACCCATCACTGCGATACGTGAAGTAGGCCATGCATAAATCAAACGAGGCCCGTAAGCTTTGCCACACATAGCATAGTTACCTGCACCGTATGAGTTGCCTATTACAATTGTAAATTTAGGAACCACTGAATTGGAAACAGCGTTCACCATCTTAGCTCCGTCTTTAATAATACCTCCATGTTCGCTTCGGCTGCCGACCATAAAGCCTGTTACATCCTGCAAAAACACAAGAGGAATTTTCTTTTGGTTACAGTTCATAATAAAGCGGGCTGATTTATCAGCCGAGTCAGAATAGATGACTCCACCAAACTGCATCTCGCCTTTCTTGCTCTTTACTACCTTACGTTGGTTAGCTACAATGCCTACCGCCCAACCATCTATACGAGCGTAACAGCAAATGATGCTCTTGCCGTAATCTTCCTTGTATTCCTCAATCTCCGAATTATCAACCAGACGCTTGATAATTTCATGCATGTCGTATTGACTCGTTATGCTTTCAGGTATGATGCCATAGATTTCTTCTTCTTTTAAAGCTGGTTTTGCAGGTGTTGCTCTGTCAAAGCCGGCATCGGCTGGTTTCCCGAATTTATCAACCAGGTTGCGAATCGTCTTCAGGCACTCTTCATCGTTCTTCATTTTATAATCAGTCACGCCTGATATTTCGCAATGCGTAACCGCACCTCCCAAAGTCTCATTATCTACTTCCTCACCAACGGCACTTTTTACCAAATAACTTCCTGCTAAAAACACGGAACCCGTTCCTTCTACAATCAATGCTTCATCACTAAGAATAGGAAGATAAGCACCACCCGCCACACAGCTTCCCATGATGGCTGATATCTGAGGAATGCCCATTGAACTCATGATAGAGTTATTGTAGAAAATACGTCCGAAGTTCTCTTTATCCGGAAAAATCTCATCCTGCATTGGTAGAAAAGCACCTGCGCTGTCAACTAAATAGATGACAGGGATATGATTCTCCATCGCAATCTCCTGTGCACGGAGATTTTTCTTACCTGTGATAGGAAACCAGGCACCAGCTTTAACAGTAGCATCATTGGCCACTATCATGCACAAGCGGCCTTTTACATAACCCATAACCACTACCACTCCGCCAGATGGGCAACCACCTTGCTCTTCATACATTCCCCAACCTGCCAATTCAGCTATTTCTGTTACCGGTTTACCTTTATCTAAGAGTTGTTCAATTCTTTCTCTGGCAGTTAATTTGCCTTTGGCCTTATGCTTCTCAATTGATTTTTTACCCCCGCCCAGTTTAATCTGTTCACTCAATCTGCGCAGGTCGCTCATCACGAGCTTCATGGCATCTTCGTTCTTATTGAATTCTAAATTCGTATTTGACATGCTTCAAAAATTTGAGCGGTGAAACTATGAATTTTGGTGAATGTGAATTGATGAGTAGTTGTTGATTTTCCTATTTTCATTTTTATGAAATACTTCAAAGACAAAACGAACCGTCTCTATATTATAATGAGTGCTTTTTTCATAGCCAATGCTATGGTAGCAGAGTTTATGGGTGTCAAAATTTTCTCACTGGATGAAACACTCGGCATTCAAAAACCGGTTTTTGATTTGTTTGGTTTTCATTTCGATGGAATCAGTCAAACGTGTGGTGTTCTGTTATGGCCATTTGTCTTCGTGATGACCGATATTATAAATGAATACTTCGGGGTAAAGGGCGTTCGCTTTATATCCTGGATTGCAGCAGCTATGATTTCTTATGCCTACCTCATGCTTTTCTTGGCTATGCAAACATCACCAGCACAATGGTGGCTGAGTAGTTCTAATTATGGAGGCGAACTCGATTTTAATAAAGCCTACCTTGCCGTTTTTGGTCAAGGCACTAACATCATCATCGGCTCATTGATTGCCTTCATGGTTGGACAATTGATTGATGTGCATGTATTCCACTGGGTGAAAGAGAAGACGGGAGAGAAGTGGATTTGGCTCAGAAGCACAGGCTCTACATTGGTATCGCAACTCATTGACAGCTTCATCGTTCTGTTTGTTGCTTTCTATTTGTTGAAGCAAGGTAAACAAGGACAGTGGTCGTTGAATATGGTATTCGCAGTTGGTTTTGTAAACTACGTCTATAAATGTCTTGCAGCAGTATTGCTTACCCCTGTCATATATATAGTGCACAAGTTCATTGAAAATTTCCTGGGTCATGAATTGGCAGATTCTTTGCGAAAGCAGGCAATTCATAATGAGTAAGACAAAATCTCAAGTCTTTACAGTGGTGTAAACAGCGGTTTACTCAATCTTTGTTACTGAATTTTCAACCTTTTTCACCTATACAAATTGTAGGTTGATAAACACAAATACAAATATTAACTTGTCAGAAACCTTTTCTGCTTGTATGTCGTAAATAGAACTATCGAAGGCAATACAATTTGCTGAGAGCCGGATAAAACCGGAACTATTGACCTAAACAAACAAGCTAAAATGGTTTCTATGAGAACTCTAATCTTTACACTTTTATTTGCTACACTTTCTACAAGCACATTCGCTATTGGAGATAAAAAGCAACTGAAACTTCGCATTCAGGCAGCTGGTGGTAATTTGGACGAAGCCACGGTTTATTTCGATCAGGGTATAAGTTCGGGTTATATATATCAGGAGGATGCCGAGAAGGTTTTCAACAGCGTTGCCGGTGTGCCGGTTATTTATTCCGTTACTACTGATAAAAGACGTTGCTCGGTTAATGGTTTCGGCTCGTTATCGGGTACTGAACATATAGAGTTAGGGGTAGACGTAGATGCGGATGGTAACTATGTTATAACAGCACCTCAGTTAAGCAATTTTGACCCTACTTCTATTGTTCGTTTAGAAGACAGAAAGAATGGAGTTTTTACAGACATGAGAGCGAATTTTTATCAGGCTCAGATTGATGCTTCCGAACTACCGGGGGGCCGTTTCTTCCTGCACGTTTCATATCCGGTTCAGGTATCACCTGTAGTTGCAGGTTGCCAGAATAATGATGGTAAATTCAGTGTTTCTGCGGATACTTCAATTACATGGACTCTTTGCCAATTGTTCGATGCCTTTAATAATCCTGCTGGTTCTTTCAATAACATAAAAGGCAAGTATGATTTTACCGGTTTAGCTGAAGGAGATTATTATATGGTTTATGTTTACGGTAGTTATTCTACAACTAAGCCATTGCATTTGAATGGAAATTCAATCGTAGCAAACATTGCCGCTTCTTCACAGAATGTAGCTACCGGTGAAGAAGTAAACTTTGATGCTATCGCTCCTAACTCTAATCAATATTCATGGGACTTTGGTGATGGAACACAGATTTTAGGTATTGCCCATCCAACATTGGCTTATTATGAGCCGGGTGTTTACCAGGTAAACCTAAGATGTTCTAACTCGGCAGGTTGCATTGATAACACACAGATTACTATTAA
>CANJVG010000006.1 GCA_947478005.1 Bacteroidota bacterium
TGTGGAAGGGTATAAGCTTCCGGGTGAATAAAGCCCCGAGAAACTCCTAGGATCTGTGCGCAAGATACGCCATAATCCATGGAATAAGGAATAGGCACATAGGCTCATTTTGCAGAAAGAGGGCGTTTTATATGATTTTAGATGTTGGAAGGCGGATTTCGGAGTTCGGAGTTGAACAGCCGAATGCCGAATACAGGTTAACGCAAAGGACGCGAAGGCATGGCGCAGAGATGCGCAAAGAAACAGCCGAAGCACCCGCCCCGGCTGTTTGTTTTTAATTTGTAATTTTTAATTCTTCAATTGGCCCCAAGCCAATTGAAGATAACCTTCCCCGCAACCAAACCTGTAGCCGCGACTGTGCTCACAAACATATCGGCAAAGCCAATATGAGGCGGTCGTACGAGGCCGTAGGCCAGCAGCGAACCGAACACGTTCTTCTAAGTCTTCCGGCTCTGCGGATGACTTGGAAGTTCAAATGAAACAGCAAGTCTATGACTTGCGACCCTGCTCGAGTGATGGGCTGAGTTACGAAAGACTGTGCAACACAGACGCTTCAAATAAAAAAAGCCACATTATAACCCTATAGCTTAACCAGGCTAATGCTGCCATGCATAGTAAGAGTAGCAGCATAACTGGTATTATTAGCTTCCATGCACTACCCCCATGGCGGCCCTGCATATAGTGTTGGCGCATCAGCCTGATATTGCGTTCGTTTGCTTTAAAGGCCACATCAAAAACATCCCCCAGCACAGGGATAGAGCCAACCAATGCATCCATCCAAATATTGAAGGCCATTCGGGCCAGCACAAAACCGCTGGCACCGTTTTCTGCCAGCAGCAAAACCATATACTCCGAAACTAAAAAAGTTCCAAAGTCGCCCACCCCAGGTATAATCCCCAGCAATGCATCTAATCCAAACCGTAGGTTCGTTCCCGGAATCCGGAATTGCGAATCCATCAGTTTAGCCAGTCTTTCTAAGTTCACAATGGCCGACCTTTGTTTTTCGGTTATCTGCATGTGAGTCAATTTGATGGGAATTTATCTGCCAATATAGTGTCTTTTCTGTTTATTGCCTTATTAGGGTTCTAGTGTTGGCGCTGCGCGGGTAAAGACCAACCATGCACTTGATTAGAAACGAAATGCCCACAGTACCCAAAACTTATTTTAATAACTGCTGTTAATTATATTAGTGGCCTAATTCACCCACAAAGCAACAACAATGAATAAATTTATGATTGACATCCTTTTGCAAGGATTAGATAATGAAACAAGAATGAAATTATTGCCTAAAGAACAGGAAATGATAAAAGAGTGGCAGGACAGCGGGACCCTTTTGGCCTCCTATATTAAGGCCGACACAGCCGGAATCTATTTGGTTTTAATAGCGGAGGATAAAGCAGATGCAGACAGGAAGCTTTCCACCCTGCCCTACTACCCTTATATGAAAATTGAAATCACGACACTTAGGTAAGAAGAGAATAAGAAACATTGTCCTTTCCCCTCTCCCGAAACTATTGATAGAAGGATTAAATGCGCTTGCCCAGCGTTGGGACATGTCTAAAACGGATCAGGAAATTTCTGTTCCAACCCTAATCCTTTGCGGCAGCGAGGATACTGTAACGCTACCATCCGAGTCAGATTTGATGCATCGTAATATCCCCAATTCGCCATTGCATTTTAAAGACAGGGCCGGTCACCTGTCTAATCTCGAACAGCCCGATGAGTTTAATCTGAATATGGCCTGATTATCTTGCTTTTATGTAATAAGGGAGTGGTTGTCCTAATGCTCTTAGCTAAATTATTTGCTGTCTTTTTGTCATCGGTCTGTAAATATTTAGTTTATTTTTTTTAGAGTTTATCTTATATTTGCTTCATAATGATACCTAAAAATAAATCAATGAAGAAACATGTACTCCTTCTAATCGTGCTAAGCATTTTTGCAGCCGATAATCTTTCCGCTCAACTTTCTGCCACTACCTCTTCCACTAACCCCAGTTGTGCCAATAATAATGGGGTAGCTACAGTAAACCCTGCGGGAGGCAATGCCTACACGTATAAGTGGAGCAACGGAGCTACCACCGCTTCTGCTACAGGTTTAGCGGCAGGAACCTATACCGTTACGGTTTATTCATCAGCGGGAACCGTTTGGGATACACTTTATCTCGAAACTTTTGATGCAACCCAAACTTGGACATTGAACATCTCTACCGGAACCAACGGTGCCGACCCTAATTTCTGGACTGTATCGGATGCAGAAGGTGGCGTTGCCCCTCCCGGTTGCGGTACAGCCAGCAACGGAAATAAGACGATGCACATTACTAGCGTTTTTAACTCTTCTGGTGGGGCTGCTTATGACGCAGGTGGCTTGTGTGGGTTTTATTTTTGTCCACAAACAAGCGCAGCTGCAGAGTCACCAAATATTGCCACTACCGGTGCTACCAATCTGGTGTTAAGCTACGATTTTATTGGTGGTGGCCAGGGGCTAACGGATAATGCATCAACGCTTTATAGTATTAATGGGGGTACTAATTTTACTTCCATCGACCCTTCTCTAAAATCAGGAACTGCCGGTTGCGCTGGTCAAGGTAAATGGACCAAGCGTTCGCTTAACTTGCCGACAAACTGTAATAATTTAAACAACTTTAAACTGCGTTTTAATTGGGTGAATAATGATGACGGAGTAGGTACCGACCCATCTGTAGCCATTAATAATGTAATGATTCGCGATTCTTTGCCGGGTACTGCAGACTCTGTTGTAAAAACAGTTACGCTCACCTTGCCTGTAGGTCCTCACTTTGCAACCAATGCATTATCGGTAGCAAATCCAGGATGCAATCAGTCAAACGGTTCCATCAATAATATGGGTGTAACTGGTGGTACTACTCCTTATTCGCTGGCATGGTCGCTGGGAGGTGTGCAGATTGGTACCTCTAATTCTATTGCCAACCTAGGTGCAGGCACTTATACTTTTGAAGTAACCGATGGCAACGGTTGTGTTATTGACACAGCTTTTACCTTGGTACCCACAACAGCCGGTGGACCAACAGCGATTACAACCAATAAAGTAATTTTCTGCGCTTATGATACTGCAACTGTTTGTGTTACTAACACTACTAATATAGTTTCTTATGCCTGGAATTTGGGTGGTACAACCGCCTGTATTAAGGCAACTACTGCGGGCAACTACCGCGTAACTGTTACTGATAATAACGGTTGCACAGCAGTATCTAACCAGTTGACCATCTCTGTTTATCCGTTGCCTCCGGTTTCCATTTCAGTAAATGGCGACACGCTTACAGCCGTAGGCGCTGTATCCTACCAGTGGTATCGCAATAATGTAATTATTCCCGGTGCGATTGACTCGATTTATAAAGCAGCAGCTCCCGGCTCTTATACCGTTAGAATTGGCGATTCCAATGGTTGTCAGGTGGTTTCAAACGCAGTGATTATTTCGGGTATAAATGATTTGAAAACTACACTTGATTTTGAGATTTATCCAAACCCAATCACATCCGGTAACTGGACATTGGCGGCTGCTAAAGAACTGATGGGCGCACAGGCTGAAATTGTAGATGTAAATGGAAGGCTGGTTTATAAAGCCGAAATTAATCAACTCAAGACAGAGATAAATACCGGTCAACTCTCGGATGGTATTTACTTTATTAAAATCAGCAGTGGCAAAACTACCGTAACCCGCAAGTTGATTAAACTATAAACAAGAGTTTATAAATTTAAAAGCGCTCCGATTTTGTCGGGGCGCTTTTTGTTTACGCTAATTCAAATGGCAGAGAATTTCTTAAGGCAGAATTAGTTATTTGATTTTCAAACAGACGAAAGCCGGTAATTACATTTTAAGTGCAGCCTGAGTGAGGGCATTACAAACTCCAATCAATTACTCCCTTGCCTTGCTGTTTCAACAGTTCATTTGTTTTGGAGAAATGTCTGCAACCATAAAATGCCCCACCCGCAAGAGGGGAGGGGTGTGCGGCTTCCAACACAAAATGCTTGGTCGAATCAATCAATATATTCTTCGCCTTGGCAAAGTTTCCCCACAACAGGAATATGATACCCGCTTTCTCCTCCGATATTTTTTGAATCAAAGCATCCGTAAAGGTATGCCAACCGCAATTAGCGTGTGAATTGGCTTCACCGGCATTAACAGTTAGCGAGGCATTGAGCAACAACACCCCCTGCCTGGCCCACTTTTCCAAATTGCCATGCGTTGGCGGCTCTATACCCAAATCAGTTTTTATTTCTTTAAATATATTTTTGAGTGATGGCGGAGCAACAACACCATATGGAACAGAGAAACACAAACCATGCGCCTGTCCCGCCCCGTGATAGGGGTCTTGACCGATAATGACTACTTTGACCTGATCAAACGGAGTAAGGTTAAATGCATTGAAAATAAGAGAGCCTTGGGGATATACTATTTTCCCTTTTGCTTTTTGCACCACTATAAACTGTTTGATACCCGAGAAATAGGGTTTCTGAAACTCCTCATTCAGAACTTTTTTCCAACTCTCCTCTATTTGAACGGCATCTGCGGACATTGTTTGATTTATCTGGTTCAAACAAAATAAAAAAGCGGAAACCTTTCGGCTTCCGCTTTCAAAATTATGCAAAAGGTTCTTTAGAAATAAGGAATTACTGCATTACCGGTTGCCTGACCCGAGTTATAATTCCATTCAAGTTTGATTCCATAAGCACCGCAACCGCTGCCATGAGAACTTCCATCTTCGTTTACTCCAAAGGTAGCAGTTACAGAGAAATTGGAAGTACTGCTCATATACTTACCTTCTGTGGGTTTCCACCATCCGCAAGTAGTTCCCGATTTCCAAGGACTAATCATTTCGGTAATAAATGATGTGCCGAACCGGGTAGTTCCCCAGGAATCAATAGTTTTTCCGTTGATAGTTGTATCGCCATTTACCGTAGCGGCAAAGGTGGTGTAGTTAGTCACACTCCATGTAGTTAATCGAGCCGAGTTCCACGAATCAGTGGAGTCATTTTCAAATTTAACTGTCATATCGTAGGTTCTTTCCTTAATTCTGGCAGTTAAAGAGCCGCCCGAAAACCAGTAGGATATCCAATCAAATCCGTCAACATTTGTCAAATACTTTACTCCATTAAAGGTGAGGTAATGATTATTCAGGTTCACATAAATTACTTTATAGTCGGTATGGGTTATCTTCAATTTAGCACCTTGTTGACTCCATTTGGTGCCGTTTATCAACTCTACTTTTACTTCTCCGCTTCTTATTCTGCTTGGGCTTCCACAAGGGGTTATTCCGTCAAACGTAATAACGATGTACGGTTTCACTGCATCATGTTGATGGGTAGAGTCAATAGTGGCTCCGCATATACTCAACGCCTGCACACCATCGGTTTTTCCCGAAAAACCAGAGATATTATTAAGTGCATTGTTTACATCAGTATTTACATTATCCGATTCGTTTTTGGTGTTCGATACATCCTCATTATGCTGTTTTGCATTTGGATCAGCCGTGTGATTGGTAGTATCTGTTTTTTTGCAACTTGCCAGCCAAAATAAGCCGATTGCCAAGGTTGCGAATACGATTTTGTTCGTTTTCATTTTGTGTTTGTTTTTTTAATAGAACGAAATTAGGTAAAGATTTAGTATGTACAAAACCATGTTTTTTTTCAAAAAAAATATGTGTGTAATGTTCATACTTATTCCAGGACACTACAAGGCTCGTAAACTTAAACAGGTTATTGTATGTGGGAAAGAAGGGGAACGGACTTTCCTATGGAATCAGTAGGCGAATATAAAGGGATGAATTTTTGAGGCTTACTTTCTTACTGTCCGCTGTTCGATCCGCTTTTCATAATTACTACCTTGAAATATGCGTTGTACAAAAATACCCGGTGTATGGATTTCATCGGCATTCAAAGCACCTGCCGGCACCAACTCCTCCACTTCTGCAATTGTGATTTTGCCAGCCATGGCCATCAATGGATTGAAATTACGAGAAGTGCCTCTGAAAATCAAATTACCTGCCGTATCGCCTTTCCACGCTTTCACGATAGCAAAGTCCGATTGAAAGGCATGTTCCATCAAATATTCCTTGCCATCAAATTCACGCGTTTCTTTGCCTATTGCAATTTCAGTTCCAACTCCTGCCGGTGTAAAAAAGGCCGGAATACCATAACCTGCCATCATACACCGGGTAGCTAAAGTCCCCTGAGGTATCAAATCCACCTCCAGTTCACCCGAAAGTAATTGCCGTTCAAACTCTGCATTCTCACCCACATAGCTCGAAATCATCTTCTTCACCTGCCGTGTTTTCAACATTAACCCTATGCCAAAGTCATCCACCCCTGCATTATTCGAAATGCAGGTAAGTCCTTTCACCCCTTTCCGAATTAAAGCCGAAATGGAGTTTTCCGGAATACCACACAAGCCAAAACCTCCTAGCATAATCACTGCGTTGTCGGCAATATCTTTTACCGCTTCATCTGCCCCGGTTACAACTTTGTTCATACAATTTTCTTTCTGGTTGAAGAATGAAATTAAAGACGAATTAATTTCTTAGTAATAGTCTGTTGTTTAGAGCTTACCTTCATCAGGTAAACGCCTTTAGCTGCTTCCAGCTCAATTGCCGTTTTCTGCGAAGTAATAATGGCTTTAAAAACCAAGCGACCATCAGCTTCAAAAACTTCCACAACACTTCCTATTAAATTCTCCCCAACGTTCAACTGCCAGCTACCGGCTGATAGAGGATTAGGATAAACAGTCACACCTTCGCTGGAGTTTAGTTTATCTATACTGGTAATTGTAATAGTCGTTGGATTTGACGTAGCGTGGCATCCGTTTGCATCTGTAACTTCAACTGTGTAATTTCCTGTAACCGTAGCCACATACAATGCTGAAGTGGCATTTGGAATAGGCGAATTGTTCAGATACCATTGATATCCAGTTGCGTTATTCGAAGTAAGCGAATCACCATTGACGCTAATAGAAACTGAAGGCACCGGATAATAATTGAGGGGCAAATGGTTTGAAGTGGCTGTGCAATTTGCCTGGTCAGTAACGGTCACATAGTAGTTGCCGGCTTGTTTTGCAAAGATACAAGAGTCAGTGCCCCCTAAATTCCACAGATAGGAAACATAACCTCCCGGAGCGCAAATCCTGGTACTGTCTCCTCCGCATAAAACAGTAGCTGCGGAACTGATAGTTACAGGCGTTAAACTGCTGGAAAGAATCTCTACACTATCTACTGCACTGCAACCACCGCTTCCGGTCACCGTAACATGGTAAGTGCCTGCCGCCAAACCTCCAATCAAATTGTTCGTGCCTCCATTGCTCCAGGCATAACCATTTGCAGTACCATTCACAACGCTTACCCAAGCGCTACCATTACTATTTCCGCAGGTAGTATTGCTGGGCGTAATTGAAATAGAAAGGCTATTAACAGAAGTAACTGTTACAGAATCAATAGTAGTGCAAATACCTCCTCCATCAGTGGCAGTTACGTAATAGGTGCCGGCAGCGGACACAGTATCATTAGCTCCCGTTACACTGTTGCTCCAGGTATAAATTAAACCGGAAGTTGATGAGCTAGCCGTTAGAATTGAAGTTGCGTTAGAGCAGGTAATTTGTGCTGGAGTATTAATACTAATAGAAGGAGAAACAAAAGGTTGGCAGTTATGATTTAAAGAAGCTATCCATGCCGCATTAGCTGCATTGTTAGGCAAGCCCGGAGTTTCATTGTTTAGAATGGCGCTGTCCACATAATTCGCAGCGTTGAATGGGTTATTGTCAACCATGTTTGCCATATAGATTACTTCGCCCGACTGCGACCCTGAGAAAAAAACATTCAACTTAGCAGAATCTCCGGTCCCTCCCCATCCTATAGCGTGATAAGGTATGGCATAATTAGCCGGGGAAACAGTATGAAAGGCGTCACCACCGTTGGCCATTCCTAATATAACCCAGTTTCCTGTTGATGTATAAGTCGGACTGCCCAATGCATAAGAAACCATTGTCCCGGAACTGGCGGGAATGTTATTGTTCTTATCCAGTACTGCCGAGCTAATCGGCACAACATAAACACAGTTTCCGTTAACGTCATTGGTATCAACTCCTAATGCCGCAACAGCGGGGCTCATATCCGCATCGTTATAAATAAGAATTAACGAGCCAATTTTAACACTGGCCCATTGAGCAATATTTGCAAACCGAACGTGCCCGCCTGCTATTCCGTTATTGCCGTGCCAACTGTTATTGTCATCAATTATCCATCCACGAAGGTCAACTGTGTTGGCGCCTCCGCAAACCGGAGTTCCTGTTACTAATAGCTCAACATATTCTTTTGTGCCTGTTCCTTGCGATAGCTCATTGATGATGAGTTGCGCCTGTGTAAACGAAAAAATAATTGATAACGAAAGTAGAAGATAAATTCTTTTCATGCTTAATTTTTGAGGGCGCTAAAAAAGCGAATTATTTTATACCATCGCACATAAACTTACGTCCTTTTTAGCGCATTTATACCACCCTCGTCAGATAGATTTTGAAAGAATTAACCTTTCTATTTTTCTTTTGTTTAGAATTCATCTAAATTCGCACCGCGTGAGTGAAATACTAACAGAGGAACAAATTAAGACAGGCATTATAGAAGTGCTGCGTACCGTATTCGATCCGGAGATACCCGTGAACATTTACGACCTCGGCCTGATTTATGAGATAAATGTCTTTCCTGATTTTAATGTAGAGGTCGTTATGACACTTACTTCGCCAAATTGCCCTGTGGCAGGAACTTTGCCGGGGGATGTAGAGCAAAAGGTAAAATCAGTCAATGGAGTAAACGAAGTAACAATGGAATTAGTTTTCGAACCGGCCTGGAATCAGGAAATGATGAGCGAAGAAGCGAAACTTGAGCTGGGTTTTATGTAAGTAAATGAATTATTAATCGTATAAAATTTAAAATCAAAAACCATGTATCCTCAAGAATTAGTAGCCCCCATGAAAGCCGACTTAACTTCAGTTGGTTTTGAAGATTTATTAACCCCTGCAGATGTTGACATCGCGTTAACGCAAACAGAGGGAACCGTATTCCTTGTATTCAATTCTGTTTGTGGCTGCGCTGCTGGAGCCGCACGTCCGGCTTTAAAAGCCGTAGTGAAATCAGCTACTAAACTTCCTTCAAAGATGGTGACTGTGTTTGCCGGAGTTGACAAAGAAGCAGTAAACAAGGCACGTGAATATACTTTGCCTTATCCTCCGTCTTCTCCCTCTATGGCATTATTCAAAGACGGAAAACTGGTTCACTTTGTAGAACGTCATCAAATTGAAGGCAATTCGGCTGAAACTATTACGGCACATCTTACCAAAGTATTTGAGCATTACTGCTAATTGAATTGTAAATGAAAAGAGACGAAGTGCGGACGGGAACTGTCCGTGCTTCGTCTCTTTTTTTATGTTTGCCTCCCACAAATCCAAAATCTAAAAATCTCTCCCATGTCTCGTTTCCATAAGTTGAAAGTAAGTGAAGTGAAAAATGAAATTGCCGATGCTGTTTCGGTTTCATTCGAAGTGCCTGCTGCGTTAAAGGAGCAATTCAATTTCTTACCCGGTCAATACACTACCCTCAAGTTAAATATTAACGGAGAACAGGTAAACCGCTCTTACTCCTTTTGCAGTTCGCCCTTTATGAATGAACCACTAACGATTGCTGTGAAGCGGGTGGCAGGTGGCAAAGGTTCTAATTTTATCAACGACAATTTCAAACCGGGTGTAGAGATCGAAGCGATGGAGCCTATGGGGAATTTTCATTCTTCTATTGATTCAAATAATGAAAAGCAATACATTCTTTTTGGAGGAGGCTCCGGCATTACCCCGGTTATATCTATTCTCAAGTCTGTGTTGGCCAAAGAGCAGAAAAGCAAAGTGGTGCTGTTTTATGGTAACCGAAACACAAGCAGTATTATCTTTAAAGATAAGCTTGAATTACTTGCTGCTCAGTTTGGCGAAAGACTAAAGATAGTTCATGTGCTCGATGGTCCCGAAACCGGATGGACAGGCTATACCGGCTTCATCGTTAAAGATATGGCGCTGAAGTTACTTCGCGAAAACACCAATTTAAATTTTCAGCAGTCCGAGTTTTTTATTTGCGGTCCAACACCTATGATGAAAAGTGTAGAGGAAGCCCTGGCACTGTTGCAGATTCCAAAGGAGAAAGTTCATATTGAATACTTCACGGCCAAAGCAGATGAAGACAAAAAGGCCGCTGATGTTGGAACCAATATAGTTAGCGAAGTTCCTTTTACGGGAAGAACCAAAGTAACAATTATATATGATGGCAACACCCGCGAGTTTGAAGTAAGTGAAAAGGAAACCATCCTGGAAGCTGCATTGGATGCCGGCTACGACCCGCCCTATTCTTGCATGGTAGCCGCCTGCTGTACCTGCCGGGCTAAGTTGATTTCGGGTAAGGTAGAAATGGATGACCGCGAAAGTTTAACCGATGCGGAAATTTCAAGAGGTTATGTGCTTACCTGCCAGAGCCATCCTAAGAGCCACGGAATTGTGGTGAACTACGATATGTAGGGAATCTTAACATCTTAGGAGACCTTTTTTAGTCTATTTTTTTCTCTATAGTTTAAATCTTCAAAAAGATATTTTAGCCAAAATATTTTCCGAATGAAATTACAGTTTGATTTCAGCAATCCGTTTAAACTACTTTTCCTTTTATCGGCACTTGCCGTTTCCATCATTCTTCCTTTTGCCAGCAAAGATGCAGGCATTACCGAAGATGAACCCCAGCATCTTGAACACGGAAAGAAAATATGTGCATGGTATACAGGAGAAGATAAAACAGTGGGCGAATCTCCCTTCGATGCAAAGGGTCAATGGAAATATTATTCGGAAGGTACTGCCAGTAAAACTGCTATTAATATCTATGGAGGCTTCTTTGATTTAGTTGCCGAGGTTTTTCACCGCACGGTTTTCCGTAGTTTAGATGAATATGAATCGAAGCATATTCTCTCTGCTTTTTTCGGAGCATTGCTTTTTATTTTCACCGCCCTCATTGCTCAGCGAATATCCGAAAGCTGGGCGGTTGCCTTGCTCACCTTAGTCATCGCCACTTTCACTCCAAGGCTATTCGGTTATTCGCTCAACAATCCTAAAGATATTCCGCTGGCCACTTTTTTTGCGTTCAGCATTCTGCAGATTATCTCATTTTTAAAAGAACTGCCACGTATTCGTACAGTCCGTCTGGTTCTGTTAGCGCTTAGTTTTTCACTCGCTATGGCGGTCAGGTCAGGAGCCATGATTCTGATTTTCTATTTTCTGCTGTTTCTTGCTTTCTATTTCTTGCTCCAGATACTTTCCGGAGAAGTAGATAAAAAGTATATCGTCAAAACTTTTGCCCTGGCTATTGCCATATCCATAGCGGGTTATTTGGGCACCTCTCTATTCTGGCCGTGGGCAATGAACAATCCGTTGCTCAATCCGCTTCGCTCCATGTCTGTTTTCAAAAACTTCAACACCTTTATCATCAACGAGCTTTTTGAAGGGAAATGGATTGGCACCGGCAGGTTACCTTGGTATTTTGTTCCTAAATGGATATACATTACCCTTCCGGTTGTGTCGCTTTCGGGCTTAGCGCTGTTTCTTATTCTCATTCCCAAATTCATTAGAAAGGAGAACTGGCGAATCTCTGCTTATGCCCTGCTTTTCTTTTCGGCTGTGTTTCCGGTTCTTTCTATCATCCTGGGTAATTCAAATATTTACAACAGTGCAAGGCATATCACTTTTGTTATTCCTTCCATCATTGTTTTAGCTTCATTGGGTTGGGCCGAAGTTTTTAAAACAGTACGCGATATTTATCTAAAACTATCGGTAGGTATTGCTTTTCTAATTATTCTTTCAGAACCGGTTCTGTTTATTTTCCATAATCATCCGGTGCAGGCGATGTATTTTTCTCCGTTGATAGGAGGCACCAAGGCGGCCTTCAAAAACTTTGAAATGGACTATTGGGGTGTATCCATAAAGCCCGCCTTCGACTGGATTGAAAAACACGATTCAACAGCTACTGCTCAAAACAAAGGAAGAATACGTTTGTGGTATGGTGAGCAAGCCAAGCTAAACCATTTCACCGAAAAGAGTTCGCGCTTTGTAGCCGTTTTAGCAAATGAAGATTCCAGAGATTGGGATTACTTTATCCAAATGCCGGCCGAGGGCAAGTTTGCTCCCGATATTGTCTATCACTGGCCGCCTAAAGGCACGGTGTGCGAAATAATGGCAGATAGTGCACCACTCTGTGCCATTATTAAAAACTATCGACTCGAAAATTCTTCGACTCCTGCTGCGAATAATGCCGCACCTGTTGCGGCTGCCGTTTCTGCTGACCCTGCGGCTAATGCTTTTAATGAAGGCATGAGTTATTACGGCAAGAAGAATTTCAATGCTGCTGTCCTTGCGTTTAAAAGAGCACATCAACTGGCCCCTAAAAACATGCTGATGATAAACAACGTGGTTGCTTGTTATAATGAACTGAACATGTTTGACGAGGCCCTTGAATTTGGTGCCGTTGGCATCAAGGTGGACCCTAATTTTGAATTGCTCAAAAACAATCTGCGCGAAACACTAAAGGCTAAGCAGGTATTTAAGCCCGATGCTAATTACTATATCAACCTGAGCTATAACTACTATATGCAGCGCGAATTTGAAAAATGCATCGCTTCCTCTAAAATGATTCTAAAGTACCAGCCAAACAGCTATTTAGCATGGAACAATATATGTTCGGCTTATAACGAGTTGCACCAATATGCCAAGGCAGTAGAAGCTTGCGATAAAGGATTGAAACTCGCCCCGAAAGATGAATTGCTCAAAAACAACAAAGCAGCAGCATTGCAGGCAAAAGGCAAGTAAAATTTCAGATGCGATATTGCCTTTTACTACTCACTACTGACCATTCACCACTAACTATTCAAATTTAGTTCGTAATATTGTTACATCATGTCTTTTAAATTTCTCTGTTTCTCGGTTCTTCTTTTTCTGGCGGTAGCGGTAAACGCACAACGCAATGGGCATGAAATAGACCCGCAGGATTATCAATATAAGCACGAGGCCTCGGGTGGTTTAAGAGTGCAAACCAATGGCGTTACGCTGTATGCCCAATATGGTTGGATCAAGGATATTTACCGCACACGTTTGTTGCAAATAGATTACACCTACAATCTTAGTCTTACCGATAAAAAGCTCAAAGCAAAGAATCAAAACAGTCGCGATTATTTGTTTGGCGTCCAAAACAAGTTTCATGTCATTCGCCTTTCCTATGGGTTTATGCGGAATATTGCCGACAAGGCCAATCGCAATGGGGTGCGATTGAGTTTCGTTTTCTTTGGCGGCTTTTCACTGGGTTTGTTGAAGCCCTATTATCTTGATTTTAGAAACAACAGCGATGTTGGCCCACAACTTCGGCATGAGGGCTATTCGGCAGCCAATGCCGCCAATTTTTTAAATAATGATTCTATCGAGGGTGCTTCGCCCATAAGGTATGGACTGAATAAAATGCAGCCGGTGCCGGGCTTGAACCTGCGGGCGGGGTTAAACTTCGATTGGGGCACAAAGGATGCTATTGTAAAATCACTCGAGGCAGGGGTGGTGCTCGATGCTTATTATAAGCAACTGCCTTTGTTGGTCAATAACCACAACCGTTTCTATCAAATTGGTTTCTATCTGTCGTTCCACTTAGGAAAACGCTGGTAGTTGGTCTGTTTTTTATGACTGATAGTTGGTTTTTAAAACCGCTATATTGTTTTCTTTATCCTTTATGGATGATTCTCCAACGGTATTCCCCTCAACCACTTTCTTTGCTGAAATGCTGTGAAAGTTTCCTTCGTTACTGATGGTCTAACAGACGCAATCTTTACCTGCCATTCGCATTTTAAAAATTTGAATTAGGGATATTTGAATGGGAATGGTCGTTTTTATTGCAGAATCGAAACGTTTTAGAGGTGAATTGAAGGAGTTTACAGTTGAGAATAAGTATTCCTGAAACAGGAATACTTATTCTCAACCCAGGAATAGTTATTCTCAGGATAGGAATAGTTATTCCTGTTTTAGAAATACTTATTCCTAAGTTAGGAGTACTTATTCTCGTTACAGGAATAGATATTCTTGAAATAGGAATACTTATTCTCAACTCAGAAATAGTTATTCTCAGGATAGGAATAGTTATTCCTGTCTTAGGAATAACTATTCCTAAGTTGTGTTGATGGCTTGCAAAGGCTTTACATTTACCTTCCTATGGTTGTAGCGAACGGTTGAAACATGGATGGCAGCGGCAGAAATAATAACTCCGATGCACCGACTCTGGATGATTGCTATGCAAACAAGAAGGCGAATGTGCCAAACTAAAATCAGAACGCTCCGATTATCAGTTTCCGAATTTCAATGAATGGGTTTGTCCTTTGACCTCCTGTTCCCAAGAAACGGCTTTCTGTTTTTGTCTGACAGGGACTGCCTTTGAACACAGGCCATCTGCAACCATTCATCTCACATTTTAATCTACATTTGTTACTCTATATAATTCCAATCTTCATGATGAAAAGGTACCCGCTGATTTTTGCTTTTGTAATGGCGCTGTTTGTTTCGCTGAACGCCCAGGTGGTTATCAACGAATTTTCGGCTGCCAACAAAACAGACTATGCCGATGTAAGCGGTAATTATTACGATTGGATAGAGCTATATAACCCCACTGCTTCTGCCGTAAATATTGGCGGCTGGTTTTTGGCCGATAACCCCGGCAACTTGGTTAAATGGCCAATTCCGGCTGGCGTTACTATTCCGTCTCATGGCTTCAAAGTTTTTTTCTGTTCCAATTTAGATGGTCTGTTCAACGGACAATACCACACCAATTTCAAACTCACTCAATCCGATACTTCGGAAGTAATTATTCTTTCGAATGCCTCGGTAACTATTGTTGATTCCATCACTCTTTTCCCTAACCGGGTAGACCAGTCGCGCGGTAGAAACGCAGATGGTTCGTTGGTATGGGGCGTGTATCAAAATTCCACTCCTAATGCTACTAACAATGTGCAAACGGCTTACACCGATTATGTGCCCAAGGTGCAGTTCAGTTTACCCGCAGGGTTTTACACAGGCACGCAGTCGGTTTCGCTTAGTTGCCCAATGGCCAACACCAAGATTCGCTATACCACCAACGGTTCTAACCCAACCACTGCTTCAACGCTTTATACAGGACCCATCAGCGTTTCCGCCAATACCGTTATTCGCGCAAGAGCCTATGACAATGCCGGTCTTTATGTCGGCAGTTTCACCGAAAACAATACCTACTTTATAAATGAAACGCATACCCTGCCCGTTTTGTCACTTGCATCTGACCAGTTCAATAATTTGTTTCAGAGCAACGTAAATTCCATTGTGGGCAGCATGGAATATTTCGGTACCAACGGCAGTCAGATTTTTGAAATAGAAAGTGAATATTCTCCGCATGGAAACGATTCCTGGGCCTATCCGCAAAAGGGGATGGATTTTAATGTAGAAGATGAATACGGCACCGGTAAAGACATAAACTATAAAATGTTTAGCACCACTCCGCGCCATCACTACAACTGGTTGATTTTGAAAGCGGCTGCGAGTGATAATTTCCCCGGCAATTTGCCCAATCCCGCAGCGCATATTCGTGATGCCTATGTGCAAACCCTGGCTGAAAAATTCAAGCTCAATGTTGATTTAAGAAGAATGGAACATTGTTTGCTCTTCATCAACGGTCAATACTGGGGCGTGTATGAAATTCGCGATAAGGTGGATAAGGATTATTTCGATTACTACTACAACCAAAGCGAGAAGTACGTTGACAATCTGAACTATTGGGGCAGCATGATTATTCGGCAAGGCAGCGATACCGCCTGGAACAATCTTTACAATTTTGTCATCAGCAATAACCTGGCTATTCCTGCCAATTACACTTTCGTTACCGATAGACTGAATGTGATGAGCATGATTGATGCCATTGCTATTGGACTTTATACAGTCGACAGCGATTGGCTGAATTGGAACACCGCCTGGTGGCGTGGGCGCAAGCAGCCAAACATACAAAAGTGGAAATACTGGTTGTGGGATGAAGACAATACCTTCGATTTAGGAGAGGATTTTACCGGATGGGGTAACACCGGCAACACAGCTAATCCTTGCGATATAAATACAGCAAGTGGAGGAGGACCCGATTTCAGCAATCTGAATATTGGTCCCGCTATGGGGCATATTGTCATCTTCAATGCACTGATGCAGAACCCTGCCTTCAAGCAACTGTACATTAATCGTTTTGCCGATTTAATTAACACTGCGTTCAGTTGCACCAACATGACCAATCACCTCGATACGATGATTGCACGCATTCAGCCCGAAATGCAACGGCAATGTACGCGTTGGAGCGGAAGCTACACCCAGTGGCAACAGAATGTGCAGTATCTGCGCAATCAAATCACCGGTCGATGTGCGTTTATTGGAGGTGCGATGGACACTTGCTATCATGTAACAGGACCTTATCCATTGGTGGTGAATACTTTTCCTGCAAACAGCGGTACTGTTACCGTGAATACGATTACCCCTACTGTTTATCCATGGTACTCGACCTATTTTGGCGGAGTTGATTTGGTTTTCAAAGCAAATGCCAATGTAGGCTATCAGTTCTCGCATTGGACGATTCAAAACCATACAATCACTCCGGGCATTGCTAATGATAGTATATGGTTTAATCTGTTGAACACGGGTGATAGCCTCACGGCTGTTTTCATCCGTACCGATTCAGTTCACCTTACGGTGCTTACCAATCCCGTAGCTGCGGGCAATATTTCGGTGAATGGCATTATGCCTTCTTCTTATCCATATACTTTCACTTTTGCTGATAGCACGGTATTGACAATTACAGAAACAGCGAATACCGGATTTATCTTTAATAACTGGACTATTCTTCATCATGTACTCCTGCCAAATAATAATGCTCAGAATGTGGGCTTCATGATTTTGGATAATGATACCCTCACCGCAAATTACACTGTGATTCCTGATAGTGCGAACCTAACGGTAATGGCTAATATTCCTGCTGCGGGAACTGTCACTGTGAATTCCAGTGTTGTATCTGTTTATCCTACAGTTCTACGTTATCAAGGCGGAACTCTCCTGAATATTTCTGTTACTCCAAATATTGGTTACAATTTCGTAAACTGGACGTTGAATCATCATGTTATAAATCCGAACAACACGGCCATCAACGGCACTTTCACCATCAATCAGGATGATACGCTCACAGCAGTTTTTGCCGCCATTCCGGATAGTGTTGATTTAACCGTGTTGGAGAATATTTCCGGTGCTGGTTTTGTAGCGGTTAATTCAGCATTTATATCGGCTTACCCTACAGTGTTGCGTTTTGAATCAGGAATCTTGCTAAATATTTCTGCCACTCCGAATATCGGATATAACTTTGTGAATTGGACATTGAACCACCATGTCGTAAGTCCGAACAACAACGCCATTACCGGTACATTTACGATTACCCAAGATGATACACTCACGGCTAATTATTCGGTTATTCCTGACAGTGCTGATTTAACGGTGATGGCAAACATTCCTGCCGGTGGTAGCGTTACGGTAAACGGAAATGTAGTTACTACCTATCCTACTACAAACCGATACGCGAGTGCTACGCTGTTGAATTTGTCTGCTACGCCTAATGTGGGTTATAACTTTGTGAATTGGAGCTTAAATCACCATGTTGTTAATCCGAATAACAACGCCATCAGCGGTTCGTTTACGATTAGCCAGATAGATACACTCACGGCTAATTTTGCGCTGGTGCCTGACAGCGCCAATCTGGTGGTGGTGGCCAATATTCCTGCCGGTGGCAGTGTCAATCTTAACGCGAATATCATCTCCACATATCCTACACTCATTCATCAGGCAACCGGATTGCTGATGAACATTACGGCTCTGCCGAATACAGGTTATAGCTTTGTAAACTGGTCAATTGCTCATCACACCATCAATCCGAACACGAATGCTTCCACCGCTTCATTCACTTTCACACAAAGTGATACGCTGTTTGTGAACTTTCAGGCAAACGTGGCCAATCACAATGTGGTTGTTCAGGCTCTTCCCGCTAACGGTGGAGATGTAACTGTGAACGGCACTTTGTATGCTCATCCGAATTATCCCTACGCCTTGAGTGTGGCAGATGGAAGTGTTTTAAACGTTGGTGCTACTGCAAGCAATGGTTTTCAGTTTACCGGATGGCATGTGGTCTATGCTGCTGCTTTACCATCAGCTACTGCCAACCCCATGAGTTGCACGATTACTCAGAGTGATACTATCTACGCTCAGTTTGCCCAGATTCCTGTGCCTGATTCATTTAATATTACCGTGCAGGCAGTTCCTGCCACAGGCGGAGATGTTTCGGTGAATGGAGTTTCATATCCAAGCCCGGGTTATCCTTATACGCTTCGCGTAGAAACAGGAACACAATTAACCGTGAACGAAACTCCGAATCCTACTTATCACTTTATTAACTGGCAGTTGTTGCATCATAGTCCTATCCCGAATGCCACTGCTCTTCCTATGAGTTTCACGGTGGTTCAGGACGATACTATTTATGCTTATTACACACAGGATTCAATTGCTATTTGGGTAGATGTTTGGGCTGGGGGACAGCATAATCCTTTTGCGGGTAATGTAAAGGTGGCCGGTGTTACTCCGGTTTCTTATCCTGCCATTTTCAAGTTTACCGATGGAACCAACATTGACTTTGAAGCAACGGGCAAAACCCTCACCACGCTTAATCATACCTACAACTATGTGTTCGACCATTACGATTTCATTTATCACACACCGTCTCCCGATAGCCTGACCTCGGTGGTGTTTATTACTGCACAAAAATCGGATACTGTGTTTGTCTGGTTTAAAGATGAAGTAATCAACAACGATACTGCACTGCATGTAATTTTCCCATCGGGCTTTTCACCGGATAATAATGGCGTGAATGATGAGTTCCGTGCCATCACGAATGAAACACTCGACCCTTTCAATATGAAGATTTACAATCGTTGGGGACAACTGGTTTTCGAATCGCACAACGTTAGTCGTGGTTGGAATGGGGAATTTGAGAACAAGAAATGCGATATTGGTATCTATGCTTACACTGTAGTAGCAAAACGCCTGAATGGGGAGGAGATACTGAAGAAGGGAACCATTACCCTAGTTCGATAAGGTAGTATGCGGCTTCTCTTTTGCAGTTCGATTAAATTTTCATTTTCGTTTTTCATTTAAATTAATTCAATGAGCACTACTGCAAACATCCTTGCCGACACTTATGAAATGGCTTATGGTTTGGTGAAGTATTACACCGGCAACCTGAAAGAAGTTGACCCGCACAAAAACTGGGAAGTGAACGGAGCCAAGCTAAACAGCCTTGCCTGGTTGAACGCGCACCTCTGCTGGAGCGAAGATTTTCTTTTGATAAAAGCTACCGGAGGAATATCACCGGAAGTGAACTGGCTGGAGCATTATAGCTTTGGCAGCGATGGTAGCCTTCACGAACCCAAGGTAGATATGAAGGCAATCCTCAATGACCGCAAGATTATTCACGAAGCGGCTATGGCGCACATTCGCAGTTTGAGCGATGAAGATTTGGAAAAAGACAACCCGCTGGGTTTGGCATTCTCACAAAGCAAAAGTATAAAGACCATTATTCAACATGCCATTCGCCATGAAGGTTCACATGCCGGTCAGTTAGGTTGGCTGTGTAAAATCAACGGAGTCAAGATGGTTTAATGCTTTTAGCTTTCCTTGTTTATAATTTAGTATTCAACTATTCACTCTTTACTTTTCATGAAAAAGATTTCTCCCTTGCTCATTATTGTGTTGCTTTCTTCGTGTAACAATAGAATGCAAACAAAAACATACACGGCAGCTGAGATTGCTGCCGAATCCAAAAAGCTTAATGATTTCCTCGATGTGAAATTTGATGAAGCTGTAGCGCGCAGTCCGGAAACAGCTTCGTCCTTTGGTTTGAAAACCGGTTACGATAGCTGGAGCGACCGCAGTGATGAAAATGGAGATAAAGAGTTTGCAATTCAGAAAGCTGTGGTTGATACCATTCTTGCCAAATTCAATTTAGATGCTTTGGATGCGCAAACGAAGCTGAGTGTCCGCATGTTGCAGGAAGATGTAAAACGCACCGAAGAAGGTTTGAAGTGGCGTCACTTTGGCTACGAGATTACGCAAATGGGCGGTGTGCATAATGATTTGCCTTCTTTCCTCATCAACATTCACCGTGTTGATTCATTGGCCGATGCGCAGGCGTATCTTTCCCGTTTGAAGAAGATAGATAAGGTCTTCGACCAAACCCTGGATGATTTGAAAAAGAGCGAAGCGCTGGGTGCTATTCCTCCTTATTTCACCTTTCATTATGTAACTGATGATTTGAAAGCGTTTATCGCTTCGCTGGATAAGAAAGATGACAGCAATGTTTTGCTGGCTGATTTTTCAGCGAAAGTAATTGCATTGAATATGGAGAAGGCAGAAAAGGATAAATTGATTACTGAAGCTTCCGATGTTTTGAAGACCATCGTGAAATCTTCTTATCAAAAATTACTCGATTACTGGACTGCCCTTGAACCAAAGGCAAAAGAAAAGGGAAGCAACGGAGTTTGGAGTTTAAAGAATGGTGCGGAATTTTATGCCAGTCAATTACATTTTCATACAACTACTGATATGACACCTGACCAGGTGTATGAAACCGGTTTGAAAGAAGTAGCGCGCATTCAGGATGAGATGCGCGTGATTATGAAAACCGTTAAGTTTAAGAGCGACTCGTTGCAGGAGTTTTTTGATTTTGTGCGTACAGATGCACAGTTTAAATATTCGAACGATGAAAAAGGCAAGAAGCAATTGCTGGCCGATGCCAATAATTATATTGACAGCATGCGCGTGAAGTTACCGGACTTATTCTCCACACTTCCTAAAGCACCGTTGGTAGTAAAACAAGTGGAAGCATTTCGTGAGAAAAGTGCCGGTGGTGCTTTTTATGAAGATGCTGCGGAAGATGGTTCTCGTCCAGGGAGATATTATGTGAACACCTATAACATGGCTGACGAACCTAAATATCAAATGGAAGCCCTGACTTATCACGAAGCTATTCCGGGGCATCACATGCAAATCAGTATATCGCAGGAATTGAAAGGAGTGCCTAAGTTCCGCAGACACGAGTTCTTTACAGCTTATGTAGAAGGTTGGGGATTGTATGCTGAGCAGTTGGGCAAGGATGTTGGAAAATATCAGGACCCTTATTCCGATTTCGGAAGGTTGAGTATGGAGATTTTCCGCGCTGCACGATTAGTGGTAGATGCAGGTATTCATACCAAGCACTGGACACGCGAACAGGCCATCGAATACTTTTTGAAGAATACAGCTAACGCCAAGGGCGATATTGAACATGAAATTGAGCGTTACGTCCTTTGGCCGGGTCAGGCTACCGGTTATAAAATCGGTATGCTGAAGATTCTTGAGCTGCGCGAACATGCGAAGAAAGAGTTGGGAAACAAATTCGACATCCGTCAGTTTCATGATGTGGTGTTGACGAATGGGGCCGTTTCACTTTCTACTTTGGAAGAACTAGTGAACGATTGGATTGCAAAAACAAAGAAGAGTTAGTATTCATTTTAAAAACCAATAATCATTATGGCATCTAAATTAACAGGCGGATCTTTCTTACTTAAGAACACCAACATAGCCGATGTTTTTATTCCCGAGGAATTTACCGAGGAACAAAAAATGGTTTACAACACCGTAAAGGATTTCATGCTGAAAGAAGTGCATGGACTCGGCATTGCCAAAGTAGCGGGTTTAGATGCCGAGAAGGATAAAGACCTGGTGATGGAGATTTTTAAGAAAGCATCGGCTCTTGGTTTGTGTGGAGTTTCGGTTGATGAAAAATATGGTGGTGGAGGATTGGATTTTAATACCGCTTTGCTTTTTACCGAAGGCCTTGCCGGTGGTTTTTCTTTTGCAACCACTATAGGGTGCCAAACTTCTATTGGTTCTTTACCCATCACCTGGTATGGCACCGAAGAGCAAAAACAAAAATACTTACCGGGCATTGCAAGTGGCGAAAAGGGTTGTTCGTATTGTTTGACCGAGCCAAGTGCGGGCTCTGATGCCAACAGCGGAAAGACCCATGCGGTATTGAATGCCGAAGGCACTCACTACATTATGAACGGACAAAAGATGTGGATTACCAACGGTGGTTTTGCCGAGGTGTTTACGGTGTTTGCCAAGATTGATAAGGACGAAAAACTTTCTGCCTTTATAGTGGAGAAAGACTTTGGAGGAATTTCGATAGGCAAGGAAGAAAAGAAGATGGGTATTAAGGCTTCCTCAACCGTGCAGGTTTTTTTCAATAATGTAAAGATTCCGAAAGAGAATTTGCTGGGCGAAAGAGGAAAGGGATTCAATATGGCGCTGAACATTCTGAACAGCGGACGTATTAAGATAGCTGCCGGTGGGGTAGGGGGGATGAAGTTCGGGATGGATAAAACAGTGGAGTATTGCAAAACAAGAATTCAGTTCAATAAACCTATTGCTGAGTTCGGAGCCATGAAACAAAAGCTTGGCATTATTGCTGCCAATCTGTTTGCGATTGAAGCAGGCGTATATCGCGTAGGTGCCGATGTAGATAAAAAGCACGATGAGCTGTTGAAGAACGCCCGCCTGACTGACGCAGTCGGGCAGGGCACAAGCCCCAACGAAGCCAAGATTAACTCCATGCGCGAATACGCCATTGAGTGCGCTATATTGAAAGTGCTGGGTAGCGAGGCCATGTGCAACACCGGTGACGAAGCCATTCAGATATTTGGCGGCATGGGTTACAGTATGGAAACTGGTGTGGAGATGGCTTACCGCGATGCGCGCATTACCAAGATATATGAGGGCACCAACGAGATTAACAGAATGCTCACGCTGGCCGAGTTTTATAAACGCTCGTTCGTAACCAAGGAGTTGAAGATGGGCGATGCGAAGAGTTTTATTCCTTCTACTATTCTCAAAAACTTCAACCCCTTCAGTGGTGGCGGTTTCTTAGAAACCGAATTTGAATTTGTAAATAACCTCAAAGCCATCTTCCTGATCATTACCGGTGCTGCGGGTGCTAAACTGAAAGAGAAACTGGTAGATGAACAGGAAATAGTCATGAACCTGGCCGATATTCTTTCGATGGCTTTTGTTACAGAATCTGCTTTTCTGCGTGTGAAGAAACTGAGCGAGAAACCCGGTATGAACAAAGCAGAACTGGAGGTGAAGACCAAGATGGCGCAGTTGTATTTATACGATGCGCTGGATGTGGTTCGCAAATCGGCCAACAATGCTATTGACAGCTATGCCAAGGGAGCGGAGAAGGCCAGCCTGAAATACTTAATGCGCAGAATGCTGCGCAGTTACAACATCAACCCCAAGGATGTGCGCAGACAAGTGGCAGATTATATGTTGGAGAAGAACGGGTATAATTTTTAAGAGGAGACACAAGACGATAGACCAACGACAAAACAAAAAGCGTCCCGACATTTCTGCGGGACGCTTTTGTTTTAAGGGCGGTGGTTCATCAATTTTTACAGCACCTTGCACGAAGCAATATCACTCCAAGGGCCGCTGCCCGCTGTGTTTACACAAGCTACCCGAACGTGAACCATACTGCCACTCGTTAAACCGGTGAGGGTAATTTTTGATTTACTTGTTTCACCTTTCAATTGCCAGGTTATAAGGTCATAAGAAACGCTTATCTTCTTAATACCCGACTTAGCCAAAGGCTTCCACTTTAAATTAACCTCGCCTTCATTAATAGTTGGCTGAATAGTTAATCCGGTTAGCGGCCCTGCTTTAGTAGTTTTAGTTCGCGGATTGCTGATTTCAAAACCGCTGCTCAAAATTTTCTCTTCATCGCCTTTTGCTGTAGTTATTACATAACCCTGCAACTGCTCCATAGTAGCGTCCAGTATAGCCACCTTATTGTCGCGCTCTTTGGTCTTGATTTTAGAACCGTCCATAGCTCCCTGTGCAGCTTCTACATCATCGGCTGCCTTGGTTACATCGGCCAATGCCGGAACCGGTGAAGGATAATTGCCGTTGCCGGTCATCTTATCTACAATGTGATTGGCTTTGTTTGCTTTTTTAAGTGGGGAAAGACCTGAATAACCCAACTTTACAATGAAAAATACGAAATACCTTTTTAGCATAATTTGCTGTTTTAAATTTTTGTTTAGTTAAAAAATAATTACCGTTCCTTAGCTAAGAACGCCTGCTTTTGTGTAGCACCCCTTTGTTTGTTTTTTTAAGGATGTTTCCGTTTTTGCAGACGGGAAAATTATTCGGCAAACGCGAAAAAAAGTTTCAACTTTTTACTGAATACAAATAACTTTTGTTCAATACAAAAAATAACTTGAGTCACTCAAAAAGCAACTTGTAGACCACAAACTAAAGCAGAAGGAGAGATGAATATTTTGACCGATTTATGCTTATAAATCGAAGATAACTAAGCATAAATCAACGAACTTTGCTTATAAAGCGAGGATTCTTAAGCATAAATCAATGAACCTTGCTTATAGATCGAAGATTTATAACTATAAATCGATGAACTATGCTTAAAGATGACCGAACTATGCTTATAAATCGAAGATTACTAAGCATAAATCAACGAACCTCGCTTATAAATCGATGATTCTTAAACATAAATCAACGAACTATGAGTATAGATGGAGCCGTTATAACTATGAAACGAAGATTTATAAGCAATAGGCGAGCCCGGCAGGCCAATATCTGCACCTAACAATAGGATGAAACTGAAATTTGAAAAAACTTCCTCCTATATTCGTATAACGGAAAATAGGAGGGAGTTTTTGAGGATCAAACTTCCTCTATAATAAAGTTAGCGGCAACCAAGTAAAAAGACATGAAGACACTGATTTATTTATTGATAGCTATAACTATTGCAACATCTTGTAATGGACCACAAAAGACGGAGGAAATAAAGAACATTGATATAATTAAAACTGTCAATAAAGACTCTCTCATCAAAGCATTATATCAATATGGAGAGCCATATTTTAAAAATAATTCGTTAGACAATATTTTTGCTTTAAAGGGTAGACCTAAACACATATCAACCATCTCTTTGGGTGAGGAAAACGAAATTGCCGATTCTTTACTTACAGTTTATTATGACTTTTTTGAATTTAGGTTTTGGAAACGTGCTAACACAAAACCAGAATTAGCAAGCGTGGAATTTTTTGATAAAAAAGCCTTATTACCTGGAGAAATTAGTGTCGAAAAAACAACGCGACTAGACATTATCAACAGTTTAGGGCTTCCTGACAGTGATCATAATGATCCTGGTAGGTCAATGACAAAATCAGGAGATACAATTGTTTACGGCACACTGTCAGGGGCTGGTGACACGGTGTCTTTCACATACTATATAAATATTGACGAGTATGCAATCGGTTTTGCTATGACAAAAGATACCCTTCGAAAAATTTCGTGGTCAAAAAATCCATACTAATGAAAACTAATTGGTGTGCTGCTAACAGCACATTTGCAATAGACGGGGTTTCGTGCTTCGCAGACAGTTTTGTGGTTACTGAGAATTTTTATCTTCGCATGAACGTTTGTGCTGGAATGCCCCCCATCGCAAATCTGCAAAACGTTGTACACAATGCTTTTGAACTACTCCTAACCATCTCAAAATGAAAAAATGTAGCTGCGGTGAATATTCAGATATTGAATTAATAAGAAAGGCAATTAACGAAAGAATTAAGAAGAGTAAGGATTTAAAAAAGCAACTTAAATTAGTTTCAAAGTCAGATACAGAAAATATTTTGTTTGTTTGTGAAATTTGTAATCAATTCTGGCAAAGCAGCAGGGCTTGGAATTGGGGAAATGATGAATATTTATTTAAAGTACCAATAATTGAATTACAGGATTGGATCCAGAATCAATTTATGGCCCCAGATGAGATGTTAATTTATAGTGCTGGCATGAGTGTTTATATGGAAAGTAATATAAATTCATTTGTAGATGGAAATGAAAAATGCATTAAGGATGATTGTATTGAAAAGTCATTGAAAGGAGGCAAACTCTGTAAAAATCATTTTATTGAAAACTTAGGAGTTGTAGGATTAATACCTAAAAGACCAAAAGGTAGATTATTTAAGCCATATCAAGATTAAGAAGAACCGTTGCCAAAACAGAACAAAATCCTACTTTTCGTCCTCGAAGGGCCTCTACCTCGTGACCCTGCGCGAGTGAAGGGCTAAGTGAATAGAGTAGAGAAGCAATCTTTTGCATTGAGTTTCTCTTTCTTAGTTTAGTTTATTATTTGCGGACAAGTAGCGTGGTTTAATGCATCATTTCATTAACCCGAGAAACATTAGCGGCAACCTTTTAGCCAGTACAAGCTTCAAACGACAGTGCAATAAAAACAATGATTAGTTTAAACGGATACGATTACAAGAATTGGCAAGACTACTTCAGGACAACATTTGAGACGACAAAAAAGTATAGCCGAGTTGAAGAAGGACTTCGTGGACAGACTATTATTGAAAAATATATTCCACTTGATGGGAGTGATAAAACAGAAATTAAAGTTGGCTATTTAGACGAGACGCTCATATATTGGAAATTTCAAAATCCTTTGACACACCTGTTCTTCCAAGTCTTCCGGCTCTGCGGGTGACTTGGAAGTTCCAATGGAAACAGGAAGTCTGTGACTTCCTGAGCGCTACGGATAATATACCTCATCTAAAATAGTTATAGGCAACAGTCCCTTTTCACCCGCATAATCCTTGGCACTGGAATAAACATATCGTTGAGCTGTATCTACTAATTTAGCTGTAACCGGGTTCTCGTGTATATATTCCACCTTTTGTTTCACAAACTTACTGCTCTCTAACGCTATTGGATGATTTTCCTGTTGCCAAAATTGATAGTTGGTATTGTTGCTGTTCTTTTTGCCAGCCGACTGAAATAACCAAAGCATCCAGTTGCGTCTGCTTTCTGTATTTAGCTTAATAGCTTCAATAATTTTGGAGGAGGTGAATTTTTTAAAGTCGCGCATAATATCGGAAAAGCTATCGGTGCCTTTTCTTGAAATAACCAAATGAATATGGTTGGGCATTATTACCCAGGCATGCAATACTAATCCCTTCTTATCTATGCAATACTGCAAACTTTCAATTACAATGTCGCAGTAGATACTGCGGGTAAAAACATCTACCCATTCAACTACAGCACAGGTGGTAAAGTAAACGCCATCGGCATCATCAAATTTGTAAGCGAAGCCCATTAAACGAAGCTAAAAATAATTAGTGAAGGTGGTGTATATGTTTAACTGCTTTTGAAGTCGCAGACTTCAAAATTTCATTAAAACTTCCAAGTCACCCGCAGAGCCGGAAGACTTGGAAGAACAAGTCATAAGCATTCAGTTTCTCTTTCTTATTTCAACTGCGCCTCTATAATCTTAGTTTCCCAGTCCTTCCATGTGTTGGCCTTAAAGATGTTCCTGGCCATTTCTGCATTGGTGGAGGTCTTCAACAAAGACTTTAGACACCTTGCTGCCGGATTTGCCAATCGACTGTTGGTATAGGTACAGGCGTTGAAAAGGTTTTTAATTATTTCTTCATTGCAATAGTCCAACCGTTCGATGGCATCAAAAGCACGTCCCCGGGTTCTGAATTCAAAACGATTAGAACTGTAATCAGTTAATTGTTTTCTCGCTTCTTCTATACCGGTGGTGCCGTATTTGATTTTCATTTCCAGCCAGGCCATGCGCAGATTATTATTGATGCCGTAGAGGTTATCTGTTTCTGCCAGATAGGTTTCCGCTCTGTCAGGAAACTGCTTGCAAAGTTTGCGAAGAGCAGTTTCGCAGTTTATGTAGGAAGTGTCGTTTAGCAGGATTTGTACATCCGGCATTAACGATAAGGGGAAAGTATCAAGGTAGTCAATCACACTTCTGCGAACCATCATATCTTTGTCGTGTAAAGCAGTGCGTAGTAAATTAATAGAGGCCGGATTATTATCTTTAGAAAGCTGCAACACAATTTCCGCCTGAAGGGTTTGGAAGTTATTCTTGGCAAAAGCAGCCAGCAGCAAATCACGCTTTCTTTCTACAGATGTATCGAGCAAAGCATGTAAGGCATCGTAGCGGTCAATGAAATGTTTTGCATTCAGCAATTGAGAGGACAGTTCTTCAAAACTCTTTTTGAATTCTACCGTTTTCAAAACAGAGGAACCGGGATCGAAGAGCACGTAATCAATTTCGGCACCGATTGTAGCGTTTAAGTAAACGGTATCAGCCGCGCGACTTACCCACTCTCTGGAACCGGAAAACGAACCATCTTTGAAATGCACTTCAAACACAACCGGCATTTTGAAGTAACCCGTCAGTTCATCGACTTTCTGTTTTTGATTTACAAAAAATGCAACGCGCTCCTTTTGTCTCTGGTAGCTAACTTCAAATTGGGGGAAACCTGCCCGTGAAATCCATTCATCAAAAAACCAATCGAGGTTTACCCCGGCAGTTTCCATAAAGGTCATTTTGAAATCGCTGGTAAGCACGTTTGCGTATGCATGCTTCCTAAGGTAATTTGTTACGCTACGTTTATAAACAGAATCGCCCACAACATAACGAATCATGTCAATCACCGCACTGCCTTTGGGATAGTGACGATTGCTACCACCCATTGTGTGGGCGACAGGATACCGGTTAATTCTGTCAGCGTTCATCGCGTTGTTCTGTTCCATTCTCCGGTCCCATTCATAACGGTCTTCGCCAAGCACATGATGAACGAATTGTTTGGCATAATAGGTTGCAAAGCTCTCATGCAGCCAATGGTGCGTGCCGCTGTATTCGGTAATGTAATCGCCAAACCATTGGTGAGTCAACTCATGGGTATTGGTAGAAAGGTAGGGGCGCTCTAAAACAGTGCGCTTGTCGTTCAACAGGAAGTCTCCATAAATTGTGGCCGTGGTGTTTTCCATAGCACCATACATAAAATCCTGCACAGGAACATTGCAATAGGTTTCCCACGGATAATGAACCCCTGTTTGTTCGCTTAGCCAATCCATCATCTCAGCGCTGTATTGATAGGTTGGAACCACAGTTTCGGGATGGTCGGCATAATAGTATTGGCGGCTGACCATTCCATTCTTACTCTTGTAATCTTTGTAAGCGTATTTATCAATGCCTATCATGATTAGATAGGGAACCATCGGTTTACTCATAGCGTAATGCCAGGTGGCGGTGCCATCGATATTTTTCTTTTTCTCTTTAAGCACACCATTCGAAACAACCGTGTAAGCAGAATCAAAAGTGATTGTCGTTTCGGTAATCATTTTATCATTGACATCATCGTAACATGGAATCCAATGACGATTGTCAATGCCTTGTCCCTGTGTCCATATTTGTTTGCGCGTGAAGTAGCGGTCATTTGTGGTGTTCTTTGCGTCTACATTCCAACCAATGAAATACAAACCTTTTCTAGGTGTGGCTTCGTAGCTTATTTCCAGCTTGTATTGTTTGTTCCAATCTAAAGAAGGCAGAAAGCGAACAATTAAACCAAAACTATCAGTCGTGAATTTAGCTTCTTTCCCATCGAGCAAAACGGTTTTGATTTTAATATCCGGAGCATTCAGGAACAAAGTATCAACCACGTATTGAATCGGACGGAAATCATATTTCACATTGCCAATCACCTTACCTTCCTTTGTATCAAATCTCACATCCAGATTCATTTTGATGAAGTCCACATTGTGTTCGCGTATTCTTCCGTTGTCATCGCGCAGGTAACAGATAGAGGTGTCCTGAGCAAGAGAAGATTTAATACTAAAAATTGAAAATTGAAAGGCAAACAGGACTGAGAGAACTGAAAGTTGGATATTCATTGTAGTATTTACTTTATCAATTTGCTGATTGCTTTGAATTCTTCAGTGCCTGCTTTGTCTAAAAGCATAAACAGAATCATTTCGGTGGACACAATAAAAGCACCTGCCTGGCGCATTCTTTCTAAAGCCAATTGTTTATTCTCGGGTGTTCGTGATGAAACAGCATCGGCCACAACGTGAACCTCATAACCCGCTTTCAACGCATCTAAAGTTGTTTTTAAGACACAGATATGCGATTCGGCTCCGCAAATAATCAGTGATTTTACGTTCGTTAATTTCAGTTGATCGCTTACTGGTTCACTAAGCAAACAACTGAAACAAACCTTCTCGATGATATTGGCATTCTCAGGCAGTAAGACTTCCTTACAAGTGTTGCCCAATCCTTTTGGATATTGCTCGGTGATAATCGTTTCAAGGTTTAGTATCTCTGCTCCGCGCAATAGTTTGTTTACATTTTCAAACACCTGTTCCTTTCCATGTATAACAGGCATTAGTCTTTCCTGCACGTCAATTACTAATAAGGCGGTGGTTTCGCGTTGTGCAATACCCAGATTCATAATTTGTAGTTTAAGTTTAAGTTACATTGAAATAGAACCCTTTCTGAAATCTGTCTTCCCGATAATGGCATTAATAATATAAGGCGTTCCTTTGCGTGAAAGTGTTTTTGCTTCTATCACTGCTGCATTGAACTGGTCAAGGCTTTCTACCCGAACACCTTCCGCACCAAATGCTTTGCCTATGTTTTGATAATCACTGAATGCAAGATTTATAGCGCAATCGCTTTGGAGAAATTCCACCTGGTCGCGCGCTATCTGGCTCCAGCAAGCATCGTTGCCAATAACAGAAATTACAGGAAGGTTGTGACGAACGAAAGTGTCGTATTCCATCAAACTGTAGCCCGCACTTCCATCTCCGTAAATAATCCATACATCTTTTTCAGGAAAAACGAGCTTAGCACCCAACGCAAAACCTGCCCCTACTCCCAAAGTTCCAAACACACCAGGGTCGAGCCAGCTTAATGGTTTGCGGGGGCGAAGGGTGTAAGCTGAAGTGGCTACAAAGTCCCCACCATCAGCAATAAGAATTGTATTTTCATCTAACTGAGGTTCTAGGTCGCGGAAGAGTTTAATTGGATTGATTCCGCGATTGACTTCCGCGTTGGCCTGCTCATTAATATTGGCCTCGCGTTTAGCATCACGTGCGCGAAGCGTTTCTAACCATGAACCATAATTGCCCTGATACTTTTGCGAAAGAGCGATAATGAAATCCTGTGGGTCGGCATGAATAGCGAGAGTGGGAGTTTTGTTCTTAGTCAAATCCTCTTTGCTGCGATTGATGGAAATAAACTTTCTTCCTCCAATATGGTTTCCATAATCTAAACGAAAATCGTTTGGCACTCCGGCCAGAATAATCAAGTCAGATTCCTTGATGCAATCTTTTCGGTGATGGCGCATTTGCAAATCGTTCTCTTTACCCAACAGTCCTCTTCCCATTCCACTGAGGTAAACCGGAATGCCGAGTTTGCTTACTGCATTGGCCAACTCATTTGCTTTCTGTGGGTTCATCATCGCTCCGCTGCCAATTAGCATTACGGGCTTTGATGCCGCTTTAATCTTTGCAATAGCTTTGTCAACCTGAGAAGAAGAATGCTTTGGATAGTTCGGCTTAACGAGTGGTGTATTAAAGTTTACACTTTCTTTTCCCGCAAACAGATTCTTTGCGTGGTTGTTGATATACCATTGCACCACACGCTCTTGTAAGTTCTTCGGTGGCTCTTCTTTGCTCTTGGCGCCATACCAACTGCGCACCAATTCTTCGCCATACAAAGTATCAATGGGACATTCTACATAAACCGGTCCGGGAACGCCTTCTTGTGCTATGGCAAATGCTTTTTCAAGGGTAGGAACAATCTCTTTCACCTTCGAAATAGTAGTGCTGTATTTGCACACCGCTTTCATAATGGAGAGCTGGTCAATATCCTGCAAACTTCCTCTTCCCTTTAAGATAGTAGCTGCACCTCCTCCTAATAGAATCAAAGGCGATTGTGCCAGTGCGGCATTCTTAACTGCGGTAATCGTATTGGTTAAGCCGGGGCCTGCCGTAACAACTGCTACACCGGGAATACCCGTTAAACGCGAAACAGCATCGGCAGCGAATACACTGTTTACTTCATGGCGGGTGTCAACGACTCTTATGCCGAGCTTTTGTGCTGAAACAAAAATGGGCGAAACGTGTCCGCCACAAAGAGTGAATAAAAACTTCACGCCTTGTTTCTGTAATACTTTTGCAATGATTTCGCCTCCGTTCATAGCTGTTATTTCTAGTGTGATAATATGGTGGTGAAAATAAGAAGCACCCTTAACTTTCAAAGAGGACTTTTGTTACCCATAAAGGACAGTGCCACTGTGGGTCGTTGATTGCTTCCATTCCATCCTTCTGCATTTTGCCTATCCTTGATTTTTTAATTCACGTACAAATTAAAGACATGCAGGTTTTAAAATTCGGGGGAACATCGGTTGCGAATGCAGTGAACATAAGCAAAGCGGTAGCAATTATTCGGAAGGCGGTAGCGAAAGGAAAAACAACGGTAGTGGTTTCTGCTTTAGGCGGTACTACTGATGTGTTGATAGATGCCGGAAAGTTGGCTGCAGCGGGTAACGAAACATATTTGGAGAAACTGAAAACGATTGAGAACCGACATATACAAACCATTCAGGAATTAATTCCTGTGTCGGCACACAGTGCCATTCTGAGTGCAATAAAGAAACAATTGAACGAACTGGAGTCGGTGTGTGAAGGTGTGTTTCTGCTTCGTGAATTGACTCCACGTTCCTTGGACAGGATTGTAAGCTTCGGAGAGTTGATGTCGAGTATGATTGTGTCTCATAAACTGACATGCGAAAAAATAGAGCACGTTTGGAAAGATTCAAGGGAGATTATTTTTACTGATTCGAACTATACGCATGCGGCTGTTGACTTTGCAAAGACCGACAAAGCGATTCTTGATTTTACAAAACAGCATCCTTCCTCTATCTATCTTTTGCCCGGCTTTATATCATCCGATGCCAACGGAGTAACAACCACGCTGGGTCGTGGCGGTTCTGATTATACGGCAGCTATTGTTGCCGCAGCATTGAAAGCAAGTGTTTTGGAAATATGGACAGACGTAAGTGGTATGATGACTGCGGACCCTCGCCTTGTGAGCAACGCCAAAGTAATACCGCATATTTCTTATCAGGAAGCGATGGAGCTTTCGCATTTTGGAGCTAAGGTTATTTATCCGCCAACTATTCAGCCGGTGATGGTGCTAGGCATACCGCTGTGGGTAAAGAACACGTTTGCACCTGATGATGAAGGAACACTTGTGGAGAATAAGAACGTAAGAAACTCAAACGTAGTCAGTGGCTTATCAAGTATCGGAAAGATTTCTATGCTGTTGCTGGAAGGCGGAGGAATGATTGGTATTCCGGGTTTCTCCAAGCGATTATTCGGGGCATTAGCGAATGAAAAGATAAATGTGATTCTGATTACACAGAGTTCTTCAGAACATTCCATTTGTGTGGCTATTGATGAATTGAATGAAGCAAGGGCGAAGAAAGCGGTGGATACAGAATTTGAATTTGAAATCTCAACCGGCAGGTTAGAGCCGTTGAATATTGAAAGTGGCTTAGCAATCGTAGCGCTGGTAGGCGAAAACATGCGCAATCATTCAGGTGTGAGCGGAAGAATGTTCGGTGCATTGGGAAAGAACGGGGTGAATATCCGGGCTATTGCGCAGGGTTCTTCAGAGAAAAACATCTCCGCAGTTATACAGGCAGGAGATATAAAGAAGGCTATCAACGTAATGCACGAGGAGTTTTTCGAAACTACTTTCAAACAAATCAATCTGTTTATTGCGGGTGCCGGTAATGTAGGCAAGCGTTTATTAGAACAACTGAAGACACAGCAGAATTATTTGCAACAACATCTTCGTTTGAATGTTCGGGTGGCAGCTATAGCCAATAGCAAACAGGTAGCTCTGAATGAAGAAGGTATTGACTTAACGAACTGGGAAACGGAATTAAAAAATGCCGCCCCAATGAACTTGAAAGAAATGGTTCAGTTTATTCATGAAAAGAATTTACGCAATTCTGTCTTTGTAGATGTAACGGCTAATGAAGAGGTTGCGAACAGCTATGTTTCCCTTTTAGAAAAAAGTATTTCGGTGGTGGCATGCAATAAAGTTGCAGCAGCTTCATCTTATAAAAACTACAGCAGCCTCAAAACAACTGCCCGCGAGCACAACACCTCCTTCCTTTTCGAAACGAATGTAGGCGCAGGCTTACCGGTTATTGGCACTCTTAATGATTTGATAAGCAGTGGCGATGAGGTGCAGAAGATGCAGGCGGTGCTATCGGGCACACTCAACTTTGTTTTCAATAATTATGATGGTACCAAAACCTTTGCCTCGGTAGTCAAGCAAGCGCAGGACGAAGGCTATACTGAGCCTGACCCTCGATTGGATTTAGGTGGAACTGATGTGATGCGTAAGATATTAATTCTTGCGCGCGAAGCAGGTTACAAGATGGAGATGGAGGAGATTTCGAACAGTATGTTTCTGCCTGCTTCGTGTATGAAAGGAACGGTGGCTGATTTCTACGTTGAATTGGAGAAACAGGAAGCGCATTTCAAGAAGCTGTATGAAGAAGCTGCAGCTAAGAACTGCAAACTAAAGTTTGTGGCCCAGCTGGAAGGCGGTAAAGCCTCTGTAGGTTTGCAGCATATCGATAAGGAACATGACTTTTATCATCTTTATGGAAAGGATAACGTGGTTTTATTCTACACTCGAAGATATTCACAACAACCCTTAGTTATTAAAGGGGCAGGAGCAGGAGCCGAGGTAACAGCTTCTGGTGTATTTGCCGATATTATTCGAGCCGCTAAAGGATAAGCTGTTTAGCATAAGGTCAGTCGTCAATAAAATTACTTTTGCCCCATGCTGCGTTATAAAGCCGATATAAGAACTCTGTTTTTTGTTACTCTATACTTTACGGTAGCGATTGCCCCGTGGTTTCTTTGGAACGATATGGAGACCTGGCAAATTGCAGGCTGGGTGGCACTCAACTGTTTTGTTTCATTCATCTGCGCTACCATCGTTCACAATACTATTCATGTGCCTATCTTCACCAAGCGCTGGATGAATAAGGTGTTCCAGGTGGTACTTTCATTTACTTACGGACATTCGACCAGCGCTTATGTGCCGGGGCATAATTTCAGCCATCACAAGTACACGCAAACGAAGAAAGATGCTATTCGCACCAGCAAGGCGCGTTTTAAACTCAACATTCTCAATCAGTTGTTTTTCTTCTTCATCATGAGTGGTGATATTTTGAAAGGCGAAATTCGGTTTGCCAGAAAAATGTATTACGAGCGCCCCGAATGGTTTAGACAATACTTATTTGAGATGATATTGGTGATAGGTTCAAAGGTGATACTGGCCATTATTAATTGGAAATGCTTTTTGCTTTTTGTGGCTATTCCGCATCAATATGCTGCCTGGGGTATTGTGGGCACTAACTATTTTCAACACGATGGCTGCGATGAGGAACACCCCTATAACCACAGCCGCAATTTTACAGGCAAGGCGCTTAACTGGTTTTTGTTTAACAATGGCTACCATGGTGCCCACCACATGAAACCGAACCTTCATTGGAGTTTGTATCCCGAATATCACGCCAAAAATCTGAGGCCTTTTATTCATCCGGAACTGGACAAGGAGTCTTTGCTGGCCTATCTTATAAGCGCACACATTTACCCCGCTAAGCGATTGGACTACCTCGGCAATGCCGTTGTGCTACCTCCGGTGGAAGCTGATGAAGATTGGGTGGGATCGGTTAAGGTGCAGGATCATGTTACTGATATGGCTGGTTCTTACTAATATCTTTCTAATTCTTGTTTTATTTTTGCGGGTACAAGTATTAAAATGAGCACCAATCGTTGGATACTTACCGTTGCAGAATATGTGGCTATAAATCGTACCTCTTCTTGTACCTCAATCAGCAAATACCAGTTTTAGTTAATTGGCAAGGTAAAGTAAAAAGTGGCGCCTTCGTCTACTTTCGACACAGCCCATATTTCTCCATGGTGCCTTTCGATTATTCTTTTGGCAACCGTTAGTCCGACTCCTGTTCCTTCAAATTCCTGAAGGCTGTGGAGACGCTGAAATGGCGTAAACAACCGGTCGTAGAATTCCATATCGAAACCAGTTCCGTTATCTTTAACGTAAAATACAAACTCTTTTTCCGTTTCTTTATAACCGACTTTAATTTGGGGATTAGTCTTTTTAGACGAATACTTTATCGCATTCGACAATAAATTTAAAATTACCTGCTGCAACATTGACTCATCGGCCTTTACTAATGGGAGTGGATCAATCTCAATAGCTGCATTATTAGGAGATTGTGCCTGAAGATTCTTCCAAATAGTAGAGAATAATTCATTCATGTTTACTTCGGAAGTGTGCAACTTTTCTTTGCTGAATCTTGCAAGTTTCAACAGATCTTCAACAATGACATACATCCGCTTACCCGTAATTTCAATATGGCTGAATAAATCCTGAACTTCCGGTCGAAGGGAACGGCCATATTCTTTGCTTATCATGCGCGATATACCAATTAAGGTACGTAGGGGAGAGCGCAAATCATGCGACACCGAATAGGAGAATGCTTCAAGAGCTGTGTTGGCTTCTAATAATTCAGTGGTTCGCTCTCTTACACGCAATTCCAATTGCTCGTTTGTGTTTTTAATCAGGTCCTCTACCTTTTTGCGCAGAGTAATGTCACGTACAATCCCGTCAATACGTACTAATTTGTCGGCATTGTCTAATGAGGGTTTAATTGAAGCATGAATCCAACGAATTTCCAGGTCTTTGCGAATAATTCTGTATTCCATTTCGAATGGTTCGCCCTCTTCCATGCTTGCATAAGCCCCATCTAAAATATGAGCATCGTCCTGATGCATTACTTTTTTCCAAAGGTTTGGATCGCTGAAAAAATCGGCCGGTGGATAGCCATATAGTTTTTCGCAGGCAGGCGACATTTGCGTGGTTCGATAGTTAACCATATCCACTGAAAAGAGTACTTCATCAATTGAATTGAAAAGTGTCTGCAATTCGCGCGTAAGACTATCGAGTTTTTGAAGTGTCTCTCTATGTACCGTAAAATCTTCCAGAAAACCATGCCAAATTATTGTCCCATCTTCCTTTTTTTCAGGTATTGAAGATCCTTTAAACCATTTTATTTCTCCAGTCTTTGTAATGTTTCGGTAGTCCACATTCCAAGGTGTTAGGTTTTGCCTTGATTCTTCAATCGATTGCATCAGCAACGGAAGATCTTCTGGATGTACCGAAGAAAATGGAATGGAAACATCATTTGAAATCTGCTCGGGTGTTACTCCCTGCAAAATCTGTTCAATACCTTTGCTCATGAAAGGGAAAGACATAGTCCCATCAGGTGCCATTTTAAATTGATAGATGGCTACCGAAACTTTTTCCGTAAGTTTTCGCAGCTTTTCATGGCTTTGCTGCAATGCATCTTCCGCCAATTTGCGTTTTGTGATATCGGAACTAAAAACCGCAATACCGGTTACCTCATTATCTTTTACAATAGGATTATATCTTACCGAATACCAATACGTGTTTCCCTCCAACGTATACTCTTCCTCTAAGGTTAAATTTTCTCCATTCAAAGCTCTGCTGTAAATGGCCTTTAAAGTAGGACGAAAATCTTCCCGAACCGTATCTAAACTCGCTTCTCCTATAACAGGATATCGTTTGGAAAAAAAGTGAAATTCTTCTGTAAATGCTTTGTTGAAGGATACAAAGCGCTCTTCTCTGTCTATCGACCATATACTATCGGACGTGTTGTCGAAAACACTTGATAAATTACGTTCACTTTCCTGTAGCATTTCTTCCGCCAGTTTTTGCTCGGTAATATTGGTAGCAAAGATGGCGATGCCGGTTACTTTGCCCTGCTGAACAATTGGATTGTACCGAACCCAGAAACAATGCTTTTGTCCATGAAATATATAGTGTTCTTCATCTGTAAAATATTCTCCGTTCAGGGCACGGTCATATTTTGCTTTTAAATCAGGGCGAAACATTTCGGGCACCGTATCGGTATTCACTTCGCCAATTATCGGGTCACGGAAAGTAAACGACCTGAATCGTTCTGCGAACGGTTTATTAAATGAAACTAAACGGTGCTCTCTATCAACCGACCAAATGCTATCAGAAGTATTATCAAAAACACTCAACAAATTACGTTCGCTTTCCTGCAATTTTTCTTCGGCCAACTTACGGTCTGTAATGTCCAGATGGGTTACCACAATCATTGGCTTATCAGAGTAAAAATGCTTTACCCTCATGGCAAACCACCGATCTTCATCCGGTGCATGACAGGGGTATTCCATATAGAACACTGGTAAATTATTATTAAGCACAGCCTGCATGCCGCTTAAGGCATCACTTGCAATCCGGTCGCCTGCATCAGCTGCTTTTTGGCAAACCTCAAAGTAATTACTTCCCTTTCCGCTTCCCAGCATCAAAGTATCCCCGTTTTCGTTTGCAAAAGCATTCCAAGCCTGATTCACTTCTACTATTTGCCCATTTTTATCGACTACTGCAATGTGCGCACTGAGGGAGGATAAGACACCTTTATGAAAAGCCTCGCTTTTGGACAAGGCGAGTTCAATTTCCTTTCTTTCGGTTATGTCGCGAAAGTTGACAATAAATAAAACTAAGCCAAAGGCAATAAGCGACCACAGCGCAATGTAATAGGAGTTCAGTCCTTCTTCAGTTTCTTTTTCCTTTTCTTTTAAGGCTAAAACCTCCTGTTGCTGAATGGCAGAAATATGCTTGCCTACCGATTCCATGACGAGATTGCGATAGGGTTGCGAGACTAAAGCTACCACCGGATTCAACCCTTTTTTAGCGCGTAGATCTATCAGTTGCTCCGAATAATCCATCCGCTTGTTAAGGTAATATTCCAGCGAATCCACATTTGCCCTCAAAGAAGGGCTTTGCAGACCGAGTTGTTTTAGTTGCTTAAGGTGCAAAAATACCGTATCTGCCGCTGCTGAATATTTATCTACAAAAGAGCTATCAGCTGTAAGAGAATAACCATAGGCATAACCACGGCTGTCGCGTATGCCCGAAGAAATGATTCCTGTTTCTTTTGTTACCTCATGATGAAAACTGGCATCCGCTATCTCCTCGTCATACCGCTCTTTGCTTTCATAGGCGTAGTATACCAATGCTGTCAGAATGACGACACTCGTAAGGAAATAAGCAATTTGTATTCTGGCAAAGGTAAATTTCATAGTTTCCTACTAAAAAAGATAACAATGGTTCAAAGAAGCAATTCAGAATAACAACCGGGTAAAAAAACTATCGGCTAAAAATGTAATCAGATAAACGAATAAATTATCCATCTAATCCTGTAAAACTAAGAAAAATGTTATAACACACGTAAAGGGCCCTATAAATTAAGTCAAAAATAATAACTGTTTCTCCCCATTGTCAACCGGGAACTGCGGCTAATCAGCCTCCTTGTTTCCGGCCCTTCATCAGTTCCTTCACCATTCCATTTTCTACCTGTTTCGATATTTTATTCAGCAGTCTCATGTGGCGCTTGTAATGCTGCAGCAGGTTATCGGTCAGCGGTACCTCAAAAGAAAACTCGGCTTCGAACTCGTCCTTATTCATCGTTGTCTTTAGATTCTGTTTTCTTGCCAGTTCCGCTATTCTCATTAGGGCTACTACCGGATTTAAAATCGTATTTGGAAAATCTTCAAACGAAGAACTAAAAGAATAGTATATAACTACCTTTCCCCCTGCAACCTCGAGCCAAACCGAATCCAATAAATCCATACAGCCTTTTGGGTCAAGAATCAAGTGAAATTCAAAACAACGGGGTACTGCAGCTGCTTTGAAATTCAGAAAATCTTCAGGCGCCAGATGGATTTGTATGTAATCTAATGCAGCAATGTAAATTTCTGGGTGAAGAAACTTTCCTTTATACTTGACAAGATACTCGGAGTTTTCTGTCGCCTCTGTCTTCTGTATTATCTCCAATACCGGCACCGTATTTTTACTTGCTTTCATGGCTTAATTTTACAAAAAAATCTTTTCCTATTTTATGTGCCTTGTAAAATCGTTAATAACACACTTCTGTTTTTCGCAGGGCTGGTTAAACCTAAAAGACATTAACCCAATGCGATAGATGGAGTTTACAACAACCATAGAACCCAAGCATTCCTCACGTGCATGACTAAACTCAGCCTTTTTTTTCGTCAAAATCATACCATCATGAAAATTTTAGGCAGACCATTGCCGGTCAAATTTTCAAATGCATTGAACGATGAAAAAAGAAAGAACCTTAGCCGAACCTTTTAGAATTAAGATGATAGAACCATTGCGAATGACCACCGTGGAATATCGCAAAAAGGCTCTGCAGAAAGCCGGTTACAATCCGTTTTTGCTAAGCAGCGATGATGTGTACATTGATTTGCTGACCGACAGTGGAACGAGCGCTATGAGCGACCGACAATGGAGTGCCATGATGCTGGGTGATGAAAGTTATGCCGGTGCAAGAAGTTGGGAAAAGCTCGAAGCTGAAGTGAAGGACCTGACGGGTATGCACTATGTATTGCCTGCTCATCAGGGCCGTGCGGCTGAAAGAATTTTATACAGTTTGTTGGGAGGAAAAGACAAGGTGTTTATCAGCAACACACACTTCGACACTACCCGTGCCAATATCGAATTCACCGGTGCACTGGCCATTGATTGTATGGATGAGAACTTGTTGAATGCCGAGGCGGAGCTTCCCTTTAAAGGCAATATAGACATAGAACAGGCTCGCGCTACGGTTTTAAAATACGGAAAGGAAAATATCGGTGCCGTGATTCTCACCGTTACCAATAATTCATCGGGCGGACAGCCCGTGAGCATGGAAAACGCCCGACAGGTAAAGGCACTCTGCGATGAATTCGGCCTGCTATTCGTGCTCGATGGATGCCGCATTGCCGAAAACAGTTACTTTATAAAACATCGCGAAGGCGGCCTGGAAAACCTCGATTATCGCACCATTGCGCAGCAGATGCTTTCGCTTTGCGATGCATTTATTATGAGTGCCAAAAAAGATGGTCTGGTGAACATGGGTGGTCTGTTGGTCTTGCGCCAACAAAAGCTGGCCGAAAAATGCACCAACCTCCTGATTATTTCCGAAGGCTTTGCCACTTATGGCGGACTCAGCGGTCGCGATATGGAAGCCATGGCGGTTGGATTGCGCGAGGTTTTTGACCCTGACTATCTGCATTATCGCATCAAAAGTACCGAGTATCTGGGTCAACATCTGCACCGGAAAGGAGTACCCCTGATTCGGCCTTATGGTGGCCATGCCATTTATCTCGATGCCGGAAAGTTCTATGACCATATTCCCGTTCATCAGTTTCCGGGGCAGGCCCTTGTTTGCGATTTATACGAGCAGGGTGGAATACGATGTGTGGAAGTTGGCTCGGTGATGTTTGGAAAATACGATGAGCAGCGAAACCATATTCCTCCCAAAAATGAATTGGTGCGCCTGGCCATTCCGCGAAGGGTTTATACCCAAAGCCATATCGATTATGTGATTGATGTTTTTGACGATATTCTGGAAATGAAAGCTCAATCGCGAGGATTAAAGATTGCTTACGAGCCAACTTTTTTGCGGCACTTTACTGCCAGGTTTGATAGAATTTGAGCAACTGCTTTCTCCCTTTTTTGGGTTGGTTACCATTATGATAGATGAATTAGCCGAGCCGCACTTCAGCCCGACCATTTAGCCCATCAACCTGCTCATTACACCATTTAACCCCTCCCTTTTGCCCCTTACCCCTCTCGTTTTCGCGGTAAACCAAGCCGGTTTGCCCGTAAGTTGTATCGGTTTAGCGGTAAACTATCTCGGTTTACGCGTAAACCAATCCGGTTTGCTCATAAACGGTCTCAGTTTAACGGTAAACTATGTCAGTATGACAGTAACCGAACCCGGTTTAACGGTAAATTCCATAAATATAAGCCGAAAATAACTGATTTTAGCAAAAAATAGGTTTAAAACCATTAATTGTTAAACGAATTAGCATCCCAACCTCCATTTAAACACTACTATCCGCATGTAACTATTGCACAAGTTTTTACATTTGAGTTTCGGATATAATAATGTTAGCGCAAGTTTAACGCACCTTGACAATGACCGTTTAAGATTAAATTTGTTGACTATGAGAACACTTTTACTTTCAATTACGATGACACTTGTAACCGTCACTTCATTTAGTCAGACACCGCAGAGTAACTTTAGTTTTGCCGATTCATCTGCCGTATGGACTCAATGCCACACTATTTTTCTTGAAGGGCCACAAGGAACTTGGGGAGTTCAACAGACCGATACTTACAGGGCAAACCAAGATTCGTTTTTCAATAATTTGAGTTATCAAAAAATAACATCGGGATTTGTTTCGGCATCCGCATTTGTAAGACAGGATTCAACAAGGAAAATTTTTCTTTATGACTTGGAATTGCAATCGGACAGAATGATTTACGACTTTGGTCTAAATCAAGGCGATACCCTGCGGCTTTATAAACCAGCTTCATTTTTTCAAGGTGCAGACACACTCAAGTTAGTAGTTGATTCAACTGATTCTGTTGTATACGGTGTATCAAGAAAAAGAATGTTTATGCGATGTATTACAGGGACTTATTGCAGTTGGTTTACAAATGACATCATAATTGAAGGTATTGGCAGTTTAAATAGTCATTTTTTAAGTCCATACATTTATGAGTTCTTGTCCATTCCTGGAGAAGCGTTCAGGCTATTGAATTTTGAAGAAAATGGGAGTACATACAGCTTTTCAGATAGTTGTGGAACCGTTGATATTTCCGAAATTTCATCGAATAAAATAAAAATCTATCCCAACCCTTTCTTTAATCAACTCACTTTCTCTCATGCCGACAACGCGCAGACAACAATTTCTCTTTACAACTTTCTCGGACAGCGAGTATTGCAACAGACATTTACAAAATCCACGACAATAAACACGGAGCAGCTTTCAGAAGGCATTTACTTTTATGAGTTATGGAGCAATAAAGGAACACTGAAAACCGGAAAGCTCGTCAAGCAATGACGAGAGAAAAATGCTCCTCCAAGTCTTTCACCATGATGTCATTTAAAAAATTGCCCTTGCCCCAATCCACCTTCCTCCGCTATTATATCCTCCTGGTAACTGTAAGCAATCTGTTTACTGCTATATGGACGATATTCTCCGATAGTATGGGCATTTACATTGCCTTCTTTTTTCTGGTGCCGCTCAATCTGCTGTTTATGTTGTTGGGGCTTATAGCGGTTGTTTTTATGCAGATAAAGAAATACCCGATTAGTTATTGGCAGCATTATCTGCTCGTAATTCTTACTCCTGTTGCAGCGCAGCTAATTGCTACAGGGCTTATAAATGCCTTTGCTCCTAATGTGGGTTGTTAAGTATGGTTTGGAATTAAGTAGAGATGGAGAGCCCTATTCGCAATTTTCCGGTGTCAGTATTTACTAAGCTCCGGAACCATATTCAATTGCCTTGGTAAAACTGCTTATTTAACAGATAATTGGATGATTTTTAGTAACATCATTACGATAGCATCGATCATAACCATTTCACTTCGCAACATCATTACGATAGCATCGATCGTAACCATTTCACTTCGTAACATCATTACGATAGCATCGATTGTAACCATTTCACTTCGTAACATCATTACGATAGCATCGATCGTAACCATTTCACTTCGTAACATCATTACGATAGCATCTATCGTAACCATTTCACTTCGTAACATCATTACGATAGCATCGATCGTAACCATTTCACTTCATAACATCATTATGATAGCATCGATCGTAACCATTTCACGTCCTAACATCATCATTTCAGCATTTTACAAGGAAATTTCACTCCGAAACGTAAGGATCTTCGATAAATCAGTCCAATGTTCAGAAGCGTTTTTAAGGATTACAGAATATGGAAAGGCTTTAATTCTTTTGAATTTGGGGGAAATTCTGTACTAATTCACCATTTTTAGGCAGATTTTGTAATATATCTACCTATTTGATAAGAAAGGAAGAATAAAAGATGGCGGAATGCATATTTGAATACAAACTGGTTCCGGCTGTTAAGACCGTTCAGTTCTGCAATCACTAATCGAATTGGCTTTCTTCTTATAACAGATTCGAAAGCAAAGAAGGGAAGATGCCCAGCAGGAGGATTAAAGCCACACAAACGGCAATAACCAGGCTGTAAGCAGGCTTTAGTTTAATCACAGGTTCGTTAGAATCCTTGGTGTACATCGCCAACACCACTTTCATGTAGTAATAAACACCCACAATAGAATTGATAACGGCTACAATAGTCAAACCAAGGTGTCCGTTGCGGATAGCTTCGCTGAAGATGAAATACTTACCAAAGAAGCCTGCAAAAGGAGGAATACCCGCCATAGATAGCATAGCAATAGTTAAAGCAGCGGCCAGCATCGGTTTCTTTTTACCCAACCCGTTGAAGGCTTCAATCTTTTCAGAACCCGTGTTTTGAGCTACTACTATCGCTATCGAAAAAGCGGCAATAGAAGAAATACCATAAGCCACGGAATAGAAGAAAACAGCATTGGCGGTGTTGCCGTAAAGCGAAAGAATACCCAGTAATAAATAGCCCGCATGAGAAATACCTGAGAAAGCCAGCATTCGTTTGAATGAATCTTGATTAAGAGCCGTAAAGTTACCGATGATGATAGTAAGCACTGCCACTGCCGAAAGTACCCATGCATAAGAAGGAATGGAAACAATAAAGCACGAACTAAATAAACGATAGAAAGCAGCAAAGGCAGCAATCTTAGCCACCGTTGCCATAAAGGCCGTAGTTAAGGTTGGTGAACCTTCATAAACATCCGGTGCCCAAAAATGAAAAGGAGCGGCCGATACTTTAAACAACATACCCACCAGAATCATTCCTACACCCAGGGTAAACAAAACAGAAGGATGCACTGCGGCAGTATAAGCAGCGATTTGTCCAAGGTCAAAAGAACCTGTTTCGCCATAAATAAGGGCAATACCGAAGAGCAAAATACCCGATGCAAAGCTTCCCATCAGGAAGTATTTCATACCCGCCTCATTACTGCGCAGTTCTTTCTTTTTGCTACCCGCCAATATGTAAAGCGAAATAGAAAGTACTTCAATGCCCAGGAAGAACATGGCCATATTGCCAAATGAAACCAATGCCAAAGCACCGCTTAAGGTAAAGATGATAATGGCTAAGTAATCGCTGATTTTCGATTCTTCGTTTTTATAGAAGTTGCCTGCCAGCAAAGTGATGAAGATACCTAGCAACAAAAGCAAACCAGAAAAAGCCACAGAATAGTTATCAATCACCACCATGTTGTGGTAGAAGCCTGCGTTCTTTCCCCAATCAGCCACGTTGAATCCGAAAATGACACAAAGCCCGAGCACCGCAATCGGCAAAATAAGTTTGCGCAGGTTTGCCATCTCTGCAAGCATGCAAAGAAGACCAAGAGCTGATGTGTATATGAGGGTATTCATCTTTTATCGTAAACTATAATTCAGTATCAAATCCAAACTCGGCTGCATCATATTCATCATCATTTTTGGAGCTAAACCAAATTCGAAAATGGCAATCGTTATGAAAACAAAAACAAGCATTTCTTTCCAGTTCAAATCTTCGAAGCTTGCAGTCAGCGAATTGGTTTCACCTAACATAACCAGTTGATACATACGCAGCATATAAACTGCCCCAAGAATAATCGTCAATCCTGCAATGGCAGCTAACCAGGTATTGTATTCATAAACACCATAAAGCAATAAAAACTCACCGATGAATGCATTGGTAGTAGGTAAAGCAACACTGGCTAAAACAACAAGAATGAAACAGGCCGCAAATTTAGGAGCCACGTTTCTGATTCCGCCCAGTTGTGAAATAGAGAGAGTGCCGGTGCGCTGTAAAATAATTTCCGCAGCAAAGAACAATCCTACCACATTAAACCCGTGCGCAAACATTTGTACGGCCGCACCTTGAAAACCTTCACGAGTTAAAGTAAAAACACCCGCAGTAATTAAACCAACGTGAGCAAATGAAGAGTAGGCGAGGAGCTTCTTTAAATCATCCTGCTTGATAGCTATCACGGAACCGTAGATAACGCCTATCACAGCAAAAACTAAAACCAAAGGAGTCCAAAGAGCTACACCATGAGGCGCGATAGGAAGTAACCAACGCAACAAACCGTAGATACCCATCTTGAGCATAATACCGGCCAGCAACATAGTTCCTGCGCTTGGCGATTCTTTATAAGTATCAGGCTGCCAGGTGTGGAAAGGAAACACCGGAATCTTAATAGCAAATGCAAGGAAGAACGCCCAAAACAAAATGGACTGTTCGTTATCTGATAAAGCCGAACCGTAAAGCGCGCTGATAGAGAAACTTCCTACATGCTGATACAGATAGATAAAGCCAAGCAGCATGAAAAGAGAACCGGCTAAGGTATAGACGAAGAACTTGAATATAGCGCGCTGACGAAAAGCAGCATCTTGATTTTCGCCCCAAAGCAAGGCAATGAAATAGATAGGAATCAAGGCCAACTCCCAGAAAACATAAAACAGAAATCCATCGCTTGCCAAAAACACTCCTAACAAACCAAACTCCATTAATAGAACAAGCGAGAAGAAAGACTTGGCGTTGTCTATTTCTTTGCGGTAGGTAGTGAAGATGATTAACGGAACTAAGAATGTGGTAAGTGCCACCAACATAAAACTCAACCCGTCTAACGAAAGCGAGAAACTAATAGCAGGGTTCGTAATCCAGGCATGTGCGTAGGTAATTGGATTCAATCCTCCCTGCATGAACGGACGCTTAAAAAGAATGCAGGCTACAAAAGTAGCTGCGCCTCCTGCCAAAGCAACATACTTCGCGTATCTGTCGCCACTTAAATAAGTGAACAGAGCAAAAACTAAAGGAAGAAAAAGAAGTATAATTAAAAGCATTCTCTATCTTATGATAAACACGTAAAAAAACATCGCCACTATACTCAACACCATAGCCAGTAAATAAAAACCGATATAACCGCTCTGTAACTTGCGAATCTGTCCACCCACCATCAACGAAACACGGCCACTCCAGTTCACTGCACCATCCACCACTAATCTATCCACCACATCATGGAATATTTCTGAAAGAAATAGTATCGGCTTTACAAAAAGTAAATTGTAAATCTCATCTACATAATACTTGTTGTAAACTATTTTGCCTAAGCCGGATTGTTCTTCATCTTTTACAGGAAGCGCTTTTCCCGAAACGTTTTTTGTGTAGGCATAACCGATAGAAAGTAAAGCTCCGATAAATGCACCGGCCATTAAAGCCAATTCAGTTCCGTGTGAAAGACCTTCATGAGCAGCGCCTTCACCACCGTGATTAGCAGAAGCAAGAACAGGACTTAAGAATTCCTTTAAGAAATGCTTAGCCTGAAACACTTCCGGTAAACCTAAAGCACCGCCAACTGCAGCAAGCAATGCAAGCACGATCAACGGGAAAGTAATTAAAGCAGGTGATTCATGTAAGTGATGCTTCTGTTCATCCGTTCCTCTGAATTCACCGGTGAAGGTGAGAAATACTAAACGGAACATATAGAAGGCAGTCATTAAAGAAGCTAAGGATGCTACAGCCCACAAAACTTTATTGTGTTCAAATGCAGCCGCCAGAATTTCATCTTTCGAAAAGAAACCACTGAAAGGAAATACACCGGATATGGCTAAAGACGAAATCAGGAAAGTCCAGAAGGTGATGGGCATATATTTCTTCAAACCACCCATGTTGCGGATATCCTGTTCGCCATGCAAAGCATGTATCACAGAGCCTGAACCTAAGAACAAACAGGCTTTAAAGAAGGCGTGAGTAACCACATGAAATACACCCGAAGTAAACGCGCCAACGCCTAATGCCATAAACATTAAACCTAACTGCGAAACAGTAGAGTAGGCCAATACCTTCTTAATATCATTTTGCATTAAGCCGATAGTTGCAGCAAACAAAGCCGTAGCTACTCCGATGAAGGCAATAAACTGCATAGTCTCCGGTGCAAGAACATAAAGGAAATTGGCGCGGACAATCATATAGATGCCGGCAGTAACCATCGTTGCAGCATGAATAAGTGCTGATACCGGAGTTGGTCCGGCCATTGCATCCGGTAACCAGGTATAAAGAGGCAGTTGAGCCGATTTACCCATGGCTCCTACAAAAAGTAAAAGGGTGATGGCCACAATCAATCCGTGTGAAATAGTAGAAGTAGCTAAAGCTGTTTGTATCGTTCCGAAATGAAGCGAGTGAAAGTTATACAACAACAAAAATATACCCAGCAGGAACCCTAAGTCACCAATACGGTTCATCACAAATGCTTTCTTGGCAGCATTGTTATAGTCCTGATTCTTGAACCAGAAGCCAATAAGCAGATAAGAACAAAGACCTACACCTTCCCAACCGATAAAGGTAATCAGGAAGTTATTCCCGAGAACCAGCAAAAGCATGAAGAAGATGAAGAGATTCAGATAAGAGAAGAATACATGGAACTTCTCATCATCGTGCATGTAGCTGATAGAGTAGATATGAATCAGGAAACCAATCCCTGTAACCACCATTAACCAGGTAGCAGAGAGTTGATCTAACAACAAACCAAAGGTGATGGTGAAGTCAGGAAGGGCAATCCAATCGTAAACGTTTACGTCAATCTTCTGTTGTGAACCGTTTACAAAACCAATAAAAAAGATAGTGGATAGAACAAATGAAACGAAGATAGTTCCCGAACCAATAATGCCCGAAACTGTCTTAGGCAACTTCTTTCCAACCAAAGCATTGATAAGAAAACCGAGAAGAGGAAGAAGTATGATTATTAAAAGATAGCTCACTGTATGGTCTTGCGTCTAGTTCTTCAAAGATTTCAATTCATCAATATCTACTGTATGCACATTTCTGAATATCGTTACCAGAATGGCTAATCCTACCGCTACTTCTGCTGCCGCTACAGCCATTACAAAGAATACAAACACCTGTCCGCTAGCATCATTGTGGTAAGTAGAAAAAGCCACGAGCAAAAGATTGACAGAGTTCAGCATCAACTCCACACTCATGAAAATGATAATGGCATTTCTGCGGAACAAAACACCTAACACCCCGATGCAAAACAACACCGCACTAATGAAAATGTAGTATTGAATAGGAACCACCGAAAATATGTTGAGTAATAAATTCATTAGGCGGTTTGTCCTTTTTCTTTCTTAGTTAACAATACGGCACCAATCATAGCACTCAGAAATAAGACCGAAGAAAATTCAAACGGGAATAGATATTCATCCAGCAATACTTTCCCAAGAACCTTAATAGTTCCTATAGAAATCTCTTGAGTCAATGGAACCTGGAGGTTGTCGGCTTTTTTCAGTACGGCCACTAAAACCAACATTAATAAGCCGCTCGCAATAACTGCACTTATCTTAGCGACTGCCGGTTTATGTTGTTCGGTTTCATCGTTTAAGTTCATCAACATCAACGTTGAAAGAAACAACACCATAATGGCGCCTGCATAAACAATGATATGGACGATAGCCAGAAATTCTGCATTCAGTAGCATATAATGTCCGGCAATAGCAAAGAAACAACCAATCAGGTAAATAACCGAGTGAATCGGATTCTTCGATAGCACTGTCATTAAAGCGCAGAAGATGGCAACGAAAGAAAGGAATAAAAAAACGTAGAGGGTCATTTAGTCTTTGTCGAGGGGATTTATTCTACTTTCATTACTAATTTATCCTTTCCGTATATGAATCCTTCACGTCTGTAATCAGCTGCAGGCATATCCTGAGTTAGGAAGATGGCCTCTTTCGGGCAGGCTTCTTCACAAAGACCACAGTAAATGCAGCGCAACATATTTATCTCGTAAGTTTCGGCATACTTTTCTTCACGGTATAAATTCTCTTCGCCTTTTTTGCGCTCACCTGAAGTCATAGTGATAGCTTCTGCAGGACAACTCAAAGCACATAAACCACAAGCGGTACAACGCTCTGCACCATTCTCATCGCGCATTAATATATGACGACCACGATACACTGGTGAAAACTCACGCTTAACTTCCGGATATTGAATAGTAACTTTCTTTTTAAAGAAATGGCGAAGGGTAATTCCCATACCTTTGGCAATAGCCGGCAGATACAATTTCTCCATGAAAGTCATATCCTTGTTCGATACGTCTTTCTTTCTACCTGAAAGGGATATGGATTTAAATTCTGTAGCCATTTTTTAGCGGTGCAAAAATATTTTTCTGCTCCTATTTTTAAGCGATTGCGCTATTCTGTTTTCAACAATTATTTGCCCGTCAATAAAATCACTGCACCGGTCGCTACTATATTAAATATAGACACCGGAATCAAAATCTTCCAACCTAAATTCATCAATTGGTCATAACGGAATCTGGGAACAGTCCAGCGCACCCACATGTAAAAGAAGATACCGAATAATGTTTTAACGAACATCACTCCAACACCAATAAGTGCCGCTCCGTTCATTCCTAAGGTTCTAAATGCCCAATCCATACCAGGGTAATTAAACCCGCCAAAAAAGATTATCGCAATCAGGGCCGATGAAATGAACATGTTGATGTACTCAGCAAACAGGAAGAAGCCGAGTTTCATAGAAGAATATTCAGTGTGGTAGCCACCTATTAATTCAGCTTCACATTCCGGCAAATCGAATGGGGTGCGATTAGTTTCGGCAAAGGCACAAATAAGGAATACTAAAAAAGCTATTGGTTGCTTAAACACATTCCATGAGAACCAAGGGATGCTTCCGCTCCAATCAATAAAACCGTGTTGCTGATCTACAATGCTGCGAAGGCTCAATGTTCCAGTCATCATTAAGATAGCAATAATGGAAAGTCCCATCGCTACTTCATAAGAAATCATTTGCGAAGAAGCGCGCACTGCTCCCAATAAAGAGAACTTATTATTAGAGGCCCAACCGCCCAACATGATGCCGTAAACTCCAATGCTTACCACACCAAACACAAACAGAATCGCGATATTTATATCAGCCGCCTGTAATTTTACTATTCGACCAAACACCATAAGTGTATCACCCCATGGAATTACCGAACTGGTAATTAAGGCGGTTGTCATAAATAAAAATGGCCCAAAGATGAAAAGGAACTTGTTGGGTGTATCGGGAATGAAATCTTCTTTGGTAAACATCTTTACCCCGTCAGCCAGCGGTTGAAGTATACCACCTGGACCGGCACGGTTAGGGCCTAATCTATCCTGAAAATAGGAAGCGAATATCCGTTCGCCAAAAGTAGAATACAGCGCCACCAACATGGTAATGCCGAACACTACAAGTATGACTGCCGATTTTTCTATAAGGAATCCAATATCCATTTAATCTATTTATTTTCCGTCACTCAATTGCGCCTCTTTCTCATTAAAATTCGTTCCGTTCATGCTGATGGCTTTGCGGTCTTCTACTCTACCGGTCATTAAACGAGGGTCTGCATCTATTTCCACTTTCGCGGTTTGCTTCATATATTTACCCTGATTAATAACACTCCATCCTTCCATTTTGCGCGGACCTTCAACTGTCCATTCCTTAACATCCTTGGTTTCAAAGCGGCAGGTGTTGCAGATAAATTCCGGTTTACCGTTTGCATCGCTTTCAACTTCATGGTAAACATCCTTGCGGGCTGTAACTCGGTAAATTTCATTGCCAAACATCCACACAGTAGTTTTCCCGGCACAAGTTGGACAATCGCGATGAGCATCAAACGGCTTTAGAAACCAAACACGGCTCTTGAAACGGAAGGTCTTATCTGTCAACGCACCTACCGGGCAAACATCGATCATATTGCCGCTCATTTCGTTGGTTACGGCATTCTGTATATAAGTAGATATTTCAGCCGCATCGCCACGGTTCATGATACCATGCACGCGATTATCGGTGAGCTGGTCGGCAACATAAGTGCAACGGTAACAAAGAATGCAACGTTTCATGTGCAGTTGTATCTTATCGCCAATATCTATCCTGTCAAACGTTCTTCTTTCTTCCTGGTAACGGGTTTTGGCTACTCCATAATTAAAACCAAGATTCTGTAAATCGCATTCTCCTGCCTGGTCGCAGATAGGGCAATCAAGCGGGTGGTTAATCAATAAAAACTCAACCACACCTTTGCGCATGTCCTGCACCTTAGGGCTAGTCATATTCTTCACCTCCATACCATCTGCAATGGGTGTGCAGCAACTGGCCTGCAACTTAGGCATAGGGTTTGGATTGGCATCACTTCCTTTAGATATCTCAACCAAACAGACACGACATTTGCCCCCGCTTCCTTTTAGTTTGCTGTAATAACACATAGCAGGCGGCACTAGGTCTCCACCAATCTTGCGCGCGGCATTCAGGATGGTTGTGCCAGGTTCTACTTCTACGGTTACTCCGTCAATGGTTACTTTAGCCATACTTTAATTGACATTGAAATTCGAGCGCGAATGTAATTTCACCAAACAATTATTCAAAAGAATCTTTCAACACAGATTTCAGTAAGTACTATATTTCGGTTTGATAAGGGTGTCTAAACTTTTCGAGTTAAGAACCTTCTACTTCGAAAATTAAGATGGTTTAGCACAAAGGGTGCTAAGTAAGTTCCAAAACGATGGATTTTGGGGGAAATGGAAGTTAATGGTGATTAGGAGCGGCTAGTAATGCCGCCTTTTATTTCTTTATATTCGTGCTAAATGTATTACCTATCCAAACTTATTTTTTGGTCTTTTGGGTGGAAAACGAAAGGTAATTTGCCTGCCTTGAAGAAGTATGTAATTATTGCAGCGCCACATACCAGTGCGTGGGACCTTCTCTTCGGCCTTTGTGCTATTTATATTTATAGGTTAAAACTTTCCTTTTTTGTAAAGAAGGAAGCATTCGATTCGCCTCTTGGTTTCCTGTTTCGAGCAATCGGTGCTGTTCCTGTTGATCGTTCATCTAAGCATAATTTAGTGCAGCAAGCCGTCAAAATGTTTGAGGCAAAGGAGAATTTTATCCTCGCTCTCGCACCTGAAGGCACCCGTGAATACGTGGCTAAATGGAAAACGGGTTTCTATTATATTGCCTTGGAAGCTAAGGTGCCTATTCTATGCAGTTATTTAGATTTTGAGCATAGGATTGTAGGCATTGGTACTACCATCTATCCCAGCGGAGATTTGGAAAAAGATATGGAGCAGATTTTAAACTTTTACCGCCCTATTAAAGGCAAGCATCCTGAAAAAGGAGTGCGTTAATAACTACCAAACAGTAATAGATTTGTTGATTCCATTTACGGTCACCGCCAATGTGTTCTCACAAGTGCCATTGCCATAATCAATAGCCAATTCACTTCCATTCGTATTCTTCAGTTTCTCCTTACCTGAGATAAAAGTGTTGAGGCAACCGAGCTCAAGTTTTTTGTAAAGTGGAGTAATAGTTTCTGATGTAAAAGTAACTCCGTTTTTATTCGTTCCGCTCACCGAGCCACTCACGGCATATTCTTTATTCCACCAACTGTTGCCGGTTGGATGGAGCAATGATATGGTACGCTCACAAGTCCAGTAAGCAGTTCCATTTTCGCGTTGCAGATAGCCATTCTGAACAGTTTGTGTAAAGGTGCTGTCGCTCGTGCGAACAATGGTTTGCAGGCCTGCTAATTTATACATCTTACTTCCATCGCCCACATAGTATTCATCGGCTGAGGTAATGGTGAGGAGGAGGTTACATCCGGTCTCACTAAAACGATTGCTCATGCCCACATGAATTTTTCCCGCACGATAGCGCCCATCACGACAAGGAATACCCTTGTAACTGGAACCGTGGTCAAGAGTTCCATAGTCAATGACGCAGGCGATTCCATCCAAATCGGTAAAGATAGAGTCCTCGAAAGCAATGGTTGCTCCATCCGGCAAAATCAAATTTTCCTGTTTCCCTGTCTTGGCATCAGTAGCCAAAAAATCAGCCGATACTTCATACACTTGTGCAAACTCGGTTTCCATAGCGCTGTTATCTTCGGCACTTAACACACTTTCATCCTGTTCTTTTTTACAAGAGCCAACGGTAAGAAATACGCAAAGAACAAAAACGATAGGGTAAACTGATTTCATAAACTGTGTTTTATGGTTTTGAATGTAACAAAAATAGAAAGATAACGTGATAGTAAGAGTGAGCCAACAGTTAAATAATATAATAGTCATTCCTTCGCTTGTCAACTGCAAGGGTATGAGTAATGTAAAACGGCCATTCGTAATCATTCATTCTAAATCTTCAAATCCTTTATATATTCATCGCTTCTTTTAAAACTGATTTAATAAATGAAAAAGCTAAACCGGCTTTTTTTATTTTTTATGCTTGGCTCGGTCATCTCGCAAGTATTTGCGCAGAGTCCTTATGATGATGAAGTATGTTTAGATAAAACAGTAAAACAATTAAGACGCGAAGACCAAAAGCGGAAATTAGTAGAGGGCATGGACAAAACCCTCATCATAGCTTCCTATCTCAACTATAGCGACCGCACTGTTGACCGTATCATCACCGGTAAAGATGCCTTTGAACCCTACCGTGGTAAACTGATTCGGAATATTGATGTAAAAGTGATTCAACCTTATGGAGTTACCATTGAGAAACCTGAAGGCAATAAGTTTTCAAGGTTTCAAAAGTTTGCCAACAGCATTCAATTCAAAACAAAAGAATGGGTGGTGCGCAACGATATTCTTTTTAAAGAAGGCGATGAGGTGAACCCCATCATCTTTGCCGATACCGAACGAAATTTATGGGAACGCAGAACTTTTAAAGACCTGAAATTATTCATTATTCCTGTAGATGGCAGCGACAATCTGGTGGATGTTTTGGTGATGTTGCAAGACCGATGGAGTTGGGGCGTAAATTTCAGCGTTCAATTTGAAAAGGTTACAGCGGGCATCCAGTTTAAGAACCTATTTGGTCTGCCTCAATCATTTTCCAGTGATTTAGCGCTTAATTATCGAAAGGATAATCTTTATACCGTGTCCGGAATTTATCAGTATTCCAATATCAAGCACTCTCAAATAGATATAAGCGCCTCTTACAAATATTCATCCTTGAACAAGGGCGGAAAGATTTCTATCAATCGCGATTTCTTTTCGGCCAACAGCAAATGGGCAGGACATATTAATGCAGGTATTTATCGGGAAAGTGCGAGTGTGCCTAATTTGCTCGCAAGCTCCATTGCTACCAATGTTTTCTATAACACTCAGGACATTTGGTTAGCTACTTCTATTAAAATGCCTGGTCTTTCAAAGGGACGTTTTGATTTAGTGAGACTTATTCTTTCCGGTCGAATGAAGCGCTATGATTACATGAGCAGGCCCTTCGTTCGCAGTCCGGATGGTACCCAAACGTTTATTAACAGGACATACTTTTTGGGCAGTATTGGGTTTGCCAATTGGGATTATTACGTTGACCATTCCGTCTATCATCTCGACCAGGCCGAATACTTTTCTAAAGGGTTAAACGGTGCTCTTATTGGCGGTTTCGATTATGATGAAGAGTTGCAAAAACGTTTTTATGCAGGCTTTCAGTTAGATTATGGAAAGCGATTAGGTAAGATCGGTTACTTGGACACAAGAGCTTCCTATGGCGGTTTTATCAAGAAGAATTCCTATCAGCAAGTTTTATTTAAACTATCCGAGAAATTCTATTCAGCACCTGTGAAATTGGGTCCTAAGTTTATGATGCGCAACTTTATCTCTGCAGGCATAAATTTAGGGTTCAATCGCCCGATTGGCAGAGAGTTAGTAGTTAATAGCACGAACGGATTGCGAGGTATTTATCAGAATTATATCCGTGGTTCACGCAGTTATGTATTTAACTTTGAAACTGCTGTTTATCCTACTTTCAAAATACTTGGATTTTCATCAGCAGCCTTCATGTTTGCGGATATAGCTATTGTTCAAAATGGTTCAGCCAGTGCCTATCAGTTAAGTCAGGGCTATGGAGTAGGGGTGCGTTTGCGCAATCTTAAATTTGGTATCGACTATTTTGAACTAACCTTTGCATACTATCCCGACCTGAAGATCCCTCAGTTAAAACCTTTCTCTTTTATGGCTGATTTCAGGAATCAACGTGCCATTGACCAAAGCAATCTTTTCGAACCTAATGTACTTTCGCCTGAATACTGATTCAGCCATTTTTAATTAAACTGTACAGGCGCATACTATTTGTGAATAAATAGGCGTTATAATATAGAGTGTCAGAACCCACTTCTCCTCATATTGGTTGCAGATTTTAAAACTATGGAAGAAATTAAACCTACTCTTAAAAAGAAGAAGGCCACGGAAGTGCCTTTTGAAATGGATAATATATCAGTAGAGAAACCATTGAAAACACCCAAGGATAAGAAGCCTTCCGCAAAAAAAGCGAAGGAAGAAACTTCAGATGAAATGGAGTCAAAATGGTGGAACGATGGTCGTTTATTTAAGTTAGGAGGGCTCACTCTTATTCTTACTTCGTTCATACTTCTGGTAGCGTTTACTTCCTATCTTTTCACATTGGCCGATGACCAAAGTGAAGTGTTAAGTAATGGTGTGGCAACCCTTACCGATAGTTCTTTACAAGTGAAAAATGCTCTAGGAAGATTGGGTGCCTGGTTGGCGAATCTTTTCATCAACAATTTATTTGGCCTTTCTTCCTATCTGTTTGTAGTCATGACTTTTGCCATTGGATTTAATTGGCTTGTTCGCAAAAATATATTTCCTGCATTTCGTGTAATGCTCTATTCATTTATTGGCGTAGTTTGGTTTTCATCGGCACTGGCTTTTGCCAACTCACTTATATACCCGACCGGTATTTTGAATTGGGGCGGGGCTTTTGGAAATTATCTTACCGGTGAAGCAGGCTACCTTACAGGTTTGCTTAAACCTGTAGGTGTTGGTGCCTTATTAGTTTCCACAGCGCTTGTTTTTGCCATTGTAGTCTACAATATCAATTTTGATTTCATTCTTAAAGCCTTTGATTTTTCAAAGAAGAATGAAGCTGAAGAATTAGCCACAGCAGCCGTTGCTTCCACAAAAGCAGTTCCTGTGTTTAAAGATAATTCGGAAAGTATTTTTGCGAAGGATAACTTGTTGGAGCTTACTAAAACACCTGTCCATTTAGAAGTGGCACAGGCAGTGGAAGATGATATGGAATTTAAAGTAGTGAATAATGATTTGGAAATTAAACGGGGAGAAGAAGATGACCTTGATTTGGAGTTGGAAGTAGGGGAGGTAATCGAGGAGACGGTAGTTGCCGCAAACGTTGGAGCTATCGGAACGAATTTTGATCCGACACTAGATCTATCCAATTATAAATATCCAGGTCTTGAGTTGCTGGAAGAGCATGGCAGCGATAAGGTAAAGATAGATGCAGAAGAGTTGGAACGCAACAAAACGCAAATCATCTCTACCCTGAACAATTATCAAATTGAAATTTCGAAGATAAAGGCAACCATAGGACCTACCGTTACACTTTATGAAATTGTACCCGCTCCCGGTGTGCGTATTTCTAAGATTAAAAACCTGGAGGATGACATAGCCCTCAGTTTAGCGGCTCTAGGTATTCGTATCATAGCTCCGATACCGGGCAAAGGAACGATTGGCATTGAAGTTCCGAATGCGCATAAGGAGGTGGTGTCTATGCGCTCGTTATTAGCATCTGAAAAGTTCCAGAACTCTACAGCAGACTTGCCGATTTGTTTAGGCAAATCAATTTCAAATGAAATCTTTGTGGCAGATTTAGCCAAGATGCCTCACTTGTTGATGGCAGGTGCTACGGGTCAAGGAAAATCAGTTGGTATCAATTCAATTCTGGTTTCGCTTCTATACAAAAAACATCCTTCCCAATTAAAGTTCATTCTTGTTGACCCGAAGAAGGTGGAGTTAAGTTTGTATGAAACTCTGGAGAAACACTTTCTGGCTAAACTTCCGAACGAAGCCGATGCTATTATCACTGATACGAAGAAGGTTGTAACCACATTGAATGCGCTTTGTCTCGAAATGGATGACCGCTATAACTTATTGAAGAAAGCGAGTTGCAGAAACCTGAAAGAGTACAACCATAAGTTTGTAAATCGCCAGTTAAATCCTCAAAACGGACATAAGTTTCTACCCTACATCGTATTGATTGTCGATGAATTTGCAGATTTAATTATGACTGCCGGTAAGGAAGTGGAGATGCCGATTGCCCGTTTAGCGCAATTGGCTCGTGCCATAGGAATTCACTTAATCCTTGCCACCCAACGACCTTCTGTAAATATTATTACCGGAACAATCAAGGCGAATTTTCCTGCTCGTATTGCTTTCAAAACAACTTCCAAGATTGATTCAAGAACCATTCTTGACACCGGAGGTGCAGAACAATTAATTGGTCGTGGTGATATGTTGCTTTCCCTGGGTAGCGATACCATTCGTTTGCAATGCGGTTTTGTAGATACTCCTGAAGTTGAAAAAATCCGTGACTTTATTGCAGATCAACAAGGTTATGCCCATGCATTTGAATTGCCGGAATACGTTGACTTGAATGCCAAAGATGGCGAAGACTATTTTGCGGAGGGTGAACGGGATGATATGTTTGATGATGCTGCCCGTGTGATAGTACAAAACCAAATGGGCTCTACTTCTCTTATTCAACGCAGATTGAAACTTGGTTATAACCGTGCGGGAAGATTGATGGATCAATTGCAGGAGGCGGGCATTGTAGGCGATAACCTTGGCACCAAGGCCAGGGAGGTAAAATTTAAGACAGAAACAGAATTGGAACAGTATTTGCAAAAGCTAAAAGAACAGGCACTCTAATTGAGCTAAAACTCACCGGTCTGTTGTTTTTAAATCAATCTGAAATTATGCTTAGGCAAATAACTCTTTTCTTCCTCTTTCTTATTTCTGCAACTGCTACCTTTTCTCAAACTTCAAACTCCGGTAATGATACTGAGGCATCTAACCTATTGAAGCGCGTAAGTGAAAAATACAAGGCATACAAAAACATTTCCGCTGAGTTTAAATTGGTTATTCAGCGCCCAAAGTTGAAGCCAGAGGAAGGCGATAAAAAATATACGGACACCCTAAAGGGAAAAATTCAGATGCAGGGACCAAAGTTTAATATTGATATTAAAGGTCAGCGCATCATCTGCGATGGCAAAAATATCTGGACATATTCAGCTAAAGACAAGGAGACTCAAATAAACTATTTTGAAGAAACAGATGACATTTTTTCTCCGTCAAAGATATTCAGTTTGTATAAGGATGGAATTATGTATCAGGTGAAGGAAAAGAAGGAAGTAAACGGCAAAAGCATTACAGTAATAGAGATGAGTCCACCAAGTAAAAAGGCTTCTTACTTTAAAATTGATGTAAGTATCGATGAAGCCACCTTACAATTGATGGAATCAAAAATCTATGAGAAAAACGGGGTTCGTTATGTTTATAAATTCATCAGGCAAACTTCGGATGCCAACCTAAGTGACGAATTCTTTACCTTCGATGCAAAGAAATTTCCGGGAGTGAAGGTTGTTGATTTAAGATAGTTGGAAACTACTCAGGTTACCGCATTAGATGGAGGTAAAGCCTCTTAATTTAACTCGCTGCGTTTAAAATATTCTTTCGAAGGGAATTAGAATATCCAATGACAATAAACAAAGAAACAATGGAAGATGTATAGAGCAAATATTCATCAACACCTATTTGGAAGTTTAGAAAAAATACAAGCGTTAACTTTAATAAACATAGCAACTGATATTCTATCCGCACATCAGGGTTCCATTTTTTTAAAGCAAAGGCAAAAATTAATGTAGCTACTAAAGTTACCGGAACTGACATTCCTTTAAAAATGATTCCCGGTTGAGCGAAAAATTTAGCCATTCCTAATTTATTGTTCAATTCTTCTATTGAAGTTAAATTAGTGTTGTTATTTAATGCATCCCGGTATTTAAACGGTATGGAAGCCATGTTAACTATCTCATCAAAGGTTCCTGAAAAAAGGATTATCAGCAGAACCGTGGTTATGCTATAGAATAAAATTTTCCTAAGATCAGTTTTGTACAGCGGAAGTAATAGTATAACCGCGGAGGGAATCATAATGACGGGTAAAAACCGGCTTAAAAGACATAGGGCTAGAGCAATGCCCACCAAGTTCCAATTTGTCCATATCAATGCCACGCATATCAAAGTATAGTATAGAATCACTACTCCCTCTTCCGTTTGCGTAAAGTACCAACAACCTTGACTTATGAGTCTGTTTATAAGCAACGCTAACGAAGGTAAAATAGCCAATTGCCAAGTCCATTTTATCCCGCTTCGGTGGACGGATATAAAAGCCAATAAAATAGATAGAATAACGAATAGAAATGAAGCCCAACGCAAATCTTGACCTAAGGCAATAGGTAACGCATATGGCAACCACATGGCAGGTAAATATGGAGCGGAAGAATCAACACCCCATACCTCCGTAATCTTGGCATATATCTTTGCATCTCCTGATAAAAAACGTTCGGCCATTACTTTTACAAAGAGCAACATGTCAGCGTGCTCTTTGATAGGGGGAGGGCCTTGCAATACATCTAACCGGAATAAATTGAACATCCAGTTGGCGAAAAGCAGGAAGAAACCGACTTGAACAACGGTAACTATTCGGTTAGTGATTTGTTTTTCAGCTTGAATAGAAAAAAACAGCGGGAAGACTGCTATCAGTATTCCTGAAAAAAAATAGGCTAATGAGCCTGCTGTGAAAAAAGGTAGAGCGGTGTAATAGCAAAAGGTTTCTACCAGGAGCAGAACACAAAGAAACGGAAACGTCCATTTGGATTTGAACATAATTCAGAGGGCAAAATAAGGGCCTATAAATTTAGTCGAAAGTATGAGTTACTTATTTGTCGAAGACAGTAACGCTTACGCTGTTCGAAAGCCCGTCATTTTTGGTAACTGTAAAAGTATATCGTTCTGTTGTACCGGAATCCCCCGCTACATACGAATAATAATGGCTGAAATATTGTGTAACCAACGTGATGTCTTGAATCGTGCTATCGGCTCCGCCATTTATGCTACGGGAAATTTTACAGGAACTTAGCAGGCCTTCTGTGCCGGTCTTGGAAGCATTAATACCAATATTGAAAACAGTGCCATGAGCAAGGGCGGTATCGGTATAAACAAAAGCTGAGCCTTTGGTAAAGGCTATGGTTGGGGGTGTTTTTTTCTCTCCATCACAAGATGAAAAAAGCAGAATAAACCCGATAGAAATAGTAGCGAAGTAAAGAGAGATAACTTTATTGTTCATGCCTTTTTTATGAGTCGCGAAAATAACCTATCCATTGATTTTTAAAGAGATTTTACTGCTTCGGCTTGTTTACTGCTTCACAAGTTTCTTCGTCACTCTTCCGGTTTTGTTTTCAAGGGTGACGAAGTAAACGCCCGGAGATAGATTTCGGATGTCGAATTGCGGATTGCGCCCGCCCGACTGAACGTCATCAGTCGTTCGGGCGGGGATTTGAACAGCCGAATGCAATACTTCTCTTCCGGTGATGTCGGTAATCGTAAGATTGCTTCCAATCATGCTTTCATCAACACTTATTCGAACCGACTCAGTCGCAGGATTTGGATTCAATCCGAAATCCGCATTCTGAATTCCGAGATTGGCAACGCCTGTGGCAAGAGCGATTGTATTGCTCGTAGTATTCGTAACCACCGGACTATTGAAATCGAAATAGATAAAGGCGGTGTTGTTGATGCTAGTGCCTATTGGCAGGTTGTCTTTGAGCTTGACTTTGTATTGCACATAGCCGCGGCTTAGTGGTTCGTTGGTGTTGCTGTCGGGGAGGTTGATGTTGGGGAAGTTGAAGCGGAGGTTGTTGCCTTTTAGCTGCACCATCGGTTGGTGGCTGTAGGCGAGTAGCTGAAAGCTGGCGGCATCTATATTACTATCGAGCGTATCGGTTACATAAATATGTTGCGCCTCGGCAGTGCCGGTGTTTTGGAAATGGATGGTGTAGGTAAGCCAATGGGTAGCGGTGTCTATATTACCTGCGGGGTAAACTTCTTTTTCATTAGGGTCCCAAGAACCAATTACGGTGAAGCAATGCGTAAGAATATTATTGGCAGGGTTATTATCTCCGGCTATTGGGTTTACTATTAGGGTAAAACAAATCTGTGAACCCAACACAGCCGTAGTATCGGTAGCTACATTGATATTAAAATCATGAAAGAAATTAACCGCACCAAAATCTGCAATGCTCCAGGTGATGGTATCGTTTACAATGCTTGTTGGTGTAAGTGCCCCGCTGGCAGCAGAAGCATAATGGGCTGCTCCGTTTATGATTAATTGAACACTGCCGCTGGTGCCTGCGGCACAGTGGGCACCATAAAAGTTGGTGGCATCGCCAGCGGAGACATTTACTTTTCTGACGCGGCCCGGAACAAATCCACTATAAATACTTTGAGCAACTAAATCAAAACCCGGCTTGCAACGCAAACCAAAATTCATATCCGTATCAAATGAATCGAGTGCAGTTATATTAGAAGTATAATAACCGCTATCGGGACAGGCAAATATGAAAGGCAGGTTGGTTGTATCAATCGAATAGGAATAGGTACCTAAATCCGTATCGAAAGAATAGCTACCTGTTGGTATATTCTGTTGCTGTTGCAGGATTCCGTTTTGGTAGAGTTGCATTTTTACATTTAAGAAGGCATTATTCTCTCCAGTATCATAGGAGCAATTGGCGTTACCATCTACATAAATGTTACCAGTGATATTCCAATAAACTGCGCAGCCATGAGTGTTGGAAACATTACAGAGAGGAACAGTATTTAAGACCGGATAACTAGAAACATTGAATTGAGGATAATTAGGCAAACAGGTAATACCAGTGTTCCCGAAATTGAAATCCTTGATTTTTTTTAGCTGAGGCAAACAGAAAAGCTGTTGATTATTATGACAGTAGAAAACATTTAAAGAATCAGGCAATTCTGATAAAGAACTGAGTTGGTTGTAATAGCAATAAAGTTGTGTCAACGAATAAGGTAAGGCAGGTAAACTGCTTATTTGGTTATAAGAGCAATCAAGCCATGTTAACGAATTGGGCAAGACAGGTAAACTATTAAGCTGGTTGCTTTGGCAAACAAGCTGTGTCAACGAATGAGGTAAGGCAGGTAAAACGTTAAGTTGGTTGTGATTGCAAGTAAGACTCGTTAAAGAATTGGGTAAGGCTGGTAAACTTGTGAGTTGGTTGCTTTCGCAATATAGCGTAGTCAACGAATTAGGTAAGGTGGGCAAACTGGTGAGTGGGTTGTAAGAGCATCTAAGATATGTTAGCGAATTGGGTAAGGCAGGTAAACTGGTAAATTGGTTGTTATCGCACGAAAGTTGTCTCAAGAAATTGGGCAAGGTAGGTAAGCTGCTAAGTTGGCTGTTCCCGCACCAAAGCACAGTCAGCGAATTAGGCAAAGGAGGTAAAATGTTTAGTTGGTTGGCAACGCAAAAAAGCGTATCTAAATTATCAAAGTATTGTATGCCGGTGAGGTCAGTAATTTGTTGCCAGGAGCAGTCAATCCCACCTGCGCTTATTACGGCATTGCAAGTAGTATCCATAAAATTTCCATTCATACATGAGGAGAACCCATTTGTATTAAGCCATGCTCTAAAGTTTGCATCCGGAATACTCACCCACTGCGCTTTAGAGACAAAAGACATTAGACACAAGACAGAGGACAATACAAGTGTTCTGAGGAGATTTCTTTGCATGAGGGTTTGGTTTTACGTTTAGTAAAAGTAAGATTTTTTGTTGCAGAGGTTATTTGTTGGGGTGGTGATGGGATTTTGTGTTTGCCGGTCAGACTGACGTCAGACCGGGGTTCTATTTCTTGGGAGGTGGATGGGATTTTTCTACATGCTGATGGAATTTCTCTACATGCGGATGTGATTTCGTTACATGCTGACGGGATTCCTCTACATGCGGATGCGATTTCGTTACATGCTGATGTCATTTCTTTACATGCGGATGTGATTTCGTTACATGCTGACGTCATTTCTCTTCATGCTGATGCGATTTCATTACATGCTGACGTCATTTCTTTACATGCGGATGCGATTCCGTTACATGCTGACGCCATTTCTCTACATGCGGATGCGATTCCGTTACATGCTGACGCCATTTCTTTACATGCTGATGCGATTTCTTTACATGCTGATGTCATTTCTCTTCATGCTGATGCGATTTCTTTACATGCTGACGTCATTTCTTTACATGCGGATGCGATTCCGTTACATGCTGACGCCATTTCTTTACATGCTGATGCCATTTCTCTTCATGCAGATTTGTTGGATTGGCGATTAAATGGATGAAATGGTGATAAAATTGATAAAAACGGGCTGAATGTGTGCAAAAATAGTTTTGAGGATGGTTTGAATTGCGGTTTTGGTGGGGATTAGGGTTGGTTTTTTGGGGTTTATTTTCAGGGGGTTGTGAAAATGCCACAGAAATAGTGCCAAAATGGTGTGGAAAACCGCGAAAATCGGTGCACATTTTGGTTTTTATTTTTGGGCGTTTTCGGTTTTAAATTTGCCGCAGAATCATTTTTCAA
>CANJVG010000007.1 GCA_947478005.1 Bacteroidota bacterium
ATTAAAGCGCCCTGCTGGTCGGGGGTGACCATTACGCCTCCATATATAGATGCCGCTTTGGAGCAATGCTTATATAAATGATGCAAACCTCTGGCGCGCGCCTCTTCGGTTTTCCCCTCAAACGCATACTTCATTAAAGGATAGTGCAAAAAAGCATCGGCCAGTACTTCGCCTGCCTGTTGATATGGGTGCATGGTGTCAAAAATCGCATAAAAGTGCAGAAAATGTCAAAAACATTAAGAAATGGAGATTTGCCAGCCATTGGTGGGTTCCCCATAATGATTGGTGCGGACTACAAAACGATTGGTGGGCGCTACAAAATGATTGGTGGGGACCGCAAAACGATTGGTAGGGACTACAAAATGGTTGGTTAGTACCACAGAATTGATGGTGGGTTCTACAAAATGATTGGTTGGAGCTACAAATTGAATGGTGGGTTCCACGAAACGATTGGCGGGGACTACAAAATGGTTGGTTGGAGCTCCAAAACGATTGCAGGGTACCGCAGAACGGTTGATGGGCGGTGCAATGAGCAATTTTAATTTAGTTTCTATTTTGTGTCGCATAAACCCGCCCAATTATGGTTCACGAAGTTTTTGGAATTCGGCATTTTGATGAAAAAGCCGTGGTGGTTATTCTGTTTGTTTTTGGCATTGCCGAAGCTCTGTTGGGCGCTTACAAAAATTCGAAAAGAACCTGGCAAGATTATCTGGCCGAGTTGGTCAGTTTTCCGCAGCTCACTATTTTAATACAGCCCGGTATTTTGCTGTTGGTTGGTTTTTTAGGCCGCGAATATTTCCCCGATCAGGAAGGCATCTTTGCTTCGGTCGCATTCGGTTATCAGTTCCTGATTTTAATTCTTATTGAAGATTTGCCGCAATACTGGTGGCACCGGCTGGCGCATCATTCGCCCTTGCTTTGGAAATTTCACGTGGCACATCATGCTTCCCCTGCTATGGGTGTAGGGGTGGTGTTTCGCAATGCTGCTCTCTATTATTTTTTCATGCCTAATATCTGGCTGGCATCTATTGCTGTGTTTCTCGGTTTTGGAAAAATGTATGTGGTTTACACGGTGGTGAAACTGCTCATTATTATAGGAGCCCACAGCGAACTGCGCTGGGATAGTTTTCTATATCGTCACAAACTATTGCATCCGCTGGCCTGGCTGCTCGAGCATTTAATTTCTACTCCTGCTACTCATTTTGCACATCATGGTTTAACCAACGATGATGGCATCAGCAATAACAATGGCAACTTCGGCAATATGCTTTTTATCTGGGACCAGCTTTTTGGCACCGCTAAGTTTACGCGCCAGTATCCTTCGCAATTCGGTATTGAAAACGACCCGAAGGACCCATGGTATGTGCAGTTGTATTATCCTTTTGTCCGCTCGAAGAAAAAGGATAGCGCCCTGAAATAGCAAGCATACCGTTTATCGCATCTACCCTCTCCCCTTATACTGTTGAATAATCAGTCAGCCGAGAAACTGATGAGTATCACCAGTGGTTTTGAGTCTGCTCATGGCGCCTGATTAGGGCCTGATACATATTTGCATTCAAAACCAAACAACATGAAAACAATGCAATCTATGCTAAAGAAGGCGATGCTGATTTCACTTATTCTCAGCGCCCTGTTTATAGTAAACTCGTGTAAAAAGAAAACCGAAACCGACCCGAATGTATTGACCGGAGAAACCAATCTTCCGCTCACTCAAAAAGATAGTGTGACGAATATCTATTTTCTGGTTAATGGGGTAAACCTGCCCGGAACCACCTTTAAAGTGTTGAGCAACGATAACGGAATGGTTACCTACGGTGCCACTGTCAGCACAGCCGCTTATCCCGATTCGCTGATAGCCGATTTAATTACGATAGTGCCTCAGTTGATTAGCTACTATAAGCCGAAAGATGTAACCTGGAGTATTGGCACCAACGGAACACTGAACGTTCAGTTTAAGCTGAAGATAACTTCGGAGGGGATGCAGAATTATTTTATTGACGGAAAACCTTGGACTGTAAAATATGCCGACCCTGTGGGTACAGACTATTCTGTTACCCGCGATAACGGACAAACACTAACAGCGACCGTTACGGAAAAAACCGGTGTAGACGATTGGCCATACAGTTTTTGGCAAATCAAAACCAGCAAAGTAGAGTATGTGGCGCCAACTGATGATCCGGTGTTAACCAAAGTTACCTTTCGGGTAAATCACAAATTCGGATTGGTATATGTAAAAGCGGAAGGTAAAAACGGGAAGGTGATTGAAATTAATCTGATATCGTTCTTCTTGTTGTAATTGAACAGGAAGCCTCTCGCTTGAGTTTTGATAGATAAATCCTCTTGAACGAATTAAGAGCTAAGGTCAGCAGAATTGGTTTGAAAAAAGACTTCGTGGGAAAATGCCCGATACAGGGCGGCTGCGAGTGCTACTTTTTTAAATTCACCGCGTGCAAAAACCGCAGGAGGGAGTTCAGCTTAATAAATACATCAGTTCATCAGGGCTTTGCTCGCGCAGAGAAGCCGACCGATATATAGAAGAAGGGCGTGTGACCGTTAATGATGAAGTCGCCTTGATGGCTGCGCGGGTGCAGGCGGGCGATGTAGTGGCGGTGGATGGCGAAAAAATTAAAATCAGTCGCAAGCAAAGTGCCTACATTGCTTTCCACAAGCCCAAGGGCGTAACGAGCACCACCGACCCTACCGACAAAAGCAACATCATTTACTATCTCAATTATCCCAAACGCATTTTCCCGATAGGTCGGCTCGATAAAGATTCGGAAGGATTGATTCTGCTGACGAACGATGGCGATATTGTCAATAAAATTCTTCGTGCCGGAAACGAACACGAGAAGGAATACATCGTTACGGTGAACAAAGCCATTACTCCCGACTTTGTAAAACGTATGTCGAACGGCCTTCCGATTCTTGGTGAAAAAACAAAGCCTTGCATTGTTCGCCAGCTTGGCAACCGAAGTTTTAAAATCGTTCTGACACAAGGATTAAACCGGCAGATAAGACGGATGTGCGAATACCTCGATTACGGAGTAATCACATTAAAGCGCATTCGCGTAATGAATATTGGGTTAGGAAATTTGGAGTTAGGCAAATGGCGTAATCTCTCCTTTGCCGAAACCGAGGCGATGAATAAAATGCTCGCAGATTCCAGCAAAACGCAGGAAGCATCGGTGGGGAAGAAAAAGAGAAGATAAGCCTCAGGACTGCTTATTCCTTCGGCAGTTCGGGCAGGTTGTTGTGGTTAGTGTGTTTAATGCGGGTGCCAAAACTTTCTCTTTTGTTGAGCGGCACAAAATCTTTTACAAAAGCGGAGGAAGCATCAATCTTCGGCACCGGCAGATAAAGCATCTTAAGCGAATCAACGGCTATGGGCAAAATACCCATGTCCGGCAAATTGGCTTCTATAAAACCTTCGAGAAAAAATGCCTGATAGGGGTCGGCTGCGAGTGCTACCTTTTTAAAGCCGAGCTTTTGCGCCAGCAAATAACTGTAGTACACATTCTCTTTGCCGTGTTCGGCCTTTGTTTCGGCAAAAACATTTTGTGCCGGCACACCCATTGCTTCTGCAATCAGCTTCATGGTCTTTCCTTCCACATAAGGCGAGTAACAAGCGGCTCCCGAAAAAATAATGTTCTTCGTCACCCCTCGTTTATACAATTCATTGGCCCAAATAATGCGCGCATTAAATCCGTTGGTTTGTTGCTTGGCGGTGTCGTATGCAATGCCCGGAACAATCACCACATCATAGGGCGCTTGGGGCAAATATTTTGCGGTCATCTGATTGGCAATCTTCGTGACGTTGCAGGCTGCCATCAGAGAAAGTGAGAGGAATAAAAGAAAATATCTAAGCATGTCGTTGGTTGTTTACTAAACCGCAAATAAAATCAAAAGCAAATCGCCAATAGTTTTGGGCGAAGAAAAATACTTTTCGATTTGCACAAAACTCAATTCTGTTTTTCCATCTTTAACCTAGATTAATTTAGTATGACATCTAAACCTCATCCATTACGCCAACTTATAGAGCAGTTCATTAAACTTACCGATGCAGAGTGGGAAATGTTCCCTCCGCACCTTACGGAGAAGAAAATTAAGAAGAATGAATTTATGCTTCGCGAAGGGCAAGTGGGTCGCGAGTTGGGTTATGTAATAGAAGGAGAAATGCGTCATTTCTACACCCGCAATGGAGAAGAAAAGACCACCTATTTTTATTTTGAAAACTCATTGGTCGGGCCTTATGTAAGTTGTATCAATGGCCAGCCTTCGCTCATCAGTTTCGAAGCAGTCTCCGACACTCGGCTGCTTGTGTTCCCCTATGCTGCCCTGCAATCACTTTATTCACAAAGCCATAGCTGGGAAAAGTTTGGAAGATTGCTGGCGGAATATATTGCCCTTGGTTTAGAAGATCGAATGGTGGGTTTGCTTACTCTTAGTCCCGAAGAACGATATGTGCAACTGCTGGAAAGCAACAAGAAAAAAATAATAGAGCGCATACCCCAGCATTTAATAGCCAATTATCTCGGCATAACCCCCGTTAGCCTGAGCCGCATTCGTCAGCGCCTGCTCAAAAAATAAAAAGGGCGTTCCTGTTTTCTTATCCATTGTTAATGAAATGCGGTTCGCCAAACCGCAAGTTTGCATCACTAAAAAACAATGCAAATGAAAAACATCATTCAACTCGAAGAATTAGGATTACTCGCCCTCGCCATTTTCGCTCTTTATTTTCAACCGCTTCAATTCTCCTGGTGGGTTTGGGTGCTGCTCTTTCTATTGCCCGACATTGGCATGGTGGGTTATCTCATCAACACCGAAGTGGGTGCCGTTACCTACAATCTTCTCCATCATCGTTTCATTGGTGTGGCGGTCTTGGCGGTAGGATATTTTACACAAAACCAATACTTAGTTCTTGCCGGATTGATTCTTCTGGGCCACTCCACCTTCGACCGCGCTTTGGGTTATGGTTTGAAATTCCCCGATAGCTTTAAGCATACCAGTTTAGGTTGGTTGTAAATCCATAGGTGTTCGGAAGACTTACGAAGTAGGCGCTGTCATGCTGAATTTTGGCTTTGCAAAATGAAGCATCTTGTATTCTTTGCACAGAAAATACAAGTTCCTTCACTTCGCAAAGCCTTCGTTCAGGATGACAAAAGCCTTCTTCCGAATAGTTGTGGTTGTAAATCCTACTTTTCGGAAACGAGAAGAAGAATCTCTCTATCATTGCCCGAGAAATCGAAATCTTGAAAAGCAAAGTCCTTTTAATTACTCCTCCGTTTACTCAACTAAACACGCCCTATCCCGCCACGGCCTATCTCAAAGGTTTTCTGAAAACCAAACAGATAGAAGCACATCAGGCAGACCTGGGCATTGAAGTTATTCTGGAGTTGTTTTCAAAAAAAGGCTTGCAGGATTTCTTCGAAAAACTCGAAACCTTCGATTTAGAGTTGAGCGAAAACTGCTACCGCATCTATAATCTTCGCGAAGATTATCTGCAAACAATTGATGTGGTGATTCGTTTTCTGCAAAACAAAAACCCAACCCTCGCTCATGCCATCTGCGATAGAACATTTCTGCCCGAAGCCTCGCGGTTTAAAGAGGTAGAAGATTTAGAATGGGCGTTTGGCAGTATGGGCATTCAGGATAGAGCAAGGCACCTCGCTACTTTATATTTGGAAGATTTAAGCGACCTCATCAAAGAAACCTTAGACCCTCACTTCGGGTTCAGCCGCTATGCCGAACGATTGGGGAGAACCGCCACTCACTTCGATGAGCTTCATCAATCATTGCTTGCGCCTAATTCAGTTGTTGCCGATATTCTTGAAAAACGGTTGGCTGAAAAGATGCAGCAGTGGGAGCCTACGGTAGTTTGTTTATCCGTTCCGTTTCCCGGCAATTTGTTCGGAGCCTTTAAGTGTGCGCAGTTCATTAAGAAGAATTATCCCAAAGTGAAAATTGTTTTTGGTGGTGGATATGCCAATACAGAACTGAGAAGTTTAAAGGAGCCTTTAATTTTTGATTTCGTGGACTTTGTTTGTCTGGATGATGGCGAAGCAACCTTGCTTTATCTTTTAGAATATCTTGAAGGAACGCGCGAAGTCAAAAATCTGAAACGTGTTTTCCTACGCGAATACGAAAAAGTGATTTACTGCAACGGAGCGAAAGAGCCCGACATTGCACAAAAAGACACGGGTACACCGGACTACAACGATTTGTTGTTGGAGGATTACATCTCGGTGATAGAAGTGGCAAATCCGATGCACCGCCTGTGGAGCGATGGCCGCTGGAATAAATTGACACTGGCACACGGTTGCTATTGGGGCAAGTGCAGCTTTTGCGACATTTCGTTGGACTACATTAAAAACTACGAGCCACTTACCGCCTCTCTGTTGTGCGATCGCATGGAGGAAATAATAGCACAGACCAAGCAAAATGGTTTTCATTTTGTAGACGAAGCCGCGCCACCCAATCTGCTGCGCGAGGTGGCCTTAGAAATCATTCGCAGAAAACTAACAGTAGCTTGGTGGACGAATATCCGTTTCGAAAAAACATTTACGGCTGATTTATCTTTGTTGTTGAAGGCCAGCGGCTGCATAGCTGTGGCCGGAGGTTTGGAAGTAGCTTCCGATAGATTGTTGGCGATGATGAAAAAAGGAGTAACCGTGGCGCAGGTGGCACAGGTGGCTGATGGTTTCACCAAAGCTGGCATCATGGTTCATGCCTATTTAATGTATGGCTTCCCCACCCAAACAGAACAGGAAACTATCGATGCGCTCGAAATGGTGCGTCAGCTTTTCGAAAACGGAGTTCTGCAATCGGGCTTCTGGCATCGGTTCGCCATGACGGCACATAGCCCCGTTGGCTTGCAACCTGCCAAGTTTGAAGTGGAGAAAGTAGGTCCCGATTTTGGCGGCTTTGCCGATAACGATTTATTTCACGAAGACCCCACCGGTGCCGATCATGATTTGTTTTCAGAAGGGCTGCGCAAATCGTTGTTCAATTATATGCACGGCACTTGTTTCGATTATTCCTTGCAGGAGTGGTTTGATATGGAAGTTCCAGAAACAAGCATTTCTTCAAGCTATATAGAGATCTGCTTAGGTGATGGATTGAAAGAAACATCCAAGCAAAATTCAATCGTGGTTTGGCTCGGCAATCTTCCCGAATTGATTTTGTTCGAAGCAAAGCAGGGCAATAAGCAAATTGAAATGGCACAGTTGGAGTTCTTTGATAAAAAGAAAGACTGGCAACTGCAATTAAATGCAAACGAAGGTAAATGGATTGCGGCCATCATGCCACAACTGATTATTGCAGAACAACGTCCGCTTGCCTACAAGGAACTAAAGGAAAGCTACGAAACAGCCACCAAGCAAAAGTTTGAAAATTTCAGTACTTCAAACATTTGGCTGCAATTAAGAGAAAACGGCCTGTTGATTTTGTGAAGCCTACTTATGGCAATCAATTCTAAATTCGAAACTTCAATTTCACAGCGCTCATGTCCACTCTTCTTCAATCACCTATTGAGTTTCTAAAAGGCGTTGGTCCGCTGCGTGGCGAGATGCTGCGCAAGGAAATGCACTTCCAAGCCTTTGGTGATTTGTTGAGCCATTATCCGTTTCGCTACATTGACCGAAGTGTGATTCATAAAATAAGAGAGCTGAATCCGCTCACACAATACATTCAGTTAAAGGGTAGGATTACCGGATTTCGTCAGGTAAGCACCGGAAAACAAAAGCGCCTTATGGCTACTTTTCGAGATGACACGGGCGAGGTAGATTTGATTTGGTTTCAGAGCATTGATTTTATTTTGAAAACGCTGAAGGTAAATGTGGAAATGTTGGTGTTTGGCAAGCCAACTCTTTTTAATGGGGAGTATAATATCGCCCATCCCGAAGTGGAAATTTTCACGGATGAATTAAAGACAAGCGGCAAAGGATTGCAGCCGGTTTATTCTTCTACCGAAAAGATGAAGAAGAAGAACTTGGACTCGCGTGGATTGACAAGGTTGATGCACACGCTCGTTGGGCAAATGAAGGAGTGGGATGTAGAGGAGTTTTTACCCAAACATATTTTGCAGCAATTTAAATTGATTTCGCGTTACGAGGCATTGGTGAATATTCATTTCCCCAAAAATGAATCACTGCTACATGAGGCCACACGTAGATTAAAATTTGAAGAGTTGTTCCTGATTCAGTTGCAGGTACTCAAGGTAAAATCGAATCGTGGGGAGATTTCGAAGGGATTTGTTTTTGAGAAAATAGATAACCACTTCGATAAGTTTTATCACCATCAATTGAAGTTTGAATTAACCGGAGCACAAAAGCGTGTGCTCAAAGAAATCAGGCGCGACACACTTTCGGGCAAACAAATGAATCGCTTGTTACAAGGGGATGTGGGTAGCGGCAAAACAGTGGTGGCCTTGCTTACCATGCTCATGGGAATTGACAATGGCTTTCAGGCCTGCATGATGGCACCCACAGAAATTCTCGCCAACCAGCATTACGAAAGTATCCTGGAAGCATTGCGCGGCATGGGTTTAGAAGTGGCCTTGCTTACCGGAAGCATAAAAGGTAAAGCCCGAAAGTTTATTCTTGAAAACTTGGCCGAAGGAAAGATTGACATTCTGATAGGCACCCATGCGCTGATTGAAGACTCAGTTGTTTTCAAAAATATTGGAATGGTGGTGATTGATGAGCAACATCGTTTTGGTGTGGCACAGCGAGCCGCTCTTTGGACCAAGAATGAAAAGCCGCCACATATTCTGGTGATGACTGCCACGCCAATACCGCGCACATTGGCCATGACGATTTATGGCGATTTAGATGTCAGCGTGATTGACGAACTGCCTCCGGGGCGAAAACCAATTCGAACCGTTCACCGCACAGACAGTGACCGACTGCGAGTGTTTGGGTTTATGCACGAAGAGATAACTAAAGGCCGGCAGATTTATGTGGTCTATCCGTTGATTGAGGAAAGCGAAACCTTAGACCTTAAACATCTGATGGATGGTTATGAAAGCATCTCCCGTGCCTTTCCAAAACCAAAATTTCAAATAAGCATTGTACACGGCAGAATGAAAAGCGTGGATAAGGACTATGAGATGCAACGGTTTGTAAGATGCGAGACGCAGATAATGATTGCCACCACTGTTATTGAAGTAGGTGTAAATATTCCCAATGCAAGTGTGATGGTGATTGAAAACGCGGAGCGATTTGGTTTGTCGCAGCTGCATCAGTTGCGCGGAAGAGTGGGTCGTGGTGCAGAGCAGTCTTTCTGTATTTTGATTACTGGACCGAAACTGTCGAACGACAGCAAGCAGCGTATTTCGGTTATGTGCAAGACGAATGATGGATTCGTAATAGCAGAGGAGGATTTGAAATTGCGAGGCCCAGGAGATTTAGAGGGAACGCAACAAAGTGGAGTGGTGAATCTTCGCCTGGCCGATTTAGTACATGATGGAAATATTCTGGAAGCCGCCAGAACTACCGCCCAAAACTTAATTGAAAGCGACCCCATGCTTTCAAGAGCAGAGCATCAGCCGCTGCTGAAATATGTAAGCGAAATAAGGAAAGAAAAAATTTGGGCGAAAATCAGTTGAGACGGCTAACTGTTGTTGAAGTTACTTCCGCTTAATAGCATTGGGCGGCAATAGGCCGCTCTTAGGTTTTGTTGCCTTTGGTATATCCGGCTTCTGTTTCCCCTTCTTGGCTTTTTTATCAGGAAAACTATCGGCATAAGTAGGACATGGAATTTTATTGGCGTTGCAGGAAGGCAAAGTCGTTATTAAAGAAACGGCAAAGAAGAAGAGCAATATTTTCTGAAGCATGACCGATGATTTTTAATCTATTAAACGTGAAAGTAAAAGAAATGATTCTTTGCTTTTAAGTATTAACGAATAGCCGGAATTTTAATTTCTTCTTTAAAAATTCTTTTACCTATTTTTAGTTTTCTAAAATCTACTGTATGAGAAACAACTATTCCCTTCTCTGCCTCTCGATTTTTGCCTTCTTCTTTTCTGATTTGCAAGCTCAATGCAATAATGGTCGTTACTACGACAAGATATTTTCGCAAACTTCGTCTACGGTAACTTTTGGAAATGCGATGAAGTTCGATAGCACATTTGTCGATTTAAAGATGGACATCTACCAACCAACAGGCGACAACTTTGCACATCGTCCGCTGATTGTGCTTGCCTTCCCCGGAAGTTTTACTGCGGGGTCTCGCTTAAGTCCTGATATTCTTACTCTTTGCGATAATTTTTCGCGAAGAGGTTATGTGTGTGCTTCTATTGATTACCGTCTCGGGTTTGAAAATAGTAGCGACTGCGACACGAATCAGTTTAAGGCGTTGATGCGCGGGGTGCAAGATATGAAATCTGCGGTGCGGTTCTTTTATAAGGATGCTCAAACGACCAATACCTTCCGCATCGACACCAACCAAATTTGGATTGGTGGAAGTTCAGCAGGTGCCTTTATTGCCTTGAATTATGCCTACGGCAAAGTCGATACACTTTCCCGTTCAGATCCTCCCTGGGCTCGTCCGGCTTTGGATTCGCTCGGTGGCCCTGAGGGTAATAGCGGCAACCCCGGTTATTCAAGCCGCGTGAAAGGTGTTGTTGATTTATGCGGGGCTATTGCCGATACCGTTTGGATAATGCCTGGCGACCCGCTTTTGGTAGGTGTTCACGGCACTGCTGATGGAACTGTTTCCTGTTATTTTGACAGTGTATATGCCTCCACTCATCCCGAGAGTCTATTGTTTGGCGGTGGTGATGTCAAAAATCGTTTAGACCATATCGGGGTCAATTACTCGCTTTATCTTTTTCAAGGAGCCGACCATGTGCCCTACATTTTGCCTATTCCGTTTATTCCCCCGGCATCGAAGTATATGGATTCTACCATTTGGATAGTGCGCGATTTTCTTTATCAAAATACAGTTTGCGATACCACGCTGATTTCAGGCGTGGGAAATGTGGCGGACGAAATTCCGCTCACTCTGTTTCCTAATCCAAGCGATGATGCAACTGTTATCTATTCTCAGTGCGAGAACGATTTAATAGCAGAAGTTTTTTCGGTGGAAGGAAAATTGCTTGCCAGGAAATTCGTTGCCGCTAAATCTTCTGCCACAATTTCTAAACAGGAACTTGGTGCGGGAATGTATCTTGTTCGTGTTTCGGACTTGAAAAAAGCTACACACAAAGTAGAGCGGATTGTTTTCTACTAAAGGGTTGTTTTCAATTTACTGTTCATTTCTTATCATCGCGGGATAAGAATGAAAAAACATCTACTTGCCTTATTGCAGATTATCCTTTTCAGCACTCTCTCTTTTTCACAAGAGATTTCGGGGATACTACTGGACAAACAAAATAACGAGGCGCTGATAGGCGCTACCATTTCGGTGAAGGGAACTGCCACGGGCACCACTACTGATATTGACGGGAAATTTCAATTGAAGATAACTGAGCAACCACCGCTTACAATTTCGTTCTCCTACATTGGTTACACATCCCAAGAGGTGGAAATTAAAACGGCTTCCGATTTAAAGCGCACTTTTTCTATCAAGCTTGGTGCATCGGAGAAGGTATTGAAGGATGTGGAAATAGTGGATTCGCGCATTACGCAAAAGCAAAAAGAATCTCCCTTGACGGTAGAGAGCATGGGCTTGCAGGCTATTAAGCAAACGGCCTCCGCTACTTTTTACGAAGGGCTTAGTTCTCTGAAAGGAGTGGACATGACTGCGGCATCGCTTGGCTTTGTCATCATCAACACCCGTGGTTTTAATTCAACCTCACCGGTTCGTTCGCTGCAGTTGTTGGATGGTGCCGATAATCAGGCACCGGGTTTGAATTTCAGTGTGGGCAATTTTGCGGGCGCTACCGAAATTGATATTCAGAAAGTGGATTTGATTGTGGGTGCCTCTTCTTCTTTATATGGCCCCAACGCTTTTAACGGGGTTATCAATATGCAAACCAAGAACCCGTTTTTTTATCCTGGTCTTACTGTTTTTGTGAAAGGAGCCGAGCGCAATTTGTTTGAAGGAGCGTTGCGTTTTGCGCAGGTTTACAAGAATAAATTCGGCACCGATAAGTTTGCCTTTAAAGTCAACTTCAGCTACATGCGCGCCAACGATTGGGTGGCCGATAACATGGCGGCCTCCACCAACTCGTGGCAGCCGCAGGGAAATGCCGGAGGCTACGATGCAGTGAACCGCTATGGCGATGAACTGTTGCGGAAGGATGGTAACAACTATGACAGTTACTCCAGCAACCGCCAGTATCCCGGCTTGAAACAGTTTTTCAGAACGGGATATGTAGAAAAGGATTTGGTGAATTACAATGCGCGCAACATCAAGGCCAATGCATTGCTGGCTTACCGGCTCACCGATAAAATAGACCTGAAGGCTTCTTACAATTTCGGAACGGGCACTACGGTTTATCAGGGCGACAATCGTTACAGTTTAAAGGGGCTACAGTTTCAGCAGATAAAACTGGAGGTTTCTCAGCCCGATAAGTTTTTTATTCGTGCTTATACCACGCTCGAAAATTCGGGCAGTTCTTATGATGCTGTTTTTACTGCTTTGAAATTGCAGCAGTATGCCAAGGACGATACCAGATGGGCGCAGGACTATGTGACATTTTGGAGCAATGGGTCTCCCGGAGTTGCCTCTCCTGCTTCACGTGTTAGAAATCTGCCGGGCTTTCCAAACACCAATTCGTTTAACTGGATAAACAGTTATGATTCGGTAAATGCCGTGGCGAACGGCATTCTTGCAGCCTATCAGGACTCACTGGTAGTGTGGCACGGCATGGCGCGTAATTATGCCGATAATGTGGCCGGTGGTGGCCGAAAGAGATTGATACCCGGCACAGCGCTTTACGATTCGGTGTTTAACGACATTACTACCCGCACCGCTTTTGAGCAGCAGGGCACTATGTTCTATGACCATTCTAAACTGGTGCATGTGCAGGGCGAGTATAAGTTTACGCCTAAGCTCAAAGGCCACGAAACTCCTTTTATGGATATTACAGCCGGAGCTAGTTTCAGAATGTATCTGCCCGATTCGCGCGGCACTATTTTCAGCGATACGATGCAGCGCACTTATCAGCGCGACAGCTTCGGCAAACTTATGAAAGACAGCACCGGTCGCTATGTGGTGATTGATTCAGCCCGTAATGTGATTCGTAATTGGGAGGTGGGTGCTTATGTCAGTGTGTCGAAGAAGTTTGATTTTGGCAAGGGCAACAAACATTCTTTCATCATCACCGGTTCCTGTCGGGTGGATAAGAATCAAAACTTTCCGGTGATAGCCACTCCGGCCGCTTCGCTGGTTTATTCTTACAACAACAAGCATACGCTGCGCCTGTCGTTTACTTCGGCCATCCGCAACCCAACGCTGCAGGACCAATACCTTTATTATAATGTAGGCCGCGCCATTTTGGTGGGCAACTTAAGGGGCTTTGATTCGTTAGTGACCATTGAATCGTTGATTGATTATTTAAACAACCCAATCAAAGGCCTCAAGTATTTTAATGTACCGAAGGTGCGCCCCGAAAAGGTGCAGAGTTTAGAGTTGGGTTACAAAGGAGTGATTGCCAACAAGCTTTATTTAGATGGCAGCGCTTATGTCAGTTTCTATCGTTATTTCCTGGGTTACCAGATAGGCGCTACCGTGACCGATGGGTCGAGCACTGGCAAACTTCCGCGCCAAGTGTATCGCGTGGCGGCCAACTCGCCTGACCGGGTGATGACCTATGGTGTGTCGGTGGGCTTCAATTATTTTTTCGTGCGCAATTTTTCGTTGAACGGAAACTACAGTTGGAACAAAATAAATCTGATGGGTTCCACGGACCCTATCATTCCGGCCTACAACACGCCCGAGCATAAATTTAATGTGGGCGTAAGCGGCAGCAATATTAAACTGGGCAAGGCCAGGGGCTTTGGTTTTAATCTTACCTATAAATGGATTCAGGGATTCGAGTTTCAGGGTTCACCGCAGTTTTCGGGTTCTATTCCTACTTACTCGCTGCTCGATGCGCAGATAAACTGGGAAGTGAAAAAGATTTATACCACCTTTAAGCTGGGCGGCTCTAATTTAATTTCCAATCATAACTACCAGGCCTATGGCGGCCCGGGCATTGGCCGAATGATTTATGGCTCGGTGCTGATAGATATAGATGCCGAAACCCTGAAGAAGGGTTATAATAAGGTGAAGACGAAGTGGTAGGGTATTGGTTTTGTTGGTGATGGGTTGCAGACTTAATACTAAACACCAACAAGGACGAAATGTCACCCCCAACCATAGTTATTCTTCTTCTCTTGGAAAAATAGTTTGGAACGACCTTGATATTTCTTGCACCACATCTTTAGGAATTGTCACGCCTACTAACACTTCGTCATTAACAATTAGTTGTGGTGGATTCTGTTGTGGATATGGGTCACACTGCTTCTTCAAATCCATTTCAAGTTCTGGTCGGTCAGACTGTATCTTGTCTACCGATTCCCAAAACTCGGCTAATTTATTTTTTAACTCTTCGTCTGTCATGTTTGTTGTTTTAATTGTGAAATAATTGTCCGAACACTAATAGAGGAATTGATCTAATTGTTTCGTCTTTTGTTTGCAATAATCTATATGGGATATTTCTTGACCGTCAATAGAAATGTAGTTGCCAAGAACACCCAAATAAGTTCCAGACAACATTTGCCCCCTTGTTTCATAAATAGAGAACAGAAACAGATTCAATTCTCTTGATGCGCGAACACACTCTTTTTTGTCCGCTGTCTTACTAACAGCATAGTAGTAAAATGATTCTGGCGAAGGATTTGTCACGAGCAAAAACAGACAGAATATTCCAAGTCCGATAAATAATTTCTTTTTCTTGTCCACGTCATTTTATATTTAAGTGAATGATCTCGGCCGTCACGCGCTGTCACAGAATGACCACTAACATTATAACATACGCACCCCAAATCTATCAAACCTTCGCATACTCTCTTCCCCCTCCCCCCCCAACAACCTCTCCAACTCCTGCAATTTATTGAGCGGAAGCTGGTGCCGATTTTTGAGTTGACACGCCAGTTGACACGTTTGTTTATTTTATTTTTTTATGGTGCCGGTTTCATTATTGTTTTGTTTCTTCTTCTTCCCTTCTGCCAAATTTCTCTTAATGGCTTCTTGTATCGGGCGTTTATCTTTTTCTCTCCAGGTCTTTACCCATGCATCTAAATCTTTTGGCGGCACAAAGTATTGGGGTTTGGCGGCCTGCTCCTTATTATATGCTTCTACAAAGCTATCCCAATGCGGAGTAGCCAGCAAGCGTTGCCGGTTAATAATAAGGCGGAACTGATGCAGCAGCGCAGGGGCTTCCTTTTCATTTAGAGCGGCATCACGCAACAGCGCGAGTTTTTCTTTGGTGGCGGTAGAGCATTGGTCGCCCTGAAAAGCACGGTAAAGCATTTGTTCATCAGGCAGCAGTTCGCGGTCTATGTCCCATCGCTTACTCATGGCGGGTATTAGCTTTTTGCTGTACACAGGAATACATAGGCGGTGTGCGCCCGGCAGCCCGCTGCAATACAATTGCAGCAGCAGTTTGCCTAAATGGCGCAGTTTCTTTTTGTCGTGGCTCATGCCAAAAAATTTTGCAACAGCAGAATTTCCCTATGAACGAGTTGATATGGAGTTGATTTCAGGCACGGCTAACTTTTCTATTGCTTTGTGCCTTGAAATGGAGAGGAAAGGTACAATTGTTCTTTAAAAAAAAGAAAATATGAAAGGATGGAGCAGGGTGAAGAGTGGAGGCTTGGCAGATATTTAGCGATTGCCCAAAGTTCTTTACCCATTCTGCAAACCTTAGCGAGGCTTGAAGAAGTATTAGCAATGGTTGCCGGGGTTTGTTCAGTGGTTGCTGAGGATTCTGCAATCATTCTGCAAGATTCTTCAACCGTTCTGCAGGTTTGCGTAACGGTTGCTAAGGTTTTAGCAGCGGTTAAAGAAATTTGTTCAGCCATTGCTAAGGTTTCGGCAATCGTTACTAAGGTTTCTTCAACCGTTAAAGAAGTTTCTTTAATCATTTTCCGCAGCTCATTTTTTAAATAAAACAACAAAAATCAATCAAAATGCAAAAGGTATTTTATCTCCCAACAACCGACATAGGAAAAGCTGAATGGATTGAAAATTTTTCATCAAAACTGAGTGGACATGCTTCAGCTTTGGGCATTTCGGCCGGCACTGTAACCGATGTAGAAAAGGACTCGGCTAATTTTGGTGCCATGGTCACCTACCAGCACAACCTGAAGGAATACGGCACTCAGGTGACGGCCTTCAAAAACATTCTGCGCGATGGCGGCACGCTGAGTGTGTTAACCGATCCGCCAATTTTTGTAGAGCCGGGCACTTTGGTTAGCGGCATTTTTGAAAGGGTGGTGAAACTGGTGCAGGTAATTAAAAACAATGCGAATTATACGGTGGCTATTGGCGAAGATTTGGGCATTATCGGCAGCGATATTGTGCCTGATTACAACAGCCTGAAACCGATATTGAAATATGAATTGAAAACCGGCCATCCGAACATTGTCTGGACAAAAGGCATAGCCGATGCCATCAAATTTAAGGTGGACCGCGGCACAGGCACTTACGAGTTTTTGGCTATCGACTCTATTCCTGATTATTTAGATACTCACGCTCTGCCGCCTCTGGGTCAATCGGCTATTTGGAAATATGTGGCGGTGTATATGCACCACGATGAAGAAGTAGGCAACTGGAGCGAGCCGTTAAGCGTAACCGTAACGGGTCAGCCTTAACAGCACATCATTTTAATTTGGTAAAGAAGCCACCGCGGTAGCGGTGGCTTCTTTTAACTTTCAAAGGCTTCTTCTTTTTTGCGCAAAGCGCAATAAATATTTACTTCACACTTCGAATACAAACACAAAACCCTATTAAAATCATGAAAAAACTTTTCTCCGCTCTTTTTGTTCTGGCAACTTTGGCCATGCAGGCACAGGTTCGATATTTAGATGAAGTGTTTACCAATGTGCAGGTGGACAACGGAATTGTTTATGCCCATAACTATTCCGACAGCACTTTCTTTACGCATAACGACCCGATAACAATGGACGTTTATCGCCCCGCTGGCGATACCGCTACCAACCGCCCGCTGATATTGTTGACCCACAACGGTTCGTTTGTTACACCCGATTATTATCCGCTGGCGCATTTGTGTATGCAGGGTATGAAGGACTCCTCCATCGTAGAACTTTGCAAGCGTTTTGCCAAGCGCGGCTTCGTGGCCGTGTCGTTCGACTATCGCGTGGGTTGGAGAGCCTCATCGACCGAAGAAGGAACTCGTAAAAAGACAATTATTCAGGCCGTTTATCGCGCCATGCAGGATGCCAAATCCTTGGTGCGTTATTTCAAGGACGACTATTCCAATCATGGTAATACATGGGGTATAGACACCGGCAAAATTGTAATTGGCGGAAGCAACTCTGGCGCTTATGTGGCGCTGGCAGCAGGCTCGCTGAACGACACTACCGAGCTGAACGATATTAATTTTGTAGACGCCAATGGTCCTTTCATTAAGCAGGATTCGCTGGGCGATTTTGATGGCTTTGGCGGTGTTCAAAACCATACTAATTACCCCGGCATCTCTTCCAGATTTCAATGTGTGTTGGCGCTGGGTGGAGCGGTAGGCGGCCTTTCATGGATTCAGGCAGGCGAACCTCCGGTAATTGCATTTCACGGAGTAAGCGAAACAAACACGCCATACAATACAGCGGTGGTAATTACAGCCACCAATCAACCTATTATTGAAGTAAGCGGTGCGGGCGATTTTATGCCGGTGGTTGAATCGTTGGGAAACAACAATGTGTTTAAGCCAAACAATTTTCAACAAGGCCCGCCAAACCAAAATGGCTTTGGTCAGCAAACTGTTTCAGTAGAAGGGTTGTATCCTTTCTATGGTCAGTATTTCGAACCGTGGAACTGGTATGAGCCAAACTGCTACGATGCTACGATACAAATGCTGGAACTCAGCGACCCTACCAACCCGGCCAACAGAGCCACTCCCGCAAAAGCATCGCGCTATTTAGATACGGTAATGAACTACACCTTACCTCGTCTTTACAAATTGTTTGTGGACCCGGCATTTACCGGTATATCGGAAGTGACCACTCCGATAGAAATGAGTTTGTTCCCTAACCCGGCCAACACCGAGCTGAATATTTCTATTGCTAAAGAGCAGAAACCAATTTCAACTATCCGCTTATTTGATGTAACCGGAAGAGTGGCAAAAGAAGTAACCGGTGTAAATTCATTTACCCAAAAGTTAGACATCAGCGAAATGACCAACGGCATTTATCTGGCATCCATTAAACTTACAGACGGCACAACCACCACCCGCAAAGTGGCGATTGAAAAATAGGTTTGGATTTGAACCACCAAATGAACAGCGCAGGAAACTTTTCCTGCGCTGTTTTTGTTTTCATTCGCTAATTCTCACATTCGCGCAATCTCAAATTCTTCATTTATGTCTCCTCTCGTTCGTAAAATAGTTGGCACCTGGCTACTCATAGGCTGTGTCATGGTTTTCTTTCAAGTGCTTGTTGGCGGAGTTACCCGCTTGACAGAATCAGGCCTATCCATCACTCAATGGAAACCGCTAAAAGGAATTGTCCCTCCGCTCAACGAACAGGAATGGAATGCCGAGTTTGACCTTTACAAACAAAAGGTGCAATACAAAACCATCAACGAAGGAATGGCCCTTAGCGAATTCAAATGGATTTTCTTTTGGGAATATTTTCATCGTTTCTGGGCACGGTTTATGGGTTTTGTATTCATCATTCCGTTTGCCTTTTTTGTGTTGAAGGGTTGGCTCGACAAAAACTTCTTTCGCAAAATAGGCGTGCTCTTTTTATGGGGTGGCTTGATAGGCGTGTATGGATGGATAATGGTCAAGAGCGGCCTCACGGGAATGTACGTGCCACCGATTCATCTCAGCATTCACTTAGTGCTGGCGCTTAGTTTGTTTGCCTACCTTATATATATGACACTTTCCGTTTACCGTGCGGATTCTGTATTTCCAATCCGCAATCCGCAATCCGCAATCCGCAATCTTGCCTACGCCATCCTCGCCATTCTCTTCCTACAAATCTTCTTCGGTGGCATCGTCTCGGGCATGAAAGCAGGCTTAGCCGCCAACACCTGGCCCGATATGAACGGAGAATATTTTATTCCCGCATCGCTTTGGCAACTTCCGCCAAGCACCATCGGCTTTACCCAATATAATGCACAGGATTTTTGGGGCAGAATATTGATTCAGTTTCTTCATCGTTTCACGGCTTACACCTTGGTTGTGCTGGTCGTTATTTTCTTTTTCAAAAGCAGAAACATAACCACCGATAAATATTTCAAACTCGGTTTAAACCTCTTCCCTGTTTTTGTTTTGCTGCAAGCTACCATCGGCATCATCACCGTGCTGAACTGTGTGGGGAAAATTCCGGTGTTCTACGGAGTACTGCATCAGGCAGGCGCCATGCTGCTGATTGCAGAAACTGTTTTTGTTATTTTCCATCTCACAAAAACAGAAACAAAATAAAGCATGACCCACTCACCCAAACAAAATCTTTGGCTCCGCTATGGAATCATCATTGTGGCCTCCCTCGGTTATTTTGTCGACATCTATGACCTCATCCTTTTCAATGTAGTAAAGAAAGAAAGCATGATGGCGCTTATGCCAAATGCCGCTGCCGAGGAATTAAAGAACACCGGCCTGTTTCTTTTCAATATGCAAATGATAGGCATGTTGGTGGGTGGTCTTCTCTGGGGCATCCTGGGCGATAAGCGCGGGCGGCTTTCTGTTTTGTTCGGCTCCATTCTTCTCTATTCTGTTGCCAATATTGCCAACGCCTTTATCACCACCATTCCCATGTACGCACTTGTGCGCATTATTGCCGGCATCGGTTTAGCGGGTGAACTGGGCACGGGTGTAACCCTTGTCACCGAAACCATGCACCGCGAAAAACGCGGCTACGGAACTATGATTATTGTTTCGTTCGGTGCGCTCGGTGCGGTGCTTGCCGCCCTTGTTGGTGCCTGGGGCGATTCCTTAGCGGTCTTCCTTGGCAGTATTATTCATCAGCCTTTAGCCAAATGGCAGGCTGCCTATATCATTGGCGGCATTCTCGGCCTGCTCCTCTTACTGCTTCGAATAGGAACAGTAGAGTCAGGCATGTTCAAAAGCGTTTTGAAAACAGACACGAAGAGAGGCGATTTTCTGCACCTGTTCCGTAGCAAAGAACGAATGCTGAAATATTTCAAGTGTATTTTAATCGGTCTGCCTATTTGGTTCATCGTAGGAATCATTGTTGCCAATGCCGAATTGATTTGGAGTAAAGAGTTAGGGGTAACAGGTGTGCAAAACGGTTTTGCCGTCATGTATTCTTATATCGGCTTAAGCGTAGGAGATTTCTTGAGTGGAATTTTAAGTCAGATTTGGAAAAGCCGAAGAAAGGTAGTGATGCTATACATCGGATTTTGTGTGGCAGCAGTTGTTTACTTTTTCTTTTTCGCGCACGGCATTTCCCTCAACGGCTTTTACTTTCTGTGCTTTCTTCTTGGTGCTGCTACAGGTTTCTGGGCCTTGTTTGTAACCATAGCCGCAGAACAATTCGGCACCAACATTCGCGCCACCGTAACAAATACAACTCCGAATTTTGTGCGTGGCTCAGTACCGTTAATTACTTGGTCATTTCAATCCTTGGTAGCACTTTCATTCGGCAATATCATCAGTGCCTTTATTGTCGGTATGGTTTGTATGGGACTTTCCTTCTGGGCAACGTATCGCTCACAGGAAACGTTCTCAAAAGATTTGGATTACACGGAATAGAAAGAAATCTATCTCCACGTCTTAGCGAAGTAAGGCTTCACATCATCGCTCACTGCCTCTTCCTGTTTCCAGTATTTCATGGTAACAACGTGACCATCTTTGCTATGGAGCAATCTTCCGTAAATGGCATTGGTCACATTGAATTCATTCTGTGTAACTGCCAGGGTGAAAGTAGTAGGCGCAGGTGGAGGTGGTGGAGGTGCTTCGCTAGTATCGCCCTCTGCTTTTGGCGGAGCCGGTGCGGCTTTGGGAGGAGGGGATGGAATAACCACTACCGTATATCGATTATACTCCAGCAACGATTTCAAAAATTCTACCCGCGCTGGCGAGCAGTTTTTTTCTACTACCGCGCAACGCACTCCGTCAATTTCTTCGAAAGGATGATTTGAGTTGATAGCCATGCGTTAAAGATTTGCGGAGAGATTAAAGATGACATCAAACGTTCTGCTCGCAAACCCGATAACTAAGATTCCAATTACACAAACCACCAAGGCTGCGAGTTCTGTTTTTCCTAACGAAATTCTCGGAAGTAATTCACCGGCTTCGTCCACAAACATGGCGCGAATGATGCGTAGATAATAGTAGAGAGAGATAACCATGTTTAGCGCGGCAACAATGATTACCCACCAGGTTCCTACAGCAGCACCGGTGGTGAGCAGAAATAATTTCCCAAAGAAACCAGCAGTTGGCGGAATACCCGCCAGGGAAAAGAGAGACAGTGCAAAAATAAGAGCCAGGGTTGGATTCGATTTGTAAAAACCCTTATAGTCTGCAATAGTTTCCTTTCCGGTGATGGAAGAAACAATACTCAACACTCCGAATGCAGCGAGGTTGCTGAATACATAAATCAGAATGAAGTAAATTACAGAAGCCACCCCTACTTGTGATGCCGATGAAATGCCAATAAGCACATACCCCACCTGTGCAATGGAAGAAAAGGCAAAGAACCTTTTCAAATTCTGTTGGCGAAGTGCAAATAAATTGCCAATGGTCATTGTAATAACAGCAGAACCTGCCAGCATATAATACCAGGTTTGAGCAAGCGGTGCAAATACTTTGTATAGCGTAGTAATCAAAACAAAACTCATAGCACCTTTTGAAACCACCGACAGAAAAGCGGTAACCGCAATGGGTGAACCTTCATATACATCAGCTGTCCATAAGTGAAACGGAACTATTGAAAGTTTGAAGGCAAACCCTGTGAAGAGCAAAATGAAAGCGAGAATTTGCAGGGGACTTCCGTAAAGAGCTTTTGGGATTTCACTGAATTCTAACGTTCCGGTGGTGCCATACATCATCGAAATGCCAAATAGCAAAATGGCAGATGAAAAAGCGGATGACATAATCATCTTCATCGCTGCCTCGCTGGAAACTTTTTTCTCTAAATCAAAATTGCAAAGAGCCGCCAAAGGAATAGTAGAAAGCTCCAACCCTAAATAGAACATCAATAAATTGCCACTGCTGAGCATAAAAAACAAACCGAGTAAACTAGAAAGCAGCAGAATGAAAAACTCGGCTAAATGCTTGTGGTTCTTCAGCCATTGATATGAAGTGAATGAAATGATTAGTACCGCCAGATTCAGAATATTCTTTTCCAACGCCAGTAAATGATTAGAATAAAACATCCCACCGAAGAGAGAACTCTCTGTATTCCCGAAGAAGCCTAGAACAAAATTGACTAACAATAAGCTGAAGGTAATTGTAAGAACAGAAGCAGAGTTGGCAGTGCCATTGATTTTCTGAATCAGCAAAATGAAGATGAGGAGCGTTAGCTGCAACTCAAATTTCATGGCAAAAAGAAAACTGAAGTCCAAGTGTGTTATTTGAATTTGTTTGGGCTAATGTAAAAGAATTGAACAAAGCTCATGAAGATTAGAATGTGGAAAATGAAAATTATGTTTGCAGTCATGAAAAAGAAACTCTCCTTCTCAATTGGTATCTGGTTTTTGTGTAGTCTCTGGTCACTGGTGCAAGGTCAAATAATTTCAAACCTGAAAGCCCATGTGACATATCTCGCATCTGATAGTTTACATGGAAGAATGACTGGTAGTGCCGATGAAAAGTTGGCAGCTGATTACATTATCAAGCAATTTATCGGAGCTGGTATTACTAACGCCAATGGAAATTTCAAAACGAAAAAATATTTGCAACCATTTCATTATGCTCCAAAGCTGGATAGCATCATAACCAAGGTGAATGGAAACAATGTAGTCGCTTTCATTGATAACAAAGCAGCTAACACGATTATTCTTGGAGCGCATTTCGATCATCTCGGCTGGGGATTACCTGCACATTCTACATATCGTGGCGAACCGGCAATACATAACGGGGCAGATGACAATGCGAGCGGAGTGGCAACTATCATTGAATTGGCTCGACAGCTGAAAAACTCTTCGTTTAAGAACAACAACTATCTTTTTATCGCTTTTAGCGGAGAAGAACTTGGCCTTTACGGCTCTAAATGGTTTGTTGAACACCCATCCCTTGATTTAACAAAGGTTGATTACATGCTCAATTTTGATATGGTTGGCAGAATAGACTCAAACAAGTTGGTAGTAAGCGGTGTAGGCACTTCGCCATCCTGGAATGAAGCCATGAAACGAATAACTTCTTCATTTCACATCAAAACTACCGAAAGCGGAGTGGGACCTTCAGACCATACTTCGTTTTATCTCAAACAAATTCCGGCCCTTCATTTTTTCAGCGGTCAACACAAAGATTATCACAAGCCAAGTGACGATGAAAGCAAAATTAATTACAAAGGAATGGAGGATGTTGTGGTTTATGTAGAATCATTAATAGGCGAACTAAATTCCAAACCCAAAATTTCTTTCACTAAAACAAAAGAAGACACCAACGAAAATGCTCCTAAATTTACTGTTACATTAGGAGTAATGCCAGACTATACTTTTGAGGGTCAAGGTATGCGTATTGATGCTGTTACCGATGGGAAGCCGGCTTCCAAAGCAGGGTTACAGGAAGGAGATGTAGTTCAACAATTAGGGGAAGTTAAAGTCACTGACATGATGAGTTACATGAAAGCTCTTTCCCAATTCAAAAAGGGGGACGCGAGTAAAGTAAAGGTAAAGCGCGGAGCTGAGGTTTTAGAAAAACCCGTTCAATTTTAAACAGGTACTTTTAGGAATAAATGTACCATGCCACTCATTCTAAATATTGAAACTTCAACTCCCATTTGCTCCGTTTGCCTTGCGCAAGACGGTAGGGTGATTGGCTATCGTGAAAACAGCGATGGCAATTCGCATGCCCGGCTGCTGACCGTAATGATTGAAGAACTACTTTCAGCGAATAGTATTTCCTTAAATCAATTAGATGCCGTTGCAGTAAGCTCAGGACCGGGTTCTTACACTGGGCTAAGAATTGGCGTTTCCATAGCAAAGGGCTTATGTTATTCACTCAACATTCCGCTAATTTCGGTTCCCACCCTTGGAAGTATGGCTGAAGGTCTAAAGCAAAAATCAAATAGTAGTCTATCTTATTATTTGTCAATTATGGACAGTAAAAGAATGGATGCTTTTATAGCTATATTTGACGTTGTCGGCAACGAAGTTGTTTCAACAAAATTGGTTACAGTAGACAATGACTTTGAAAAGGAGATTTCGGTCTTTGGGCAATTGATATTCGGAGGAAGTGGAAGAGCAGTTGAAAAATTTCGGACAATGTTTAATTCAGATAGGTTCATTTATGTAGGAGATTCAGGGTTTGGTTCTCAGTATATGACTAACATTTCAGAACAAAAATGGCGGGCAAAAAAACTTGAAGATGTGGCTTATTTTCAACCGTTTTATTTTGGAGAGTTTGAGCCGGTGAAGAAGAAGGAAAAGCAGTAAACAATTTTTTTTATAAATTTAATTCAACAAAACCAAATCAATCATGACAGCAGCAAAAGAAAAACTCGGCAAAGAATCCTTGTTAATTGCTAAGGAAGACGGTAGTGGGCAAATCAAACTTGAGTATGCAAAATTGCGTAGAGCGATTTTAACATTACGTTCGATTAACCATCCTCTTCGCAAACAAATGCTCGTGCTTCTTGAGCAAAAGAAGCGAATGACAGTAACTGAGATTTATGATAAGTTGAAACTCGAACAATCTGTTGCATCACAGCATCTTGCAATTATGCGTAGAGCGGAGGTTGTTAAAACTACTCGTGAGGGTAAATTTATCTTCTACTCAGTAAACAGCAAACGAATTGAAGAAGTAACAGCACTCGTTGAGCAATTAGCGCAGAAGGCGTAATTCTTTATTTGTATTGGAGTAAAATAAGCCCTGCTTTCGGCAGGGCTTATTTTTTTTTCTAAATCCGCCTATGTTTCCTTAATTTTTCTGAACCAGTAAATCTCTTTTCCGCTTCTTGAAAAAGATTTGTTTTAGGGTAACTTTGCGGCTTAATTCTTTCAAATGAATATTCTTGATTTTAATGAGTTTAAAGAACTGCGAAGTCGTGGCTGTGTAGTAGTCGACACCAGAAAACCGGATAGTTATTGCGATGGATTTATAAAAGGGTCTGTTTCAATTTTTTTTGGTGAAAGTTTCATCAACACTTATCACGAACTGATAGAAGACGAACAAAAGGTTTTGATTATAGCTGATGAAAGCGAATCTGCAGAGTTAGCGAGAGTAATTAAGAGCGCTGGCATACAAAACATAAACGGGTTTTTAGGGAAGGGTTTTGAAGCATGGAAAGCTTCGGGCGAAAGAATAGATATGCTCATAAGCATTGACGCAGAGGAGTTTGCAATAGACTATCAGTATGATGAATTTTTTCTGATAGACGTTAGGACAAAGGAGGAATATGATGTGGAGCATATTGAAGACTCCGAAAATCTTACACTAACCGATATCGAACAAATGCTGGTTGATCTGGAGGAAAACAAGATTTACTACGTTTATGGAAATACTTTCGAGGAGGCCCTCACCGCAGCTTCTCTTTTCAAACGAAACGGTTTTGAAAGAGTGCGTGTAGTTTCCACTTCTTGCGAAGAATTGAAGCAAACCAAAATCCCTTTCAAGAATAAGAAAAAAGAAAATTCATCTTCGGATTTCTCCAATAACTAATTGAAGTATTATAAGCACTGATGAATTTCTCTAATCTGCATCGAAAAAATCTTATTGACCAACTAAATTCTCAAGAGTTTGATTTGTTGGTAATTGGCGGGGGTATTACGGGTTGCGGTATTGCCCTGGATTCTGCATTGCGGGGAATGAAAGTAGCATTAATAGAAAAGAATGATTTTGCTTCGGGAACAAGTTCGCGTTCCACAAAGCTGATTCATGGCGGGCTGCGTTATCTCAAGCAATTTGAAATAAAGCTTGTGCATGATGTGGGTAGTGAGCGAGCAGTGGTGCACCGTAATGCACGACACATTGTTATTCCCGAAAAAATGTTGTTGCCTATTGTAAAAGACGGCTCTTTGGGGAAAAACTCTTCTTCAATCGGTTTGTTGGTTTACGATTTATTGGCTGGTGTAAAGAAGGATGAGCGCAGAAAAATGCTTGACCGCCATGAAACACTGAAGGTTGAGCCGCTATTGGCTTTTGATAAATTAGATGGAGGTGGTTTATATTTTGAATACAGGACGGACGATTCACGCTTGACGATTGAAATTGCCAAAAGCGCCTTTGACAAGGGTGCCGCTTTACTGAATTATGCAGAAAGCAAAAGCTTCATTTACGACAATTCGAAGAAAATTGTTGGCGTTAAGGTGTTGGATAAAGTAGCAAACGCTGAATTTGAGATTCGCGCAAAAACAATTGTAAATGCTTGTGGCCCTTGGGTTGACCTGCTACGTAAGGAGGATAATTCATTGAAAGGCAAGCGTCTTCAACTGACGAAAGGCGTTCATATCGTTTTTCCTTATGAAAAGCTACCGCTGAAACAAGCTGCCTATTTTGACGTGGGGGATGGCAGAATGATTTTTGCAATTCCCCGAAATCAAATTACCTACGTTGGAACTACCGATACAGTTTATAATCAGAATTTGGATAAACCGCAATGCAATACGGAGGATGCTCAATACTTACTTAACGCGACTAACAAAATGTTCCCCACCGTTAGTTTAAAGAAGAAGGATATTGTTTCAAGTTGGGCCGGGTTGCGCCCTTTAATATATGAAGAAGGAAAATCTGCTTCTGAACTTTCCCGAAAGGACGAGATTTTGGTTTCTCCTTCCGGTTTGATTTCCATTGCTGGTGGGAAACTGACGGGCTACCGTTTAATGGCAGAGAAGATTGTTGATTTAGTTTCGAAGAAACTGAATAAGGATTTCGGTAAGTGCAAAACGAAAAAGTTCAGAGTTAGCGGTGGTGAGTTTAAAAATGAGGAAGATTTCAAACAATCACTTGAGCAATTTTTGGAGAAGGGAAAACGGGCTAATATCCCTGCTGAAAAAATCAGGGAATGGTTTTTCCGGTTTGGAACCAATACCGAAAAGTTGTTGGAAATTGTGGAGGCCCTGCGAAGAAAAACTTCAGAAGAACAAAAAGTATTTGAAACTGCAGAATTGATTTATTGTGTTGAAAATGAAATGATCTTACACCTGACCGATTTCCTTGTGCGGAGAACCGGCAAAATATTTTTTGACCGAATAAATGCCGAAAAGCAAATTGATTACCTCAACGGTTTACTTTCGACTAAACTTCAGATAGAAGAGTCGGTTTCTAAAAAAGATTTGGAGGAAACTAAAACTGAATTTAGCGCAGCCGTAGGTTTTTAGTTTTACTCAAACTCCAGCATTACCTGGTTCTTTTCTACAGGCTTTTTCAACTCAACACTTACTTTTTTTATTTTTCCATCACGAGGAGACTTGATAACGTTCTCCATCTTCATAGCTTCCAGAATCAGAAGCGTATCCCCCTTCTTTACCTCATCCCCTACTTTTACAGATACATTTATGATGAGCCCGGGCATGGGAGCTTTGAGCGATTGAATGGCCGAAGAAGTTTTCACATTGATGCCAAGCTGCTGAAGCAGTAAATCATTTTTATCTTTAATCGAGAGCTCATAATCATTGCCGTTTACGTTGAGCACCATTGTTTTATCCTCAGCATTGAAGCTGATAAGCGTGGCATTGTAACTTTTGCTGTCTTTGATGATATGAAACGTATTGTCGCGCACTTCAATTAAATCCCAATCTACGGAAGTTCCGTTGAGTGTAGTTCCTTCTACTGTAAATTCCTTTTTGCCGTTAACCGTTGCTTTTATCATTGCGTGACGTGTGATTCGTTTGATTATATGATGACAAGATTACAAAAATCGTTTGATGTCAACTTCCTTCATCAAGTCTTTTCCTTTTAAAAGGTGATTTGCAAAATGATTTGCAAAATACGGAGCCAACGAAATTCCCTTAGTTCCCATGCCATTAAAGATTCCAACATTCGGTGATTCGGGATTGAAGCCAATAAATGGTCTGCGGTCTTTCACTGTGGGGCGAATGGCGGCTTTGTGTTCGACAATCTCGAAAGGTGCCTTTAAAACAGTTGAAAGATTTCCCAACAATTCGTTCCTTCCTTTTTCGCTGGGTTGGTCATCATCAAACTGCCATTCGTGCGTGGCTCCAATATAATAGAGGTCTTTTTCCTGCATGGGCATGATGAAAACCTCTCCGTTAATGACTTGGTTAGGATAGAAATCAGGAATTCGAACTATCAGACACTCGCCTTTGGCTAATTGGAACGGAAGAAATTTGAAGTAAGGATTATGAACAGCATTTGCTCCTTCGCAAAAAAATATTTTTTGGGCTTGCTTACCTTTATACGAAACGAATTTTTCTTCCACTTCAAGCCGTTCAAAATCAAATTCGTCTTCAAGCAGTGCCTCCTTTTCTTTGAGGAGATTGCGATAGAGCGATAAAAACTTATCGGTTTCCAATCGGCTCGCTCCGTTTATTTCAAATCCGCCAAAATCATTTTTCACCTTATCTCTATCGAAACGGATGATGGTTTCATTCTTTAAATACGCCAGATATTCAGGCGAGGAGCAGCGGGTACTCCAATCGTTCTGTGCCTTTATTGAATCAAGGATTTTGATTATCGAAACAGAATTAAAAAAATCCTGCTGAAAGAGTTTCTCAAACTCACGATAAATGCTTTCTGCAAATGGCAGCATCTCATCGGCAAGCCATGTCTTCACAAATTTTCTTCCGGTAATTGGGTTGGTAATGCCCGAGGCAACATTGCTTGCCGAAGAGGGATTGTATTTATCTATCACCAACACCTTCTGATTCTCTTTCATCAGAAACCATGAAAGCATGGAGCCGGCAATCCCTTGCCCTACTATTATGAAATCATACACGTGTCGAAAATAGAAGTTTCAAGCGGAGGCGGCAGAAGAAGGCGCTAATCCTTATTGATTATCTGAAGTACGATAAATCTTTTTTCTCTTTTGCAGGAGGCGAACTCGGTCTTGGAGGATTAAAATCATCGCGGTCATTATCACCGGGAATGTTCGCCTTTTGAATTCGTTTGCGGAAATACACAAAAAGGAAAACTTCGAACATAATGGCGAAGGGCTCAAACATCATCGCTGCTTTAATGCCTTCGGGCGTTTGCAGAACTTTGGACCCATACATGCTGATGAAAAAGAAAACCACGCCCATCATTCCCAGAATAAAAATGGCGAGGTAATTCATGATGTATGGCAACGATGGAATGCCACGCTCGTGCGCCATACGATTCATTTGATAACAGAACAAAATAACCAGCACCAGATCTATCATATAATTTGCTTTAGTTCTTCTTTAATTTTTTTCGGCAAACCACTCACTACTTCATCATAACTATGGTCAATCATCCAAATCAATTCTTTGCGAGGAATGCTTCCGGATGCAAAGTAAACAGTATTCCACATCTTTTTGTTCATGTGATAGCCGGGTATCACCTCCTCATATTTCTCGCGATATTCTTCTACCAACTCCGGATTCATCTTTAAGTTAACTCTAAACGGCTGTGTTGTCAAGCTGGTTAGCAGAAATATCTTGTTCATTACCTTGAACACCAGCACTTCTTCACCAAACGGGAAGCTCTCGGTCACTCCTTTCTTAGCGAGGCAATATTCACGCACTTCCTCTATGTTCATTGACCCCTACTCATGATTTTATCCGAAAATGAACCAAACCCTTTTAACGATTTTTCCAGATACTTCTTTCTGTCCTGCGCCAAATTCAACTCCTCGAGCGGATTGAAGTTCCTTTCTACAAACTCAAACGTAGGTTCATGTCCATTATTGCTTACCGGTGCATACATCCAGTTGCCGGCCCTCAGCACAAAGCGTTTGTCGCCTTCTATAAATGCCACCTGGTTGTATTTGTATTTATCCATCGTGCGCTCTTCGTTGTTATACCAAAAGCTTTGCAACACCGGAAGGTTGTTCTCGGTTTCGCGCAGCAGGGTGCCGCCTTCATTATCCAGACCGCAACTGTTCAATATTTCGTGGTGCATAAACCTTGAACTCACATTGTAGGTTTTGGTTTCGGCCTTGGGGTTTTCGTGGTCGAGCCAGAAGAGCGGAACGCGATTGCCGCCATCGGTTACATTGCTGAAATGATATTGCCAGCCCTGGTCGCCAAAGTTGTCGCCATGGTCGCTGCAGAAAATAATCAGGTTGTTTTTGTCCTGATGCATTTCGCGGCAAAAATTATTGATGTCATCGCGAATCAGTTTCCAGGCCAACTGTTGCTTGGCGCGCAGAATGTCTAAATCGGCTTGGGTCACCTTGCCTTTATCATTCTTCAAAAAGCTTTGCGACAGAAAATAAATCAAGGTTCTCCATTCTCTTATTTTGCCCGTCAATGATTTATTGAACAGGGTAAACGTATCGGCAATATGATAGGGATAATGCGTTTCCATCAGGTTGATGAAGGCAAAAACCCCCTGCCCTTTGGCATTGTTTTCCTCTATCAGTTGTTTGGCTTTGGCAAACGAATCCTGCGAAGTTTTCTGCGCCCAGATGATACCCTGCCGCAAATCTTCACTGGCTTTGTCGAAGAATTTATCCTTGGGTTTCAAAATCATTTTGCGTACGCGCGGCCGGTTGAGCGCCAGCACGGTTTGCAATAGCCAGCGGTGGCGCGTAGGGGTAAACTGCCAGGTTTTATGCACCTCATCAAAATCTTTGCTCACGTTAAACAGGTCGGTCGTCACACTGTTGGCCGTAACCATGATGCTGCGGTAATCGGCCTTTTTGAGTTTGGCGGCAAGCGAAGGCACCTCATCCTTAAACCACCGGCTCTGCGAAGTGGTGCCGTGCTCGTGGGGCATCAGACCGCTGAACAGACTGCTGGTAGCCGGCAAAGTCCAGCACGCGGCTGAGCGCGCGTTGGTAAACTGCGTGCCGTTGTTTTCCAGATACGGTATGCCCGGGCCTCCGTCACGATACACGGCATCGTAACGCAAACTATCGGCTACTATTAATATGACATTCCTGGGTTTCGCCATTCTCGATTTTAATGGGAGGGCGAATGTAGACGATAAATGGAAATAGGGAAATGGTAGGAGAGACACAAAATCTTAGACATTGGACGCAAGACAACATTCGCCCTTTACCCGATTGTTTTTCTTGGTAGAAAATAACCTTTGATACAATCTGCATTGCGAATACAAATCTGAATATGGTCTTTATCACGAAATCCCGCTCCGGTGTAAAGCGGCTTACCTTCCGGAAAAAGCCCGCGCACCGAATCGAAGTCGGTCCCGTCAAGCAGGTGTTCTATCACCAAACAATCAAGCGGGCGAAGAAGTAAGTTATCTGAGTTTTGAGGAAACGGTTTTCCCGCACTTTCAAAAATTGCTTTCACATCTGCATAAGCCGCTTTTACCAATTCAAGATTTTCAGCGTCTAACAAATCAAGACACTTGCCAAGGCCTATCACGGCTCCTATCACAGCCGGTGTTTTAATTTTTTCGGGTTCCCTTTTCTTTACTTCGCGGGCAAAACGCATTGCTCGCTCGGGACTGTTTTCCCAAAAATATAGACCGTTGCCTAACCAATCATATTCGTTCTTGCTGGCTCTTAGAATGTTTGAAGGGGAATGAAGAACTTCTTTTTGCGTCTTTAAATCACAACCATGAAAAGCCAGTATTAAGCCGGTTTGCTTTTGATACATACCTTGCTGTATGATTTCGTATAGTTTCCGTTAGCGGTCAACACACCTAACTTAGCCAAGTATTTCACGGCTGCTGCTTTGCTCTTGGTAGCCTCTGCGGTGCGCTTACGCATCGAGGTAAGAAGTTCTTTTTTTTCTACAGTGCTCATGTTGTTCTATTTCTATTGCGAATATAAAGGAATTTGGATTGTAGCATAGAGCCTAAGTGTTTTAAAAAGGGGTGCAGTTTCTCTGCCTCACCACCCTGCTCTTGCTTAGCACGTCACTCGCGCAGGGTTCGAGACGAAACCCTGCGGGACTAAAACACAAATTCCACTTCAATCTTGAAGTGGAATTTGTGAAATCATAGAATTAGCACTGCTGCTAATCAGCCCGTTCTATTGCTTTATGAACTTGATACATTTCGAAACGTTCTTCCCGGATAGGCGAACAAGATAAAAACCCGGGGTAAGTTCTTTTACGTTTAGGCTGGTAGCGTTTTTAGCCACCGATATCTGATTGCCCAACATATCATAAACGATAGCATCAACAGCCATGTCGGTGGTTGTTTTTATTTGAAGCACATCATTCACCGGATTCGGGTAAACGGATACTCCGGCATTTTCACTTGCCGTTTTGTCAATGCCCAAAGTACCGCAGTTGTTCCAGACAATAACCAGTTTAGGACGAATGGTAGAATCGGCTGCATCACTAGAGCCATACGTTTGAAAACGACCAAGCGAACCCGGCTCATCTACCAAATGCATCACCATGCCGTAATTAGCGGCTGGTGTATTTACCCAATCCTGCACAAAAGGAGCCAGGTTAATACTTGTCTTATCATCACCAATAGTGGTATTGCCGATATGAATCGTGTCGGTGGCCGAAAAGGTGGGTTGCGTGTTCCAGGTAATAGTGTTTTCATTCCATGCCTGAGTTACCTTAGCTAACAACTCTTCATTGCTGGTAGAGGTAGAATGGCTGTAAACAGTAGAATGATAAAGAGAAAGTGTAGCCGACACCACAGTGGCTCCGGCAGGCACTGCCGATAAATCAAACTGCATAAAATTGTGGCTGAGTGTTGGGGTGCCGCCAACGGTATTATACCCGGCATTAACTATAGGGTAGTTTACGTCTACAGTTCCGCTGTTCAGGTCATCCACATGCGCATCTATTCCATCAGAACCCGGCTGCAACACAGTAGTTTCATCCTTGCAAGGCGGAATAAAACTAACTACCAGTTTAGGGCGAATAGTAGAATCGGCTGCATCGCTGGACCCATACGTTTGAAAACGACCAATCGAACCCGGCTCATCTACCAGGTGCATCACCATGCCATAATTGGCAGCAGGAGTATTTACCCAATCCTGCACAAAAGCTGCCAGGTCAATATTCGGTTTGTCATCACCAATATTGGTAGTGCCGATGTGAATAGTGTCAGTTGCCGAAAAAGTGGGCTGTGTGTTCCAGGTAACCGTGCCTTCACTCCACGCCTGCGTTACCTTAGCCAGCAGTTCGGCATTGTCAGAAGATAAAGAATGATTTACCGTAGTAGAATGATACAATGAAAGAGTAGCTGATACAATGGTAGAGCCCGTTGGTATGGCCGACAAATCAAACTGCATAAAATTGTGGCTGAGGGTGGGCGTGCCACCTACTGTATTATAACCTGCATTAACTACCGGATAATTCACATCCACCGTGCTGGCGTTCAGGTTGTCTACATGCGCATCTATGCCCGCAGCGCCCGGCTGAAAGGTAAGCACACTTTGCGAAAATATTTTCGTGGCCAGCAAAACAGCAAGTAGGAGTAGAAGATTTCTTTTCATAATTGGGTTTGATTTTGTTGATGTAAAAATATCTTTTGAAACCATAGTCAAAAGCCAAAAATTTTCTCTCCGCAAGATCTCTGCCTCACCACCCTGCCCTTGGTTAGTGCTTCACTCCCGCAGGGTTCGAGACGAAACCCTGCGGGGACTGACGCTTTTATCTAGTTTATATCTTCTCCTTTAAGAACGGATAGATCCGCATCCTTTATCTCTCTCTGAGATGCCAGTCTGTTTGCTTGGTTTTTTATTGCTACGTCAAAGATGTTTCTTACATCTCTTGCATTGCCAAAACTTTTAGACGTCTTTAATAATTTAAGCTTCTCAGAAAGTTTGCTTAAAGCTGCCTTCTCAACTTTATAATCATACTCTTTCGCGAACAACTCAAATATTTGCGAGAGTTGCGAAATGGTATAGTCCTCAAAATTAATTTTCGTTGAGAATCTCGAATTAAGCCCGGGGTTAGATTCAAGAAAATGATTCATCTGCTCCGGGTAACCTGCAACTACTACAACTAAATCATCTCGAAAATCCTCCATCAATTTAAGAATGGTCTCAATTGCTTCGCTTCCAAAATCACTTTTTGCATCTGTAGATAAACTATAAGCCTCATCAATAAAAAGAATTCCCCCTTTAGCACTTTCAACAACCTTTTTTGTTTTAGGTGCTGTATGTCCAACATACTCACCCACCAACATACTTCTCTCCGTTTCCACAAAGTGCCCTTTACTTAACAGACCAAGCTTGTGATAAATTTCTGAGAGTAGCCTCGCCACCGTAGTTTTGCCTGTGCCTGGGTTGCCTGTAAAAACTAAATGATTAGTAACTTTAGGAATCTTTAGTCCCCTTTGCTTTTTGACCAGATTTATCTTGGCAAAATTGATGAGTGTTGTTATTTCTACTTTTACCTTATCAATGCCAACTAACTGCCCTAATTGATTATTAAACTCTTCAATGGCCTTGTCAATATCCACCTGATTAATTTCTTTGACTTTGGGCTTTCGAACGCATTCCACATCAAAAACAGAAAGACCATCAATCTCATTCTTCAGTTTCTTTAAAACTAAACTTTTGAAGTCTCTAAATGCCACGATACTTAATTCGCGAAACTTTTCAGGAAACTTACTGTGTAATCCTTTAATGAAATTTCGAAAGGCATCTTCTGTTTCGTTAGTAGTTAATCTCTTTTTCCTTTTTTCTGCAATTAAGAGAAGGGCTAAGGCAAAATATGCTATTACCATCTCCTCATATATCATATCGTTTGTGGCAAGGTGTCTTCCTATCGCCAACAACTCTCTTTGGGCATTATTGTAATTTTTTACTCCAATGCCTTTGTGTGCATCAAATAAAACTTCAATGAAATTTCGATCGGAATTGAATTCGCTATAGCCATCAAAACTTTCTATATAACCTTCAGCGCTCCCAAAATTTAATTCAGAATATTTGTCCAAGTAATCTGTAAAATCATCCTTCAGGCGAGAATAATATGTTAAGCCCTTTAAATCAAACACCGTGTCCAAAAACAATTTCTCTGCCTTTTCAATATTCCCTTCAAGGATACAAGTTATTATAGTGTCAACATTGCTTACTTTCTCTGCCATACACTACGAAAATATTCTTTTCTGCCGTTGCATCTTTTTAGTATCAAATCCCATCCCATCCCTCACCCCTTCCCCTTCCACCCCAAATCTTTCAGCAAATCTATAATCACCCGTTTTTTCTTTGTAACCGATAGGCAGGTGAGGCAGGGTTTCACCGATTTTGGCCAACGGCAGCGCATGCTGCAATCGGGTTTGGTTTGCTGATGTTCGGCCACAAAGCGGTCCCAGTGCGGGGTGGCAGGTAATTGTTTTCGGTGCACAATCTCTAAATATGGTTTTATCAATTCCGGGTCGGGGGGCTGTTGCCGGCCGGCATAGTAGAGAATGGCCATTTTTTCGCGCATGGCGGGCGAGCAGAATTCGCCCCGCAGCGCCTTGTTAAAAGTATTCTCGTGCAGCAGTTGATCAAACTGCAATTTCCATCGGTTGTTGATGGCCAGCAGCAGCGGGTCGAGGCATTCGCTTCGGCTGGGTGGCCAGTGTTTGCCCAGCTCGGGACAATAGACCTGCACCACGTTTTTGCACAGCAATTTCTCTATACGTTTTTGATGTGGCATTTTCAGAAAAAAAATTTTTGCTGAATTTCCCCTATGAAAGTATGTGGTCAGTATATGGTCAAAATCAAAAGAGATATTCTTTCTCTTTGTAACCGAAATCGGAAGGAAATTTAAATCGTTCTTTTAGATAAACAAATAGGCAAAGGTGAGGCGGGGCGGGGTTGGCAGAAACCGAAAGGTTCTCAAGCCCCAACTTTAAAGGAGTGGCAGAAATGTAGACCCTTCCAAGTTGTGGTTGGGAGACCTCTACAGAACTGTAGACCCTTCCAAGTTGCGGTTTGGAGACCCCTACAGAGCTGTAGACCCTTTCAAGTTGCAGTTGGGAGACCCTTGCAGAACTGTAAGCCCTTCCAAGCTGCAGTTGGGAGACCCTTACAGAACTGTAAGCCCTTCCAAGCTGCAGTTGGGAGACCCTTACAGAACTGTAAGCCCCTCCAAGTTGCGGTTTGGAGACCCTTACAGTTCTGTAAGCCCCTCCAAGTTGCGGTTTGGAGACCCTTACAGAACTGTAAGCCCCTCCAAGTTGCGGTTTGGAGGCCCTTACAGAGCATTAAAACAGGATTATTTTCAACTTTTTAAGCAGTTTAACTATAAAACCAATTTTAAAACCAAAAAAACAAAAACTATGGGAATTTCAAGAAGATTGCCAAATTCGGAGGCCACACGCGCCTTGGCTTTAGACCGGGCCGCTTTAAAAATAAGCATCAGCCCTCCGGGGGATATTGTTTTGTCGGCTCAAACACAGGCGCGATTGGCAACCATTCGCACCGCGCTGAACACCAACCTGGCGCTGCGCGGTCAGGCCTTGGGCAACCAAATGGGCATGACCCCCGATAAGGACAACAAAAGGCGAAAAGCAGGATTATTCGTTTCGCACTTTGTGATGGGTTGCGACAAAGCGGCTTTGCGCGGTGAGCCGGGTTTTACTTTATCTGACCGCACTTTTTTTCAACTCGATGGAAGCAACGATGCCTTGCCTCCGCTCGAAACAGATGATGAGGTTTTTTTGTGGGGTTCGCGAATCATAGCCGGCAACGCGCTGCGTCTGGCTGCCGGCAAACCCGCTATGCCTTTTCCGTTGATTGCTGATGTGAATACTAAATACACGGATTTTACCACGGTGTTTGGCGATTACAATTTATTGAAGCGGGCGTATGACGATGCGCAGGAAGCCATCAGCGGCATGCGGCCCGAGGTGGACAGTCTTATTCTCAGAATCTGGAACGAGGTGGAGGCGGCCTACAGTGAGGAAGATGCCGAAAGCAAACGCAGAAACAGCCGCGAGTGGGGAGTGGTGTATGTGTTGACGGGAAACGAGGCGCCCAGCCCGGCTGAGTTTTCGATAATGGGCACCATTGCCGACAGCGCGAGCGGCCTGCCTATAGAAGATGTGGAGGTTAGCGTGATGCCGGGCGGCAGCGTGGTGCTGACCGATAGCCTCGGTCGATATTATGTGCCGGTGTTGGCTGCGGGCAGCTATGATGTAACGGTGCACAAAGCGGGCTACCTCGACAAAACCATACCGGGGGTAATAGTTACCGCAGGGGCTATCACTACCCTCAACGCCACTTTGGCGAGCACAGCCGGCACAGGCACTATCAGCGGAAATGTAAACGCACCGGGCTTTCCAACGGCAACGGTAAGCGTAGCAGGCACAGGGCTAACAGCTACCACCGACCCGATGGGCAACTATACTATAAGCAATGTGCCGATAGGTATGCAAACGGTGCAATGTTTCCTGAACAGTGACCCTGCCAATATTAAAACGCAAACGCCAACCGTGGTGGCGGGTGCCACCGTGACGGTGAATTTTAGTTTTCCGTAAAGGAGGGACAAGACGAGAGAGATTGCAAACAGCCGAGGAGTTTTCTTCGGCTGTTTTTTTTATGTGAAACTGAGCCTTACCTTCACCAATATGAAACCACATGCTATGAAGAATCTACTACGCACAGCCTTGCTACTTTTCATTTTTAATTTATCGTTTATAATTACGAAAGCGCAGTGCGTTACAATTCCTGATACCGCTTTTGTAACTTATCTGCAAGCTAATTTCCCTACTTGTATGAATGGTAATCTTATGGATACTACTTGTAGTGGAATTGTAAATGCTCATATTGTATTTTGTAACTACGGGCCAATTAGAGATTTAACCGGCATACAATACTTTGATAATTTAACTACACTCAGATGCTCTTATGATTCTCTTATGATTTTAGCTGCCTTGCCAAATACTTTAACGTATATAGATTGTAGCTACAATAAACTTAGCACAATTTCCACTTTGCCAAGTAGTTTAACTCATCTTTACTGCTACAACAATCAACTCACAAGTTTACCCCCCTTGCCAAATAATTTACGTGTGCTGAGTTGCGGCAACAACCCACTCACGAGTTTACCTGCTTTACCAATCGGCTTAACTTCTCTTTTTTGCAACTACAACCAGCTCATTAGTTTACCCGAATTACCGGACACCTTACTCTATTTTCGTTGCGATAACAATCCTAATCTTACTTGCTTACCACGATTAAAAAAAATCAACTATTTCTACTTTGACACTACTGCTATTACTTGTCTGCCAAATTATCCTCAATCAAATACTTACAGTATTCCACCGCTCAATTCCATTCCCCTCTGCGATTCCTCAAACGATACAAACGGATGTCTCGTTTTAGGTATTGCATCCGAAATGAACAACCGTGTATTTTCTTTCTCCCCCAACCCCGCCAACGACCAACTATTTATAGAAACCAATGGCACGGAGATAGAGCAGGTAAATATTTACAATGCTATAGGTATCTTAGTCATGGCTGCTTCTTCCATTATCAATCACCAGTTATCAATAGAAAATCTTGCAGCGGGTGTTTACATAGCCGAGATTAGAACTAAAGAAGGCAGCGTAAGAAAGAGATGGGTGAAGATGTGAGGTACTAAAAGCTGAATTAGGAAGGGGGAAATGATGAAATTGAGAAAGTTATTTTTGAAGGATAAAGAATATCCCATGAAGAAACTATATGCTATCCTCCATTTCAGCTTCGTGCTTTTTGTTGTCAGCGCGCAAAACCCTGTACTGATTGATATCAATCCGGGAAGCGGCAGCAGCAATGCTAGCGCCATAGGTGTATTAAACAATAATTTGTTGGTGGGTATCAGTAACCCATCCTACCAGTTATGGAAAACCGATGGTTCTCCCATCGGCACTCAAGCCGTAACCAATATCAATGCGTTTACAACGCAAACTGGTATTGCCTTAAACAACAAACTGATTTTTGCCGCTGATGGGGGGTCGGGCATACAACCCTGGGTTACTGATGGCACCAGTGGCGGAACCGCTCAGTTAAAGTTGATTAATACTGTTGACAACAGTTCTCCGCGTGAATTCACTCCCTTGAATAACAAAGTTCTTTTTGTTGCGACAGATTCCTTTTACCTGGGACCTTACATTTCCATTCTATATGGCTTATGGACCACCGATGCTACTACCGCGGGTACTCAAAAAATTTACGAATACAAAAGAGTAGATGCAGATGGAGTGGGATGTGCCCCCGGTCAACTTACCCCGTTCAATAACAAAGTTTACTTTCTCGCTTCCGATAGTTTTCAGGTACCGGATATATGGGTAACTGATGGAACCACTGGAGGAACTCATAAAGTAGTGAACAACCCTACAAACACACGCTCCTATATTACCAATATCATCATGAACAATAACTTCTACATGCACACGGTAGATTATGTCAGCAATCAAAACAGACTATGGAAGATTGATGTAACCAACGGCACTTCTACTTTAGTAAAAGATATGGGCAATGTCAGCAGTGCTTACACCGAGTTTACAGTGTTCAACAACATTATTTATTTCAACGGGCCTAATGGATTATGGACAAGCGATGGAACTTCGGCAGGCTCAAATTTGGTTAAGCCTTTCAGTTCTGTTTACAACTTCGTTCTTTATAACAACAAAGTCTTCTTTTCGGCTTCTGATGTTAACGGTAACTCACTTTGGTCCACTGATGGAACAATTGGCGGCACTGTAAAAGTTAAATCATTAGGTACAAATCAAGGTTGGCTGGACGAAGCGATCATCTATAATAACCGGATGTATCTGGTAAGTGCCGATAACAGCACCAGAACATTTTGGCAATCGACCGGAGATTCTTTAGGCACCATCTCTTTGGGTACCGAAACGGCAGGACAACCCTATGTAGTGACACCCAATTTCCGGATAGCAAATGGTTCACTCTTTTTTACAGGGGAACTGGACAATAACGGAATAGAACTTTGGAAAATAACAACAACCACTTTAGGTATTGAAGAAACGGAGATAAATTTAGACTTGACCATTTACCCCAACCCCGCCAATGACAAACTATTTACAGAAACCAATGGCACGGAGATAGAGCAGGTAAATATTTACAACACCACGGGCAGTTTGGTTATGGCTGCTTCTTCCATTATCAATCATCAGTTATCAATAGAAAATCTGGCAACCGGAGTTTACATTGCCGAGATAAAAACCAAAGAAGGCAGCGTAAGGAAGAGGTGGGTGAAGATGTGAGGTATAAAACATAACTAAAGCGCGAAGGAAATCCTTCGCGCTTTTTTATTTAGAAAGAATTTTAATTTCAATTCATAAAACAAACCAATCAACATGAAAAAAATCTCCACCCTAATCGCCTTTGCTTTCATCAGCATTATGGCAACTGCACAATCTTTGGCTTGGCTCAACCTTCCCGATTTTCCGGGTGGCGAACGAATGCTATCTACGGCTTTTTCTATCAATGGCAAGGGCTACATGGGCTTGGGTATTGATTCCGCTTTTCAATACCACACCGATTGGTATGAATATGACCCAATCACCAATACATGGACACAAAAGGCATCACTACCCGCTGCTGCCAGAGACCATGCAACCGGTTTAGTGGTAGATAGTTTTGGTTATGTAATTGCCGGTGAAGTGGCCGGTGGGGCCACGGCTCAGGTTTGGCAATACAATCCATACAGCGACACCTGGACACAAAAAAGCAATGTGCCAATTGCCCGTGAAAACGGAGCCGGTTTTGCTGTGAACGGGAAAATTTATTACGGCACCGGTTTTCAAGGAAGTACTAATCTGGTTGATTTTTATGAATACACGCCAGGCACCAACACCTGGGTTGCAAAGGCGAATGTACCCGGTGGTGTAAGAGCCGCTGACATGGGCTTTTCGGTTAATGGCAAAGGCTATTTGGGCATGGGTGGCAATACTAATTCACACGCTTACTACAATGATTTTTATGAGTATGACCCAATCGGCAACACCTGGACACAGAAAGCCAACTATCCTATCCCTACTCAAAATGCCAATACCTATCATTCTACCAATGCTGGCTACATTTTGTGTGGCAGCTTTTACCAATACAGTGGCATTACCCAAAATCCATTGAACCTTCTTTATAAATATACACCCACTACCGATACCTGGAATCTGGAAGGCAGTTTCCCAGGTTTGCCACGTGGTGCAGCGGGCGGTTTTTCGATTGATAAGGACATATATATAGGAGCCGGTTCGCAATCGGTTAATGGAGCCGACTTAATACCAGGCCATACTCCGTTCCTTCAAGATTTCTGGAAACTGGCCTTGGTTATTGATTCCGTAGCGCTGTCTGTTGATGGTGACAATGGCGGTGAGCGCAGGCAACAAATGGTAAAACTGTTTCCAAATCCAAGCAATGATGTGCTGAATATTTCAACCGATGTATTGAACACGCTTTCGCGCATTCGAATCTATGATGTTAGCGGCAAACAGGTAAATGAATTAACCTTGACAAACGGGAACACACAACTCGACATTTCGAAACTAAGCACCGGCACCTATTATGCCGAAATGGTAACGTTGAATAAAGAAGTGTTGACTGGCAGATTTATAAAACAATAAGGTGGATTTAAAATTGACAAACACAAAGCGCGAAGGAAATCCTTCGCGCTTTGTGTTTGTCTAAGGCCAGTCAATCCAAACCATCTAATCCTTTAGTTAAGAAACCTTTCCCCTCTTCCGTTCTTCCATTCTTCTCCTACATTCGCGCCATGCTGGGCAAAAAAACTATCGACAACCCCGAAGCCGAAATGGGTTTCTTCGACCACCTCGAAGCCTTGCGCTGGCATTTAATCCGCTCGGTCATTGCCATTGTGGTCTGCGCTTCCTTCGTAGGTGTTTTCTACGATTTTGTTTTCGACAAAATCATCCTTGGCATCTGCTCCAAAGATTTTCCTACCTACAAACTGCTCTGCTTCATCACCCAAAAGTACAACCTCAGTAGTGGCATTTGTATAGATAAAGATATTCCGCTCGAGCTGCAAAACCTCGCCATGTTCGGGCAAATCACTCTGCTCTTCCAATATTCGCTTATCCTGGGTTTGGTGCTCGCCTTCCCCTACATCGTTTTTGAGTTATGGCGTTTTGTAGCTCCGGCTCTCAGTATGGAAAACCAGAAAAAAACTTCGCTTATCATTCTGGCCTGCTCCTTTTTCTTTTTTGTAGGCGTAGTGTTTTGCTATTTCATCATCATACCGTTCTCCGTCAATTTTGCCGTTAATTTCACTATCAGTTCTAAAATCAAAAACAATTTCACCATCGATAACTACATCGATTTTTTCACCGTCATGCTCCTTGCCATTGGTGCCGTCTTCGAATTGCCCATGGTGGTTTACTTCCTTTCCCGTTTCGGCATTCTCGGTGCCAAGGCTATGAGGAGTGTGCGCAGATATGCCATTGTGGTCATTCTGATTGTAGCCGGAGTTATCACTCCTTCACCCGATGTGTTTACCCAGTGTCTGGTGGCAGTGCCTATTTATATTCTCTATGAGTTGAGTATTTTTATTGCCGCCAGAAATGACAAACGCAGAGAGCGGGAGAACATAGTTGTGGCCTGATTCTAAATACAAGGACTTCAAAAAAAACACAGATATGCGCATAGCTCTTGGCGGTGACCATGCAGGGTTCGATTATAAAAGAGAAATTATCTCTTTTCTGCAATCAAAGAATATTGAAGCAAAGGATTTCGGACCCTTTACGGCTGATAGTGTAGATTATCCCGATTTTGTTCATCCGGTTGCAACGGCCATAGAGAAAGGAGAATCTGATTTCGGCATCCTCATTTGCGGCAGTGCCAATGGTGTGGCTATGACTGCTAATAAACATCAGGACATCCGCGCAGGAATAGCCTGGGCACCCGAACTAGCCAAACTTACCCGCCAGCATAACAATGCAAACATTCTATGTCTGCCTGCTCGATTTATCTCCCTTGAAGTGGCCAAAGAATGTGTAACTGCCTTTTTGGAGACTGGTTTTGAAGGCGGCAGACATCAAAATCGGGTGGACAAGATTGCTTGTTAGCCCTAAACCTGATTTCTAAATATCTGTTATCTCTTTTAATAATAGACAGCGAATTGCTTGATACTTTGGATAGAAAGTATATCTTTCGGCCTGTTTAAAACGAAAAGTTATGAAGAAAGGTAGACCATCATCAAAACCAAAAGGATTCCGTGACGGATTTTATATTGACGTTCGCGATAAGAGAACCGGCACACAAGTGAGACTCCGCAACGACACAAAAGCTGAAATGTTGCAGGCTGCTGAACATTACAAGGTGGCTAAGGAAGTTACAATCCTTGGGGAGCACAAAAAAGGGGAGTGGGTAAATGCAGACGGGGAAGCATTAGCCAAGAAGAAAAAAAGATAGTTGTTTGAGTTAAGGGAACTGTATTTTGTTCCCTACGGTGTTGAGAGACTTTATTGCACTTCGCCTTCAGCCATATTCTCCAGATTTTTCATTTGACCAAGCGTGTTCCAGATTGGTTGTGTCCAATAGTTGGCATGGTTTGATCTATTGCCTAATACTATAATCGTGAACCCGTTTGTTAGGTCACGGGCAAATACATTGTTGCTGCCGTGCCAGAAACCGTTATGGTAAATAAGATATGAATTGTCTGGCTGTTTAAGCATTCTCCATCCATAACCATAGTTCTTCCCTTTTTCCTTCGCAAAAGAATAACGGTCCAGGCTTCTGGGCTTATACGCTTCCTCTAAACTTTCACGGCTAAGCAAAAGTCCTGTACGAAGTGCATTGTCCCATTTAAGCATATCATCCACCGATGAGTAAATGCCTTTGTCTCCCACAACTCCATCGCTTGGACAATCTTTCCAAATTCTTCCTTTCGAGTCGTAGCTGATGGTGCAGTACAGGCCTATAGAATTTTCCGCATCATACACAAATGAATTAGTCATTCCCAAAGGAGAGAAAATGAAATCGTGCATGAATTTATGAAAAGGGGTGGCCGTCACATTCTCTACAATAGAAGCAAGTATGGCGTAGTTGGTGTTGCAGTATAAAAACATGTGGTCGGGCTTACAACGCACCTGCGGTTTTTTCGCAATCAACAATTCAACCAATAGTTGATTGGTGAGATACTGAACATCTTTTCCTATAAAATATTTGTCCCAATAAGTATAGTCAGGCAAACCGGTGCGGTGGCTAAGAAGGAGACGAATGGTTATTCCATGATAAGGAAACCCGGGAAAAAATTTCTGCACAGAATCATCTAATGATAGAAGACCTTGCTCGGCTAAAAGAAGGATGGCAGTGGAGGTAAATGTCTTTGATACGGAGGCTAATTGAATGGAAGATTCTGTAGTGAGTGTGTCTTTCGAACCAATATTACCGTAACCAAAAGCAGCAGAATAAATCGGCTTGCCATCTTTGGCAATCATCACGCAGCCGTTGAATCCGTCTACTTTATGTCGTCTTTTGTAAAATGAATCAATTTGTTGGGAAACTCTTTTAGAAAAAACTTCTTCTAAGGTTAATGGCTTAACAACTTCATAGCAATTCAATTCTGTGCAAACAGAATCAGGCGTTTGCGCAACGGCCAATGAGGAATGAAGCGAAAATGCCGAGCATAGCAAAAACGCAACAATCAAATTAATATGTTTAAAAACAGACAATGATGTGTGGTTTTTGGGTTCCAAGATTCTTACTACTTTTTACTTACAGTGCGAAGATAAGTTTCAAGCCAAACATCGCAATAGGTGCTGTCTTACATTTTGATGTGGAGGGGAATACTATTATAGACAGCAAAAAAATGGGTAACTGTTCCGGCCAAAACAAAAACATGCCAAACCGCATGATGATAGTTGAGTTTCTTCCACAAATAAAATACTACCCCAATAGAGTAGAATATACCGCTAACCAGAACAAACAGGAAAATGTGTGAAGGCATATTTGCTATAAGCGGTTTAATGATGAACACAATCATCCAACCCAGAGCGAGATAAATTCCTACTTCCAGCAATACATGTTTTCCGGTGAAGAATACTTTCAGAATGCTTCCAAGCAGAATAAGACTCCACAAAACAGTAAGAAAAGTAGAAGAGGTTGACGTGTCGGTGTATTTTAAAACCAATGGTGTATAGCTACCACCTATCATCACAAAAATGCCGATGTGGTCGAAGATTCGAAGTATGCGTTTGGTTTTTGTGTTTTGCTTTACCGCATGGTAAATGGTAGATGCCAGATATACCATCAACATTCCAAAGCTGAAAACTGTTACTCCCCAAACGGTGGATGCATTACTTTTTTCGAGGGCATAAAGAATCAATACCGGAATGGCAATGAGTGCAAACAGAATGCCGAATGCATGGGTAATGTAGTTTGCTTTCTCTTCGCTAATGGTCTGCTCTCTTCTCATCTAAAAAAAGTTGGGCGGTGAAAATGGTGAATAACTATAGTAACGCAAAAAATGTTTTGATATTTTTATTTTAGTTCGCAATACAAATTTTATGCTGGTAAAAACATTTGGAAGTGCGGTTTACGGAGTGGATGCAGCAACTATCACCATCGAAGTGAATGTGGGTGGTGATGGCAAATTAAATTATGTGGTGGTTGGTCTGCCGGACAATGCGGTTCGCGAAGGAATATCGCGTATTGAATTAGCCTTAAAACATTCGCGGCTTAGAATGCCGCGTGCACGAATTGTTTTGAATCTATCTCCTGCCGACATTCGCAAAGAGGGAACAGCCTATGATTTGCCGATGGCAATTGGCATACTGGCTTCATCGGCTCAACTAATAAGACCGGAGGTTTTGAAAGATTATATCATCATGGGCGAGTTATCGCTTGATGGGGGAATTCTTCCTATTAAAGGAGCTTTGCCAATTGCCATACAGGCGCGTAAAGAAAAATTCAAGGGCATTATTCTTCCCAAACAAAACGCCCGAGAAGCAGCGATAGTCAATAATCTGGAAGTTATAGGCGCAGAAAATTTGCGCGAGGTAGTTGACTTTTTAGATGGGAAAGGCGGAATTGAACCAACCATAGTGAACACTCGTGATGAGTTTGAAAATAATTCGTTGAAAAGCGATTTCGACTTTTCGGATGTAAAGGGGCAGGACAATATCAAACGCTCGTTGGAAATTGCTGCCGCAGGCGGACACAATGTAATTTTGATTGGCCCACCAGGTGCCGGCAAAACTATGTTGGCTAAAAGATTTCCTACTATTCTTCCTCCTCTAGGGTTGAACGAAGCTTTAGAAACCACCAAAATTTATTCAGTAGCCGGTAAATTATCTAAGAATGCATCGTTGGTTTATCAGCGGCCTTTTCGTTCGCCACATCATACCGTTAGCGATGTAGCACTTGTTGGCGGAGGCAGCAATCCTCACCCCGGAGAAATTTCCTTGGCACACAACGGTGTTTTGTTTTTAGATGAATTGCCCGAGTTTAAACGCACGGTGTTGGAGGTAATGCGCCAACCTATGGAGGAACGCATGGTTACTATTTCCCGGTCTAAGTTTTCTGTTACTTATCCGGCCTCGTTTATGTTGGTGGCCAGTATGAACCCGTGCCCTTGCGGCTATTTTAACCATCCCGATAAGGAATGCGTATGTGCACCGGGTGTGGTGCAGAAATATCTCAACAAAATTTCCGGGCCGCTGCTCGACAGAATTGATTTGCATGTAGAGGTTACACCGGTGGCATTCAACGAACTTTCGAGTGAAAGAAAATCGGAGAAAAGCGAAGTGATTCGCGAACGGGTTATTCGCGCCAGAGAAATTCAAGAGAAAAGATTTAGTGGTAAAGATAATCTTCACTGTAATGCCCAAATGGAGCCTCAACTGGTGCAGGAAATTTGCATAATAACTGATGCGGGCAAAAACATGCTGAACCGCGCTATGCAAAAATTAAATCTTTCTGCCCGGGCTTATGACCGTATTATTAAGGTAAGCCGCACGATTGCCGATTTAGCGGGAAGCGAAGACATTAAAACCGAACATTTGGCCGAGGCCATTCAGTTCAGAAGTTTGGATCGAGAAGATTGGGCAGTTTAGTTTTTCGGCATGATAAAATTCACCATCACTATTTTGAAATTTGAGGAGCAAGGCGAAAAAACCGGTTGGACATATATTGCTATTCCTGCCGAGTACGCGCAGAAACTTTATACAGGCAAAAAATCGTTTCGCGTTAAAGGAAAATTAGATAGCCATGCCATTAAACAAGTGGCACTGCTACCAATGGGCGAAGGCGATTTTATTATGCCCCTGAACGAAGCCATGCGCAAAGCCATTGGCAAACGCCAGGGTGCGCAACTACAGGTGCAGTTGGCTTTCGATGATTCGGCTTTTGTGTTTAACGAAGATATGATGGCTTGCCTGGAAGATGAACCCAAAGCGCTCGAAAACTTCAAAAAGCTATCAGGTTCGGAACAAAAATATTTTAGCAAATGGATTGACAGCGCCAAAGGCGATGCCACTAAGGCCAAGCGTATTACCCAAACACTTACGGCCATGCTGCATGGCTGGCATTACGGACAAATGATTCGAGCATTAAAGAAGGAGAAGTAAGGCCTTCATGCATGTTTGAAACCAATTTCAAGACTCGATATATCTATATTCACCGCATGAAATCGAATTACCTTCTTCTCTTTCTATTTGTATGTTTTTCTCAAATCTCCAATGCTCAAACTATGACCGAACAACAAGCTGATGCCAACGCTCATGAACTTATTGCGCAAATGAGTTTGAAAGAGAAGGTATACGAAATGCGTGGGCATGGAATTCTGCGCTTCGGTTTGTCGCATGTTTTTACAAAACATTTGAAGCCAATTCTGGCGGGTGGTAGCAAGCGCCTTGGCATTCCTTCCGCTATTTTCTTCGATGGTCCTCGTGGTGTTTTTAGCAATAAGGGAGCTACGGCCTTTCCTACCACGATGGCGCGCGGAGCAAGTTGGGATATTGATTTGGAAAAGCGGGTGGGGGAAGCTATGGGCGAAGAAATTCGCGCGCTTGGTGGCAATTATTCTGGCGCAGTGTGCATGAATTTGCTGCGTCATCCAGCCTGGGGGCGAGCGCAGGAAACTTATGGCGAAGACCCGCATCATGTGGGTGAAATGGCTTCGGCTCTAGTGGCAGGCATTCAGAAAAAAAATGTGCAGGCCTGCGCCAAGCACTTTGCGGGCAACAGCATGGAGAACAACCGTTTTGGCGGAAGCATAAATATGGATGAGCGCACTTTGCAGGAGGTTTATTTGCCGCACTTTAAGAAAGTGATTCAGCGCGGTGCCGCTTCGGTGATGAGCGCTTACAACAAACTGAATGGCGAATACTGCGGTCACAACAAAATTCTGCTCACCGATATTCTGCGCAAGGACTGGGGCTTTAAGGGTTATGTGACCAGCGACTGGAGTTATGGTTTGTTCGATGCGCAGAAAGGCATAGAGGCCGGAATGAATATCGAAATGCCGATGGGCAAGGTTTACAAGCTGAAGACCATCAAGACACTGATGAGTGAAGGAAAAATAAAAGAACAGCAGCTGGACTACTTGATATTTCCGATTATCAGAACCAAACTTCTTTTTGCTTCGCGCAAGGATGAAAGAACTTACCCGAAAGAATTGGTGGGTTGCAAAGAACATACCGACCTGGCACGAGAAGTGGCGGAGAAGAGCGCGGTGCTGTTGAAGAACGAAAACAATTTTCTGCCACTCGATAAAAACAAAGTGAAGCGCATTGCAGTCATTGGTTCGCTGGCAGATATGAAACAAACAGGCGATCACGGCAGCAGCAGTGTGCTACCTGCTTACATTGTTACGGCACTTGATGGCATCAAAAACTATTTCAACGGCACGGCTACTGAAATTCTTACCGCACCGAATAATGATTTGGCGGCTGTAAAAGCTGTTTGCGAAAAGGCCGATGTAGTGTTGGTGGCGGCCGGCACCACTTACAAAGATGAAGGCGAATACATTGGTGATTTTAAAATTCGCGATCGCAATAATCCGGATAAGAAAAACTTTGTGGTGAAGGCAGGCATATTGGGTTTGGGTGGCGATAGGAAATATCTGCACTTGCATCAGGAGGATATAGATGTAATTCATGCCGCTGCTGCGGTAAATAAGAATGTAGTGGTGAGTTTGGTGGCGGGCAGTGCGGTGACGGTAGAAGAATGGCACAACGAAGTGCCGGTTATTCTCGAAACATTTTACAATGGCATGGAAGGCGGGAATGCTTTAGCCCGAATTTTATTTGGCGATGTAAACCCAAGTGGCAAACTTCCTTTTACGGTGCCTAAACTCGAAAGCGATTTGCCTCCGTTTGATTCTTATGCGGCCAAGGCCGATTATGGATATTATCATGGCTACACGCTTTTTGATAAAGAGAAGAAGGAACCCCGCTATCCTTTTGGTTTTGGTTTGAGCTATACACAGTTTCAGATTTCTGAATTGAAGGTGAGGAATGAGGTCATCACTTTAAGTGACGGCATGACAGAGCTTGGTGTTTCGGTTAAAGTAAAAAACAACGGCACCAAAGCCGGAGCGGAAGTAGTGCAGCTTTATATCGGCTTTGCCAATTCTAAAATAGACCGTCCGGAAAAATTACTGCGCAGCTTTCATAAAGTTTATTTACAGCCCGGTGAAGAGCGAAGCGTTGATTTTACAGTGCCTGTAGCCGACCTTACTTATTACAATCCGGCTACCAAAGCATGGGTGCTTGAAAAAAGAAAGTATGAAGTGCTGGCGGGAAATTCTTCGCGCGATGCACAGATTTTGAGGGAAGGGTTTGAGGTGAAGTAATCTTCACATCAAAAATATTTTGGCTCCCACAAATAGCTTTTGCTTACTTTCACAGAAAGGAATTTTATGAAAAATGTTTACCAATTCATTCTTCCGGTTTTTATTCTGCTTTCGGTTGAAGCGAAATCGCAAAGCTATACTTACATCCATTTCCCAGAGCCAAATCTTGCTTGGTATGGATATGAAACCTTTTATGCTATGGGTAGTTCTTTTAACGTGAGCAGGACTTATTATATGTATGGTGATACTGTTCTAAATAATAAGACCTACCGTATGATAGGTGCTTTTTATTTCAGAGAGGATTCTATAAAAAGGGTGTACTATATCAAGGGACAAGATACAACATTTCAAGAAAGATTGCTGTATGACTTCAGTTTGTCTAAGGGTGATACCATGCAGTCCGGCATTTACACTTTCACCGTTATGGGCGTTGACACATCTGTTGATTGTGGTACTGCGCGTAGAAAATTACATGTTTCTATCGATGGCGTATCTGTTATTGATACTTGGGCTGAAGGCATAGGTAGTACCTATTGGTCACCACTCGGGATTTTTTCAGGTTGCGGTTGCAGTATTTGTTGGATTGAACAAGCTTCCGTTAAAATAGAAGGCTGTAACAATACAGGGTGTCAAGGTTTGTTCTCAGATATCGATGAACCCTTTTTTCAGGAATTGTATGTTTTCCCTAACCCTTGTTTCACTTCCTTCACCCTCCAACTCGCCTCATCCCCAACTACCGAAACCTATTTCACCCTTTACGATGCAATGGGCAGGCTGATAAGAAGGGAAGAGATTAATTCAAACATTACAACCCTCAACCGCAACAACCTGCCAGGCGGCATTTATTTCTGGCAGTTAGAGTCTGCCAATAAAATATTGGATAGAGGAAAGCTAATAATGGAGTAGCACAACCCCGATTGCCCGATATTTTGCATTCTTTTATAGCTTTTCTGGCATAAATGATGCCCCGGAAGTTGTTCCCATGCCTCCTTCAATCCAAATGGGTTAAGCGGAGAATTTTCCGGTTAACCCTTTAGGATTAGAAGGTTAACTGTAAAAACCTCCGGTTAGCCTTCTAATGATGAATGGTTAATGGGAAAGCTCTCCGAACATCCTTTTAATGTTGATTGGTTAACCGGAGAACCTTCCGAGTATCTTTCCAATGCTGGAAGGTTGATGGGAAAATTCTCCATACATCCTTCCAGGCTTAGAAGAGGCTTAGGAAATTTACCCTTTCAGCCTGCCGGGGCCAGGAAGCCTTGTGGAAATTGTGTAAAAAGGCTTGGCCGGCTTGGCCGAGAGGAAAGATAAAAGCAGAATGCCTTTATTGAGGTAGTAGGGAATATTTACTTTTTGGAGGCCGCAGCTATGGACTGTGCCTGCAGCAGATTGGCAAAAAATGTACCTGCCACCCAGTACAAATCCAGCCGGTTAAAAAGTCCCCACTCTATTATCGTGGCCTCACCCACGCCTATTGCCTTGCCTATTCGGTTAATCGCAGTTAGGCCTCCCGGCAGTTTTTCGGCATCTATCACCCTCAGTCCCTCCCAGCTGGCTACTGAATAAAGTTCGGCTGTTTGCTGTGCTGTGCCCGGGGCAAAGACGAGGCTGCCAACGTTTTTCAGCGCTATATGTCCCTTCTTTTTTGCCCGCGACAGGCTTTGCGAAGAAGAATAGCGCTTAGAAGTTTTTAAAAAATCGGCCGTGCGCACCAGGGTGTTTTGAAAATAGATAGCCATAAGAAATGTTTAGGCTAAGATAGAAAAAAACAAAAACGCCCTCACATCCCGATGCTTCGCGACTGCAAGGGAGTTTACACGCAGTCTGACCTTGGTCTGATTGCTGTATTTAGAGATGCCATTGATAGCATCTTTATAAAAATCATTTATCTTCGATAAAAATTAAGCCATGAATCTCCTCTTGGAAAAGCAACTGATTAAAACCGAAATTGATTCAGTGAATGATGAGCATTTGATTCGTGCTATTAAGGAAATGCTGAGTTATGCTAAAACGAATAAAGAAGAACGTTTTTTAAAGCCTTTTACAAAACAGCAATTAATTAAACGCGCGCTTACTTCGGAAAAGGATATTAAAAACGGAAGAACTACTTCGCTGAAAGATTTGCGGAAGGAGGTGAAAACCTGGTAAGCCATGAAGGTTGAATTTACGGACTTTGCCAAAGCCCAACTTCAAAACATTTACGATTACTATTCATCGGTTGCCTCCGATGAAATTGCCGCAAAAATTATTGATAGAATTTTAGACGAAACAGAGCATTTGGAACGCCATCCAAATCTTGGAAGTAAGGAGATTTTACTCGCTGAATTGAAAAAGAACCATCGCTATATTGTTTGTGGTAATTACAAAATCATTTTTTATGCAAACCCTAAAGTGATTTTCGTCACCGATATTTTCGATTGCCGCCAGAACCCCGAAAAGATGGTGGAGCGAAACAAGTAAAAACAAAAACGCCCTTACATTGCTGCAAGGGCGTTTCTCAATAATTATAGTTGCTGTTTATCCAAAGAAACTCTTCACCCACATCAAGAACGAAGTCGCTTCATGACTGTTCTCGGCAATCAGTGGAGCAATAGTTAAACCAACCAGAGAAGATAATTTGATAAGGATATTCATAGAAGGACCCGAAGTATCTTTGAATGGGTCGCCCACAGTGTCACCCACTACAGCTGCCTTGTGCGGTTCCGATTTCTTGTAGAAAGTTTCCTTCTTTCCGTTCACTTCAATCTCCACGCCTTTCTCGAAAGATTTCTTGGCATTGTCCCATGCACCACCGGCATTGTTCTGGAAAATAGCCCATAACACACCGCTCACCGTTACACCAGCCATGTAGGCACCTAAGGCTTCAGCACCCATACCAATACCTACCACAATAGGAGTAAGAATAGTGATGGCACCCGGAGCTAACATTTCGCGCAAAGCGGCCTTGGTAGAAATTTCTACACACTTGTCATACTCAGGTGTTCCTGTTCCTTCCAAAATTCCCGGAATTTCGCGGAACTGTCTGCGCACTTCATTCACCATATCCATAGCTGCTTTACCAACCGAATTCATTGCAAGAGCAGAGAATACTACCGGAATCATACCTCCGATAAACAATGCCGCCAAAACTTTCGCATCGAAAATATTGATACCCTTAATTCCTGTAAGCGTTACATAAGCCGCAAACAATGCAAGAGCAGTTAAAGCCGCAGATGCAATCGCAAAACCTTTACCTACCGCAGCAGTAGTGTTACCTACTGAATCCAACACGTCTGTTTTCTCACGAACTTCTTTAGGCAATTCGCTCATTTCGGCAATTCCACCTGCGTTATCGGCAATTGGTCCGAAGGCGTCAACCGCTAATTGCATAGCCGTAGTAGCCATCATTGCTGAAGCGGCAATACCTACTCCGTAGAAACCTGCCAGCGCATAAGCACCCCAGATAGCTGCTGCAAAAATGATAACCGGGAAAGCTGTCGAAAGCATACCGGTTCCTAAACCTGCAATAATATTGGTTGCTGCACCGGTAGCCGATTTCTGCACGATGTCGCGAACCGGTTTGCCACCAAGTCCTGTGTAGTATTCGGTAATCATAGAGATTAAATAACCAACTACCATACCTATACATACTGCGAAGAATACGTTCAATGAAGAAGTAGTCATGGTTACGAACTCACCTGCATGAAACGCGCTCATTAAGATAGTTTCAGGCAACATCATTTTGATAAGGAAGAAAGAAGCAGCAAGAGCCAACAACATCGCAATGTTGTTTCCTCTGTTCAAAGCACTTTGAACCGTGTTGGTGTCCGCCTTTGCATTATCACCCACGCTTACAAAGAAGCTGCCGATGATAGAGGCGATAATTCCAACACCAGCAATAGTCATTGGCAAAAGGATAGGGCCAATGCCTCCGAATGCATCAGCAATGCTTCCGCCATTATCGCGGATAATATAATTTCCAAGAACCATCGAAGCCAAAACGGTAGCTACATAAGAACCGAACAAATCGGCACCCATACCGGCCACATCACCTACGTTATCACCTACGTTATCGGCAATAGTTGCCGGGTTGCGCGGATCATCTTCAGGAATTCCTGCTTCTACTTTACCTACTAAGTCAGCGCCAACGTCAGCCGCTTTAGTATAGATACCACCACCCACACGGGCAAACAAAGCGATTGATTCAGCACCTAAGGAGAAACCTGCTAATACTTCAAGAACCTTAGTCATTCCGTCATATCCTCCACCGGTTGCAAAATTTCCACCCATGAACTGGAAGAAGAAAATGATGAAGAGTGAACTCAATCCAAGAACTGCAAGACCTGCAACACCAAGACCCATTACAGTTCCTCCACGGAAAGAAACCTTCAACGCTTTAGCCAAAGAAGTTTTAGCGGCCTGAGTGGTACGCACGTTTGCTTTGGTAGCTATTCTCATTCCTAAGAATCCCGCAAGAGCAGAGAAGAAACAGCCTACAACAAATGAACCTACGATAAGAATGCTGGAGTGCGCAGCTACCTTTGGAACCTGTGAAAGAATACCAAGGGCAGTTCCTGCTAATACAACATATATAGCGAGGATTCTGTATTCAGCCTTTAAGAAAGCCATTGCACCATCAGCAATATTTTTAGCAATGCCGGTCATTTTAGCATCACCTGCATCTTGTTTGGTTACCCAACTTGAAAGAACAGCCATATAGACCAGCGCTATTACACCGAATAGGGGGAGAATGTAAATCAGATTTTCCATTAGAATTTTGTTAAACGATTTTAAAAATGAGCGGCAAATATAGGAATAGAGGGGACTTTAGAAAGTGCAAGAGATATAGGGAATCAAACGCTGAAAACTAATTGAGTTCAGGCGGCAAACAGAAATTTTATCTTCGCCCCGTTTTAGGATAAAAACCTAACCATGCCCATACCTTTAGAACTTAAACTTACTCCCGCGCAGGCTGCCTCTGCCGATGAAATAAAATGGCAAGCCGCCTATGCCGGCAATTTGCCGATTGAGGAAATTGCCCATGTTCATTTAGTCCGCAAATCACTCGATGCGCGCAAACCGCAAATCATTGTTCTGCTGAAGGTGGATGTGTATTTAAAGGACGAAACTTTTCAGCCCGAACTACGAACCTTCAACTTTCAAAAAGTAACCGATGCCAAAACCTGTCACCTGATTGGTTTTGGTCCTGCCAGTATGTATGCCGCGTTGCAATTGCTGGAGCGAGGTATTAAACCTATCATATTAGAAAGAGGAAAACCTTCACGTGAGCGCATCAAAGATTTATCGGCCCTCAGCCGCAAACTGATTGTGAATCCCGAGAGCAATTATTGTTTTGGTGAAGGCGGTGCAGGCACCTACAGCGATGGAAAGCTTTACACCCGCAGTTCAAAACGGGGTGACATCAAAAAAGTGCTCGATGTTTTTATTCAGCACGGTGCCGATGAACGAATAGGTTACGAAGCGCATCCGCATATAGGCACCAACAAGCTGCCGCGCATTATTGAAAACATTCGACAGACGATAATAGACAGCGGTGGCGAAGTTCATTTCAATAAGAAGGCTGTTGACTTCGTTATTGAAAATTCAGAAATCAGAAAGATTGTTTGTGCTGATGGAGAAGTATTTTCCTGTCAAAATGTAATTCTCGCTACCGGTCATTCCGCACGAGACATTTTCGAATTGCTGCAACGGAAAAATATTTTGATTGAAGCCAAACCTTTTGCCCTGGGTGTCCGCATCGAGCATCCGCAAGCCCTGATTGATTCCATTCAGTATAAATGTGAAACACGAAATGAGTTTCTTCCACCATCCTCTTATAGTTTGGTTACGCAGGCAATCGGGCGTGGTGTGTTTTCGTTTTGCATGTGTCCTGGCGGAGTAATTGCTCCTTCCATGACCGACCTAAACGAAACCGTAGTAAACGGATGGAGCTCCAGCGCGCGCAACGGCCCTTTTGCCAACAGCGGTATTGTGGTTGCTGTGAATCCGGAGAATTGGAAACATCTTTCATCGCATGGACCATTAGCTGCTTTGGAGTTTCAGAAACAGGTGGAGCAAAAAGCCTTTGCAGCAACCGGCAGTATTCAGGCGCCGGCACAACGAATGGAAGATTTTATTCAGAATAAAGTTTCCGCTTCGCTACCTCGAACATCCTATACACCGGGAATTATTTCATCTCCATTGAAAGCAACTCTCCCTTCATTTATCACCAACAGTTTACGCGAAGCCTTCATTGATTTCGGGAAAAAGATGCGAGGTTACAGAACAAACGAGGCTGTGTTAGTAGGAGTGGAGAGTAGGACCTCCAGCCCTGTCCGCATTCCGCGCGACAAAGAAACCTTGCAGCATCCTCAAATCAAAAACCTATTTCCGAGTGGAGAAGGAGCCGGTTATGCAGGGGGAATTGTAAGTGCAGCTATGGACGGAATGGCTTGTGCCAATGCCGTTAATTAGGAATAATCGAAATCTCCTCCTCCAGTTTTCCATCTCGGAATAGGCGCAGGTAATGTTTTTTGTTACTCATTTCATCGCTGCCAATTTGATAATTGTAAGTGTATTCACCCTCATGTTGAGTTTCATTATTTACATAAACTCTTTTCATGTGGTTGTCCTCGTCAAACAAAGCAATCATCACTTTGGATGTTTTTGAAAAGCTGTAACTGATGCTACCGGAATAAACGGTGCGGGTAGTATAAGTCGTTACAGGAGCAGAATAGTTAGTGTTGTTTGCTTCATAAATTTTCCCTTCCGAAATTCCTTTTGCCTTTGCCACAAATCTTCGAAGCTCATACATCATTACGGTGTCTTCACTATAAATGCTTTGTAGTTCGTGGTCGTTGGTCAAACACCAAACGGCATTTTGTGCCGCATCATTCTGATACTTCTTTCGATTAATTAATTCTGCAACACCCAGCAAATTTCCACTCGCCCGTTTAGCCATCCTGAATTTCTGCAGGGGCGAAGGAGCTCCATCGCTGGCTTCGGTGCACATAGCGTAAAGCCGATAATTCTTTTTCCGTCTTGCCGGAAGTTTCACGATTAGTGTTTGTGTGACCATCATGGTTTGGAGATTAGAGTCATTTGGTTCCAAACGATAACCATAGTCAAGGTTGAGGCTTAGAGATTCATCAGAAGAGTTGGTAATCTCCATGGCCATGCAAGGACCATAATGGGATGATGATTCTCCTTTAAATGCGGTGTCAGGCTTTGCACCGGAAATGTTTACGGCTACTAATTGTTTCTTAATTGCCTCGGATAAATTATAGCTGGCCTCAGAATGAAGTTCGTTGGTAAAAAGCAAAATCAACAGAACGTATTTTATTGTTTTCATAAGGCTTTAGTTTTTGACTTAATGAAAGACCTATCAATATACTAACGTCAGATAGGCGCCAATTATTATCTTGCGCTGAAAATATTTTCAGATGCTGATTATTGGAATAGCCGGAGGCTCCGGTTCCGGAAAGACAACGGTTGTAAAAAAAGTGATGAGTTCATTCTCCATTCATCAAGTAACCATAGTGTCGCAGGATAGTTACTACAAAGACAACAGTCATATTTCGCGAGAAGAGAGAGCGAACATCAATTTCGACCATCCCGAGAGTATCGAATTCGATTTGCTGGTAAAGCACATGAAATTGCTTCGACAAAACAAAGCAATTGAAGAACCCATATACGACTATATCACCTCTACCCGTCAAAAGGACACCATACATGTTGAACCGAATCACGTAATTATTGTAGAGGGTATTTTGCTCTTTACTGACAAAAGGGTTTGTGATTTGTGCGACATCAAAGTATTTGTTGATGCAGAACCCGATGACCGTCTAATCAGAATTATAGAACGCGATATGCGGGAGCGTGGAAGAACGGCCCAACAGGTTATTGAGCGTTACGCTTTGGTAAAGGAAATGCACGTGCAGTTTATTGAACCGACCAAGCGATATGCCGACATTATCATTCCGCAGGGGGGACAGAATCAGGTGGCTATAGATATGTTAGTAGCTACGATTAAGCAAAAGCTATTGCAGGAGGGTAGCCGATAATTTTTAGCCTAATACTTCACGATAAACATTCATCGTCTTTTTTGCAAAGACTGTATCTGTCATTGTTTGAGCGTGGGTTAATCCGATTTCTATCATTCGCTCTTTCAGCTTCTCATCAGTTAATACTCGAATCATAGCATCTGCAATTTCTTCTGCTGAATTTGGATTTACATACAAAGAATGTTTTCCTCCTGCCTCTTCAATTGCACCACCTTTAGTTGCTATTACGGGAACTTTAGAAAACAAAGCCTCCACCACTGGCGCACCGAATCCTTCATACAAACTTGGGAACACAAATAAGCTTGCTAATCGATAAACATCAGGCAAATCTTCATTGGAAACACCCGAAATAATTTTTACCCGCTGAGAAAGATTTTTCTTTTCAATCAAGGTTTCAATTTCTTTTCGTGTAGTTCCATTACTACCAATCAGCACTAAATCCTCTTCTATTTTATGCTTAACTAAATCAAACGCTTCAACAATTGTGCGTTGGTTTTTACGCGGGAAGAAACTCCCAACGTTCAAAATATATTTTGATGGCAAATTGTATTTCTGTAAAACCCCGGACTTCGGGCCTCGGACTTCCGACTGAAACGCAGCGTCCACACTAGGATAAATTACCACAATCTTCTCTTCCTTCACACCATACATTTCTATCAAATCATGTTTCGTTTCCTGGCTAACGGCAATTATTTTATCAGCTTGTTTTGCGGCATACTTTGTTTTCAGTTTGTAAATCTGCCTGTCAACAAAAGGATATTGTTCCGTATGCTTCAGAAATATCAAATCGTGAATGGTGACTACAAATCCGATGTCCGATGCCCTATGTTCGAAGGGAATTTCATTACTCAATCCGTGGTAAAGGTCAACTTTGTTTCCCGCCAGATGCGTGTTGATTCCGAAAGAGCGCCAGAGAGAATGAAACGATTGCTGCAATTTTGTTTCAGGTAGGATGATTTTAAAATCTCCTTGTAACTGATGAAAGAACTCATCTTTCGCCTTAGGCGAGAAAAGCAAATAGTCGTTTTCGGGAAAATCGCGCATCATGGCAATCAGCAGAATTCGGGCATGGTTGCCGAGTCCGGTTGAGTTATTTAATGCCCGCTTGGCGTCAAAGCCGATTTTCATTTTCCTTATCTCTTTAGATTCTATTCTCTTAATGCGAGATTATTATTTTCGATTTAAACCAACACAGAATTTATGAGCGAGTTAAAAATAATCTCTTACAACGTAAATGGCGTTCGCGCTGCCCTTAAAAAAGGTTTGGCCGACTGGCTGAAGCAAATCGATGCCGATGTAGTTTGCTTACAGGAAATAAAAGTGGCACGTGAAGACTTTGATGAAACACCTTTCAAAGCACTCGGTTACCATACCTATATTTTTCCGGCCGTGAAAAAGGGATATAGCGGAGTGGCTGTTTTAACCAAGACAAAACCGGATGCAGTAGTAGAGGGCTGTGGAATAAAAATGTATGATGATGAGGGGCGAAATCTGCGTATTGACTTAGGCGACCTAAGCATTATGAGCGCCTATTTTCCCAGTGGAACCACCGGTGATGAGCGCCAAGCGGTGAAGATGAGTTACCTCGGAGATTTTATCAAGACAATAACCGATTTGCAAAAGAAGAGAACCAAACTGATTTTGTGTGGTGATTACAATATATGTCACAAACCAATTGATATTCATAACCCGATTTCCAACAAAGATACTTCTGGTTTTAAACCCGAAGAGCGTGAATGGATGGAACAATACTTCAACTCTGGCTTTATTGATTCTTTCCGACATTTTAATCAGGAGCCGCATCAGTATTCCTGGTGGAGTCAGCGATTTAATTCGCGGGCTCAGAATAAAGGATGGCGTATTGATTATATCGCTGTTTCAAAAAACCTTGAAAAGAACTTAGTGGAGTCGCGCATGTATCAGGATGCGGTGCATAGTGATCATTGTCCGGTTTACACAAAGCTTAAGTTTTAGGCCATGAAGCACAACAAACAGATTTTCTACTCCACAGTTCTTTTTGCAGTTGCTTCCTTTTCTCTTTTCATGTTGGCGGTTGTCAATGGATGGTTCGGCCCGGCTGCCGATGTGGGTGGGGCTTTTTGTGAGGCTGCCCGCGAAGGATTGGTGAAGCAACCGGCCAATACATGGAGCAATATCGGTTTTATTTTTGCAGGACTTCTAATGGCATTTCAGCTTTCGCAAGGAAAATTTTCTGCCAACAAAAACCGGTTCACCCAAAGTTCTTTCACCGCCATTTTCTTTTCGTGTCTTGTAGTTTTCCTTGGCCCCGGTTCTATGGCTATGCACGCCACTGAAACACAATTGGGAGGCAATCTCGATATGCTGTCAATGTATTTGGTCGCATCCTTTGCGGCTTCTTATGCCATGCAGCGTTTTTGGCAATGGAGTAATGGGGCTTTCATCGTTTCCTTTTTAATCATCATTGTTCTTTGCGAATGGGCTGGTACTTTTCATCAGCATATTCCCGTTGTGGGCTATGCGGGCAATTTAGCCTTCGGCATTTTCTTAGCCGTTTGCACCATCTTTGAAATGCTGAATACTTACATCCGTAAAATTTCACTCAACAAAAACTACGGTTACACCAGTTTAGGTTTTTTGCTGCTGGCTTTTTTCATTTGGAATATCTGGCAAGACAACAGCCCCCTTTGCAACCCAGGCTCTTTAATTCAAGGTCACGCTATGTGGCATTTGCTCGATGCCGTGGCTGCTTATTTTCTGTTTCGCTTTTACGCCAGCGAGCATTCCGAAGTTTAGTCCCTGTTCTCTCAGAATTATTTTCTTCGCCCCACTAAAAACTTAACCATGAAACATTTCATAGGAATCATCCTTCTCGCAACTTTACTTTTAGTTTCCTGTGGAGACGGCAATAAAAAAGCGAAAGAACAAACCACAGGCAAAGGCGGAATTAAATATGGTGGCATGTTTCGCTACAACGAAACCGAGTTTCTGAAAAGTCTTTACCCGCTTTCTATCACCGAAGTAGTTGGTCACAGAATCGTAACACAGATTTACGAAGGGCTGGTGGCTTTCAATCCGAAGGACTTAACTATCGAACCTTCACTTGCCGAAAGCTGGACAGTGGACAACACTGCTACGGTTTATACTTTTAAGATTCGCCAGGGAGTTTATTTTCATGATGATGTTTGTTTTAAAGATGGCAAAGGACGCCCGGTTACGGCACATGACTTTGAGTATTGCTTCAATTTGCTTTGCACACCAGATTCAAAAAATAACGGCTTTGCTTTCTTCCGCGACATTGTAAAAGGAGCTACTGCACTTTACACCGCTCGCCAAAAAAACCAACATGATGCCGATGAAATAGGTGCGTGGGGGGTGAAGGCATTAAACGATTCCACCTTACAGGTGACGCTCGAAAAACCTTATGCTGATTTTTTAAATCGCCTTGCTCTTCCGTTCATGTGTGCCTTTCCGAAAGAAGCAATTGACCACTACAAAGGCGATATCCTTTATCACACTGTAGGCACCGGGCCGTTTTATTTAAAGGCGTTGAAAACCGATGAAGCGGTGATTTTGTCACGCAACGAAAAATACTGGGGCAAGGATGAAAGCGGCAATCAATTGCCCTATCTCGATGCGATTAAAGTTTCTTTTATAAAGGAAGACAAAACCGATATCCTCGAATTTCAAAAAGGAAATCTGGATATGAAATACCGTTTGCCTTTCGATATGATTGACGAAATCCTCGATGCAAATCATCAGCTCAAAGGCGATTACAAAAAATATGCTTTGCAGGTGAAGCCCGAATTTGCTACCCAGTTTTACGGGTTCCTTTTTGTAGATAAAGTTTTCAGCAACAAGAATGCGCGCTTAGCTTTCAACTACGCCATTGACCGCGCCAAGATTGCCGACTA
>CANJVG010000008.1 GCA_947478005.1 Bacteroidota bacterium
ATGAAATAACTTTGCAGAGCAATCGTTCAAAGATTAAGTCAAAAATAAAAATCAAAAACTATGAGTATCAAAAAAATCGGATTCACAGCGTTTGTAGCTTTTGTCAGCGCCTTTGCTGCCGTAGCTACGTTTAATTATTTGGGCTGGAATAAGCAGCAGGTTGCCATCGTTGATTCAAACAACACTCCGGCCAAGTTTGCCGCCTACAGCAAAAATGTGGAAGCGCAACCCATCGATTTTCGATATGCAGCCGCTACGTCTTCTCCGAGCGTAGTGCATATCAAATCAACTTTCAAAGCCGAGAAGGTGTCAATGCAAGGGCAGCAGGATCCGTTTCAGGATATGTTTGGCAACAACTTCTTTAAGTATTTCCAAGGTCCCAATCCTTATCAAAGTCAGCCCCAGGTGGCCACGGGCTCTGGCGTTATTGTTTCCAAAGACGGGTATATTGTTACCAATAACCACGTGGTGGAAAATGCCGATGAAGTGGAGGTAATGACAACCAACAACAAAACCTACAAGGCCAAAGTAATAGGCCGCGATGCTGATACTGATTTGGCGCTGGTAAAAGTGGAAGGCGAAAACATGCCTTCCATCAACTTTGCCAATTCCGATTCGGTATTGATTGGAGAATGGGTAATGGCCGTGGGCAATCCTTACAACCTGGAATCAACAGTTACTGCGGGTATAGTGAGCGCCAAAGGCCGCAACATTAGCCTGATAGTCAATGAAGGCCCAAAACCAAGTAATACAGCTATTGAATCGTTCATTCAAACCGATGCTGCGGTGAACCCAGGCAACAGTGGCGGTGCGTTGGTGAATGTGAGTGGTGAGTTGGTGGGTATCAATACAGCGATTGCATCGCCTACGGGTTCTTACACCGGTTATTCATTTGCCGTGCCATCCAATATTGTAAAGAAAGTGATTTTCGATTTGCAGAAGTTCGGTGTGAGTCAAAGAGGTTTCCTCGGAGTAACTATCCGCAGTATGGATGATAAAACCGCCAAGGAAGTTGGTTTCGATAAACCGTGTGGGGTGTATGTAGATGGCGTAAACAAAGGCTCGGCTGCCGATGAAGCAGGGTTGAAGAACAAGGATGTGATAACTAAGATAAACGGTATCAGCGTAAACTCATCTCCTGAATTGCAGGAACAGGTAGCTAAGTACCGCCCTGGCGACAAGTTGGATGTGGAAGTGATTCGTGATGGAAAAACATCAAATATGGGTGTGGTATTGAAGAACAAATACAATACAGTCGCGCAAGTAGATAACAGCCGCGATATTCTCGATGCTCTGGGAGTAAAAGTAGAAAACCTGACGGTGCAGGAATTGAGAACGCTTGGATTAGAGAGTGGCGTGAAGGTAACCGAACTGAAAGGCGGCAAGTTGAGTGAGTTTACGGATATCCATAAAGGATTTGTGATTACACAGGTGGATGATACGCCAGTGAAAGACGTAAATGATTTTGTAAACATGCTGAAAAGCAAGAGCGGTAAAGTATTGGTGGAAGGAATTTATCCGAACAAGCCAATGAGTTATCTCTATGCCTTCAGAATGTAAAGGCCGAGGTTGATTACGAATTAAAACACAAAAGCCGTTATGATGAAAATCGGAGCGGCTTTTATTTTTAAAGCCTTTAGCCAAGCAGAGTTAACAATGCTAAAGGAAGCTATTACTTCGGGAAAGGCTTTACTCTAGACAAAAAAGAAAATCTCAGCAATGGAAAAAATTTAGTTTTACCATTAAGAATAAATTATTTCCTAAAGATTAAATGATTGTTATGAAAAAAATTTACCTGCTTTCAATCCTGGCTGTTATTCTTGTTTGCGACCTCTCCACCTTTAGCCTGCAAGCGCAGAAAGTCATCAGAGGGCCCTATATGCAAAGCCCCGCTCCTTACAGTATAATTATGCGATGGCGCACCGACTCGCTGACAGACAGCCGTGTTAATTACGGAACCACTGCCGGTTCTCTTACATTTCATGCCGATAGTGCCACACCCACCACCGAGCACCGGGTAAAAATCAATGGTCTTTCGGCACGCACAAAATACTACTACAATGTAGGCAGTTCCACCCAGGTTTTAAAGGCCGATTCGCGGATGTATTTTACCACCGCTATCGATAGTACCATGAGCGACCCGGTTCGTTTCTGGGTTATTGGCGATTTTGGACATGGCAATACAGCTGAACGGGATGTTCGTAATTCTTATTATAACTATGCCGCTAATCATCCTGCCGATTTTCAATTATGGGTGGGCGACAATGCCTATAGCGATGGAAAAGACCAGGAATATCAGGACAAGGTTTTTGATACCGTTAATTCGTTTGGCAATACCTTCCTGAATCTTCCTTTTGTACCCACTTCGGGCAATCATGACTGGAACAGTATTTGCGCATGGACCGCTCCGTGCAACACAGACCCTAATCTGCAAACCGGACCTTACCTCAACATTATTGATCCACCAACAGAAGGTGAACAAGGGGGAGTTGCTTCTCACAAGAAATTGTTCTATTCCTTCGATTATGGCGATATCCATTTTGTTTGTTTAAATTCAGAGTTAGGAGCCACCAGCGCGGCCAATGATTGGTTGGGGGTACAGCGTTATGCCGACACTTCGTTCAACTCCTCTCCTATGCTCGATTGGCTAAAAGCCGACCTGGCCGCCACTACCAAAAAATGGAAGATTGCATTCTGGCATCAGTGTCCTTATAGTGGCCAGGACAACCTGACTGAGTTAAGCAGCTTTCAGTTATTCTGCATTGCCGCCCGCAACCACTTCAATCCTATTATAGAAAGATACGGCATCGACTTAGTGTTGACCGGCCACGACCATAACTACCAACGCGGAAACCTCATAAACGGGCACTACGGTTACATGGCCAGCTTTACCCCCAGCATGATGCTGAATAACAGCAGCGGGAATGACGACCTGGGCGAGGCTTATATTAAATACACCAATGGACCGCTGGCAGGCAAAGGTGCTGTATATGTGGTGCAGGGAAACAGCAGCGAAGGGAACTCTTACAGCACAATTAGCCATCCGGCTATACATTGGGGCGAGGCATGTGACACTTGCTATGGCTCATTGATGATAGATGTGAATGGAGATAGACTCGATGGTCATTATTTTACCTCCAACGGGGTTGTTCGAGACCAGTTCACCATCAAAAAACAAGCCTGGACAGGAATTGATGAAGAGGATGCTGCGTTTGACCACTTCTATGTCTTCCCGAACCCTTTCCGCGAACAAACCAGAATCAGCTATACGGTATTAAAGAAATGCCCTGTAAAGATAGATGTGCTGGACGCCAGAGGCAAAGTGGTGATGGCTTATTTCTCAGGCTATCGCGAGCCGGGAGATTATCAGGACATGATAGATATGGATAAGGAATACCTTCCCGAAGGAGCTTACATCGTAAGGTTAGATTGCGGTGGCGTGGTTAAGTACCGGAAGATAGTGAAGGCAAATTAATTTTACTGAAACTGCTTCTATCTATTGTCGAATGATTCGTTGCACATGCTTTGGCATGCAGCTAACCGTATGTGGCAAGTACTGTCTTCTACTTAATTCGTTTGCTTTTCCAAGACCGATTGACGTAAATCAATCCTTACTTCTTCTTTGGCAGTAGGAAATAAATCGCTGAGATGAAGGGCCGATAGAGTGGTTTCCATACTTAACAACAAGGTACAGGCGGGTGTTAGTTTGTCGCCTGCCGGAATACAGGTCATGCTGCCGTTACCACGAACTGAGACAGGAACGGTGGCACTGGTAATGACCCCTTCCATGTTGTAGCGCTGCGGGTCAAATCTTCTTGAATTTATGGTAATACCCAGTTTGCCCGTGAACTCCAAATCCATGTTTCTTACCCCATTCAATCGGGTATCGAATGAATCGATGCCGGTGCGAAAGGTTTCGAGCGGAACCTTGAGACTAATCTTCGAGGTTTCATAATCCAGACTCACCAACAATTTATGGCTCACGAGCATTACTGTCGAATCGCGATTGGTTAAGCTGATAACTATGTCGCCACTAAAGGTTCTGTAATACTCCTGAGCATAAGTGGTGGCGGAGAAAGCAATAGCAAGTAATAAGAGAGAGGCGTATTTTGTTTTCATAACCTTGTTTTTAAAGTCTGTAAAATCCTTTCTGCTAAACTACCTTTGACTTACAGCAAAACTACAAAACAATACGTTGCAGATGCTGATATTTACATTTAAGGTAACTGAGCCATATCATACTTAGTCTTCCATTCAGAAGACTATAACCATAAACGCATAAAGTGTACCATGGTTCAGAGCATTGCACTATTTCTTTTGCAGCTGCTGCAATAAGTCCTCTGCCTCCTTATAGTTCCAGCCATATTTTATCGCTAGGTCCTTTCCGTCTTGTGCTATTTGCAAAGCCGATGGATTATCGCCTGCTTTTTGAAAAAGCATAGCTGCTGTGATATAGCAGGCATAGCTTCCGTTTAGTTCTATGGCGCGCTTGGCCCATATAGCCGCTTGCGCCAAGGCTGCTTTGTCGGCTATATTCTTTAAATAAACGTCCGCAATTTCACTTAGCTGAGCGGCATCATTCCATGCATGTTTAGTGGTTCCTTCAAGGGAGGCTGCTTTATATGCTTCCCAATCTTTGAGGCGTTCATAGCGCGCCAAATCCAAGGCAAAAAGCAGCGAGTCTATTGGGTTATTGTGTATGGACGATGCCACCTTTCGAAGACGGGAATAGTTGGCCGTGTCGCTTAAAGGTATTTCTTCCATCTGTTGTTTAACCGTAAAGAACAACTTGCGCTGAACCCGATTGGCAGAAGTAAGGCTGGCATAGTCTGTTTGATGGTTCACGATAAACTGGAAATAAGGCGACTCGATATCGGTGATTCCATTGGTGAGTATTTTCCAGTTTTTCTCGTTCATCAATTGTTCATGCGTTTTGGTAGACAGATATCTTTTCACCATCGCATTGAAATCAATGCCTGCTGCTTTCAGCGCCAGCAGTTAGGCATAGCCCTTATCGACATCTGCTGTATCCGATTTGAATTGTTGAGCAAGATAGGGCAACTGTTTCTCCTTTATGGTGGCATTGGTTCCGTTGGTTATAAACGACTGAACATTGAACTCACCCGTAACCCGGTAGATGGTGGTGCCTGCTGCATCCAGAAAAATAAAGGTAGGGTATGAAGTAATATTGAAACGGCTGTGGAGCGCAATTCCTTCGCCCTTTTCCATATCCTGCTTGATGCAAATGAAGTGCGAATTGTAGAAGTCCGCCACTGCAGCATCTGTAAATACTTCTTCTTTCATTTTGTTGCAGTGAGGACACCAGAATGCAAAAGCCCAAAGGAAAACCGGCTTCTGTTCGAGGCGCGACTGCTCTAAAGCCTGTGGCAGGCTGATATCACGAAAACCGATATTGGTTTGTGCCAATAAAACAGCGGGAAAGAAACAAGCGAGCAGTAACCATTTCATACGGAACTCCAAAACTAAGAAGCTAAGCCGATTGGTGTAGAGCCCTTAACGAAAGCTAACGGAATACAAAACAGATGTTACTTGCAACCAAAAGAAAAACTGCTCATTGAACAGCAAAATAGAAGACTAAAAAGGATCACTCAGAGCAGGGTTATGTGTAAACGTAGTATCTGTAAGTGATTTTAAGAAATTAAGCAAATCCAGTTTCTGTTGGTCATCAAAATTAAATCTGCCGCCCGGGTGAATAGTTAGACCTAGATTAAAACCATCAATATTAGGGGAAAGTGTTTTTGTACTGTCGCTATAAAAGTCTATAACCTGTTCCAACGTCTGGAACCTGCCATCGTGCATATAAGGAGCCGTAAGTGCAATATTCCGTAATGATGGCACTTTGAATTTTCCATAATCATTGATGTCACCGGTTATTTCTCCCCTGCCTTTATCTACAAAATCATTAACCGTAGCAGCTGAATCAAGTCCATTATTCTGAAAGAAATTAGGGGGTGCAAAAAGAAGACTTGATCCATCAAAATGACAATGAACACATTCTCCTGCTTGCGAAATAAAAATATTAAAGCCATTCAACTCAGAGTCGGTAAGATTATATCCAGGCTCGCTTCTGAATGCTTTATCGAAAGGAGAATTAGAAGAAATCATGGTCATCATAAACTCCTGAACAGCGAGATAAATTTTCTCCTCGGTGATATCACCAGGTCGTCCAAATGCCTTACGAAAAAGCCTTGTGTAAGTTGAATCGCTCCTTAAATAAGAAATAGAATTGGGAATATCCATATTCTGCTCCCCATGAAAAGCATCTTTAGCCTGTGCAGCCAATGAACCGGCTCGCCCGTCCCAAAACACTTTATCTGCCCATAAGAGGTTTTCTATAGAGGGTGAATTTCTTTTGGTTGGGCCAAATACGTTGATGCTTTTTGCATTTCCTGCATCGCTAAAAGCAAATTCCTGTTTATGACAACTGCCACAAGCAAGGGTTCCTGTACTGGATAAGTGTTTGTCATAAAACAATCTTCTGCCAAGTTCTATTCCTTCTTTCGTTAAGGAGTCTTTATAGGGATGATTGATGTTGGGGAATCGATACGGTCTCCATAAGGTGTCTGGCGTGCCGGTATATAATGAGTCTGCATCCGTATGATTGGGAACTAACGGCTTGTCTGGTTTGCAATTTTGTAATAGAAGAAGAAAAAGAAAGCCAACAGCAATAACTACAAATGTCTTCTTCATTAACTATTCGATTGAAAATGCCTGCGAAAAATTATCAGCAAATTTTGGAGCGATTACAGGATTATCTGTTGAGCCGGATTGAGTATCGGCTTCGGTGATAATATCAAGGGTCTGAGTACCGTAAAAAATCTTTTTGATGTCCAACGACAAATTGAGTGTGTATTTAGTATCGCAACAAACTGAAAAACTTTTAGAGAGCTGTACTGCTCGATATAGAGAATTGCCACCAATATGATAGCGTGGGAACCAATTGAAAGGTCCTGTTCCCGTAGAGGTGGTATCGCACCTAACGTTCATCACTTCAAACTGATATTTCAGCCAAGTCCAATACATGTTATTGTCGCCACTAAGTGGGTTACTGCTGGGTACTGTTAATGGATCTGTAAGATTCTGAAGTGAATCAACACCGCATGAAAATTTTATGGCCTTGAAATCGCCTTTTACATCCGCCACATTAAAAGTAAGGGTATTCGGATTTGACAAGTCGAACAAGGCTACATCTTTCAATACTACTTCGGAATTATCATTCATCACCAAGATGATATGCGACAAATAAAACTTGAAACTGCTAATTTCCATTCTTCGACCTTGAGGATCGGTGTTCGGGCTATTAATAGCAAAACTCTGGGAGCCGTATTTAGCACTTAATTGCAAAGTGACATTGCCTTCCTTTTTGGGTTTACTACAAGAGGAAACCACCAATATCATCAAAACAAGAAACGAGTAAGCAACTTTCATGTATTTTATTCTAATAATCGAATGTAGAATAAAATCATTTCCAGTACTTATGACTTACCTCACCTTTAACAATTAAATGAGAAATAGTACCCTGCCTTGAATCAGTTGAAACTTTACAATTTCCAGGCCAGGGTGCTACTTTTTGTTGGATTTATAAACTACTGTTCCGAAAAATTACGGTTGTGCAAAAAGTCATCATCTGTAAGTGTTTTGAGGAAGGAAATAATTTTTGCCTTTTCATCATCGCTTAAAGCAATACCTACACTTCCATTCTGCTTTAGTTGTGCATCCAGTGTAGCGGAATTGCTAATGCCGTTGGCGTAATGGTTAAGCACTTCTTCCAAGGTTTGAAATTTACCACCGTGCATATACGGAGCCGTTTTCTCAATATTGCGTAAGGTAGGTGTTTTGAATTTACCTATGTCTTCAGGGTTAAGTGTAATGGCATATCGTCCACTGTCAGTAATTATATTTTGTGAACCGTTGTTATGAAAACCTCTATCGGTAAACAAATCAGAAGCATGGCAAGACGCACATTTTTGTTCAAATAAAGATTTACCACTTAATTCAGTGGTAGTAAGGGTCCCCCCTTCTCTTCTAACAAATTTGTCGTACCGAGAGTTGGCGGATACAAGTGACACCATAAACTGGCTCATAGCCTGTAAAAACCGGGTAGAATTTATTTCGTCTGTGTTATAGGCGTCTTTAAACAGAGCAGGATAAACAGAAGAATTGCGCAGCTTTTCTAAAACGTTGCCTAAGTCTTCATCCATTTCCACAGGGTTGTGAATAGGATTGGGCGGAACTAAATCAAGATTGTGCACTCCTCCATCCCAAAAGAAATCTTTGCTCCAAAGCATATTCATAACAGGTGGGGCGTTACGTTTGCCTAAACGGTCATGAATGCCGTGGCTAACAATATGTCCGGCATGAACAAAGGCTGCAAACTGCTGATGACAACTGCCACAGGATATGGTGTTGTTTTGCGAAAGTATTCGATCGTAAAACAATTTCCTACCCAACTCAAACTTCTTGGCAGTGAAAGGATTAATACCCAAATCGTAGACCGGTGCCGGAAAATTAGAGGGTATAAAAACTTCCATCTCCTTTTTTACAGGTTCCTTCTTACAAGCAGAAAGAAGCAACACTGCTATAAAAAACAGGGATAAATTTAGTTTCATCATTTTGATGTTAAGGTCTGGTGAAAAACACCCGCCAGTGAAAGCACTGACGGGGTTTTTATTTTAGTAACCTGTTTACGTTTAATCATTATGGATATGCCCGATAGTGAACATACCTTTATAGTTATCAGCTACAGTAGAAGAGAAGGGATCGACCATGATACCAGGATGAGCTACGATTGAGAAAACTGTAGGGCTTTTCCAAAGCTGCAAAGCATCCGCATAGATATGAATTTCAGGAGCCTTCCCTTTGCCGGCATGTGCCGCTTCGCCAGCATAAGTCAGTGACACATTACGAAGGTTATTTACATCGGCTGTTGTATAGCCGCCAAAGCCACCAATGTGATAAAAGAACATCTTACCCATCATCATAGGGTCATAAGGAGCCTGAGGTGAGGTACCTTCAACTTTATAGAAAATATAGCCACTGTTCCATGTCCAGTACATATCGGATGCTGCACCGGCAGGATCAAGGTCACCGGTTCGTTGAGAAATATCGCTGACACTCTTTAAGCTATCTACACCAATAACAAATTTAACTCCGGTGTAATCACCTGACGGCACATTATTAATAGTAAGGTCGTGAGATTCTTCCAGGCTTTCAACCACTAAGCGATAGGTGCTATCTTTAGGTGGTGTATAGGTACTGCCGTCAGTCTTTACAAACACTACGTTACTTACAAAAAAGTTGAACTTGCTGAAATTAACGGTGTCTCCATTAGCCGTTACATAATTGGTACCAAAGGCAAACTCACCGGAACCTGCCTGGCTATCAAAGTGAAGGGTAACGGGACCGCTACCTAAATCAGGCTGAGCTTTGTCCTTATGGCAGGATGACAGAAACATAGTAGTTGCAACTAAAAAGGCAATGGCGTAAATGGTTTTGAAATTGTTCATTGTTTGATTTTGTTTTTTGTTTTTGATTTAGAAATTGTAATAAAGCCCTGTTTCGAAAGTTACGTGAGGGATGGGTTGACCTTCCCAATTGGAAATACTCATAAGCACCGGAGAAACAGCAGCCGAAAAGGCCAGATGCTTATAAGAGATATCGAGGCCTGCACTGGCGTTCAGATATTGACCGCCCGTATTGGTTAGTTTTTCTTTCTTCTGCTCGTTGTAAAAAATGTAGCTGTAGTTTAAACCAACCGAAGGCATCAGGACTACATCCATGACCGGAGACAGTACATAGAACACTGAAGCACCACCCATCAGCTTGTCGCCAAAACGAAACTGCTGAGGATTGATGGTGTTGCGCTTGTAGGAGACAGGTATATTGAAGCCGAACTTCTTATACCGATAGGTATAGATGGTGTTGAACAGAAAATCGACACTGCCTGTGCCCAACTGCAAATCGGTGGAGAACATTCCATCCTTATTCATGCTGAACTGACCACTCGGCAGTTTGATTCCTGCACCAACGCGCAACTGATGTTTACTCTTTTTGCCGGAACACTTTTTCGGGTCGAGCAGGGAGTATTGAAGCAGCAGGCTCATATCACCCAGACCGCTGGTATGTTTGATTTGTCCATTGGTTCTTTCTTCCAAAAAATGGACAGGCACAAACACCGACAACTGCAAGCCTTTGTACAGATTGAACCGGCCAAACAAATCGAGGGTGTTCATGTTCTCGGTGCCGGCTTGTCCGTTGCCGGTCATCAGCATGTCCTTGCCGCCCATCATATGATGATAGGTAGCATAGGTGGTCGTGCTGTAGTGGCTGAACGAATAGCGAAGCCCGATGACATGCTTATCCAAATTGGGCAGTATCGAGTAATTGGCGCCCGCACCGGTACAACAGCAGGCCTGCGAAAAGCCTTGCGCAACAGATGCCAGCAGCAGCAGCGCCACTATGATTGGTTTCATTTTGTTTTTAGTTTAATCAATGATTAATCTGATTAGTGTGAACACTAACCAAACACTGCCTGCATGCGTTAATGCACACAGCAGATTGGGTAAGACCAAGGTCTGACCGGGGTTGATTGATTAAACGGTGGGTGGTTTCAGCAGCTCGGTAGCATTGTCTGAAACATAGAGGACTGAGGTAAACCCATTGATTTTGGTAACACTGAACACAGGAAAGTAAGGACCCGGCAGTTCGGCAGATGAGTTGGAAATGATTTCCTCCTTCTCTTTCATAATCTGGGTCGATTTGCTTTCGCCTTCTTCAGCCTTCTTCAGTTGCTTGCTGAGGTAGCAGTGACCATTGCAATGCATGCTTGGCTTGTTTTTGTTTTCGCAAAGCTGCTGAGTAATGTAGGCCTTGTTGAAGTGATAATAAACGCCTATGCCCACATTCACAAGGGTTTGGGAAATGATAACGACTGCAAGAAAGAGGACGAATATCTTTTTCAAGGCGGGGCAAACATAACCGAGCGAATGGAAAGCACCAAATGATTTTTGATAGGAGGCGGTATGACGAATGTTGGTAAGGGGGGATTTCATGGCTTGGAGGGTTGAAGACAGTCAACGGAATATTAACCGCTTTCCCTACCCCCAGCGTGGGTGTCTTTTGGTAGCAAAGTATAAGTGCGCAGCCTTAATAAATCCTTTAACCGAACAGACTAAGGTCAGACCGAGGATACAATACAGAAAAACCAGGCTACGAATTACACCAATTAGCACGAATGAATACAAACCAATTCGTGTTTAATTCGTGCAATTCGTGGCAAAGATTAATGCAAGTCTGACCAAGGTCAGACCGAGGCCGGGCGTTTACTGCTTCGCAAACTTGGCTGCTGCGACTACGCTGCCCTTGCGCCTGATGCTGGCGGTGTAGAAGCCTGCGGGATAGGAACTGAGCTGCACGGTCTGAAAACCACTGTACATAGGCAGGGCTTGTGTATACACCACCTGCCCCAGTTCATTGCTGAGCTCTAAACTAACACCGCCCATGTTCCAATCAGTATAGCCGTAGTCAATCGTAACAAGGTTGGTAGCAGGGTTGGGATAGATTTTTAGGAGTTTTTCTTTTTCGGCATGGACTTCTCTTAGTTCAGTGTGGAGGGTATCACATCCACTGCCAACCAAGGCTCCCATACGGAAATGTACCATATTGGGAATAACACTTGCATCATTTGTGGGGAGTGGTAAACCCCATTTTACAAAGCCGCAGGATAAACCGGCAGAATCAGGATGATTGATAACGTTAAGCGCGTAAGTGAACCCTTGAAAGGGTGCAACGTAGATTTTACCATCAGGACCCAGATGCATTTGGTTAAACTGTCCGTGTGCTTCATTAGTATCTGTCCAAAAGAAGATTACTTGTTCGCTGCTGTCAATTGGATTGGATTGCAAATCGTATTGCCGAAGAATAAAGAGCGAGTTTACATAAACAAATCTGTTGTTAGGAGAAAAGCAAAGACCATCTCCTCCTCCCCCCTGAATTTCTTGATTCCCGTAAAACATAAATGTATCCATTGGAATAATAACTTTTTGAGGATTACTGAATATGCCTTCGCATCTATCAAAGTCTAAAAGTATCAGCGGGCTTTTGCCAGTGATAGAAGCATACTTACTTCCATCGGGTGAAAAAGCTGATTGACCAACGGCATCGGGTTCATTCGAGTCGGCACCAATAAACTGGTCCCGGATATAAAGAATAGCATCTGGAGTTACGAGATAAATAAAATAACGGTTACTGCTATAGCCTCTTTGCACTAACCACCAATCTCTGCCATTGGCATGTTGGCAGGCGGTGAAGTGACCGTCCATAAAGAAGCTACTGTTGATTAACTGTCTTTTGACAGTTACTTCGCCTTTGCCATTTTTCAAACTCATATCGACTATTGCATAATAGAGGCGGTTGGTATAATACCAAGGGTCATTAGCAAATGAGGTGTCGCTTTGGCTTTGATAGATGATGTAATATTGACTGTCACTTTTCGGTAAAACAATTACATTTTGCCAGTCGGGTAAGCCATGCGTGAACGTGGCATTGACACTATTATCTGCTAAACTATCACCATTAACCATGGGTGTTCCATCGTAACTGTAAACATTTACGCCATCAGTGAAAAACTGGAAGACTCCGCTTGAGTTACTTATACATGCCCATTGATAACTGCAATCAATTTCCGGTGTAAAGCGGACTGTATCAATTGGTGTATTGAAAATAACCTTACCGGAATTAGTTCCTCCGCATATCCAAGTCTTATCATTCAATTGAGCAAAGCCTTGGTTGATTAGCAATAAGCCTATAATGGTTATTGTCCAATTCCATTTGGCATTTCCCTTCTCCCTCTCCATTCCATAAAAATATTCCAATTTATTAAACGCAGGGTGAAATCTTATTGGGTGGAGATGGGGGAATAGGGAATCAGTAAAAGTCTTTTGTCTTTTTCTGCATATGCTCAAAGATTGAAATCGGGTCAACTAAAAAAACACACTGCGCTTTCAATATTGAAGTCGGGCTAAGGAATATTTCGGGGTGCGCAGTCAAGGTTAAAATGGTATCACGGAAATTTTCTTGGCTCACCTCAAGGTTGAAATGCCATCACGGAAATTTTCGGGGCGCACTGCAAGGTTGAAATCGGGTTACGGAAATTTTCCTGGCTCCCCCCAAGGTTGAAATCATGCCACGGAAATTTTCTTGACTCAATTTCAAGGTTGAAACTGCCTCACGGAAATTTTCTAGGCCAAACTTCAAGGTTGAAATGCCATCACGGAAAACTCCTTGACCCCCTTCCTAATCAGGAAGCCCCCTCGGAAATTCCGCGCCCCCCTTCCTGACCAAATTATAGTCCATTTAACACAAAAACAAATAAATTTAAAAAATATGCCACAAGGACGCATAACCAAATCTGTAACCGCCCGACTGAAAGCGCTGAGCATTGTAAAAGAAATGAAAGAGGATGTGACTCCAACGCTTATTATGCTCCACTTAGACGATACAAAAAAATCTACCTCCATCAGGAGTGGAACTTTTTATTTATAAAGATTGAAAAGAAGATTATTTTCATTTCACCAAAAAAACTAACCACCATGAAGAAAAATCTATTGAGAACACTTGTATTGTCTTCTGTCTTGTGTCTAATGTCTTTTGTCTCTAAGGCGCAGTGGGTGAGTATTCCCGATGCCGCATTTGTTAGCTATCTGCAAACTACGTTTCCTTCTTGTATGAATGGAAATTTGATGGACACTACCTGCAGTGGAATTGTGAATGCTTTAAATGTTTATTGCAGTCACCGACCCATTAAAAATTTGTCAGGGATAGAATATTTTGACAAACTCAACAATTTAGACTGTAAGTTTGATTCAATTATTGGATTGAACAGTTTTCCTAAAAAATTAAGGATTATTGATTGCACCTTTAATCAGCTTGCCTATATTAATAATTTGCCGGATTCTCTAGTATTACTTTTGTGTCAGTCCAACCAACTTACAACACTGCCAAGTCTTCCGGCTTCGCTTACCAGCTTACACTGTTACGCTAATCATTTAACTGCTTTACCGGTTTTACCAGCCCCGTTATATCTGCTCAATTGCGGAGTAAATCAACTCACTTCTTTACCGGCCTTGCCGGCATCGCTTGGAGAACTCTTGTGCGGATTTAACCAGCTAACCAGTATTCCGGTTTTACCCAATTCACTTATCAGTTTAGATTGTTCAACTAATCCGCTTACCTCATTTCCGGTGTTACCTAACTCCCTCACAACGTTAAACTGCTCCAACAACAACTTAACTGTGTTACCGGCTTTGCCTAACACACTAAGGAATCTTGAATGCGGTATTAATCACATAGACCCCTTGCCGCTTCTGCCTGATTCATTAACCTTACTGAATTGTCCGTATGGCAATATTACCTCTATCACCGCTTTACCTAATTCTCTACAGCATCTTGATTGCTCAAATAATTCATTGACCACCTTACCATCTTTGCCTAATTCGTTAACCTATCTTAATTGTAATCAAAATATATTGACTGTATTGCCCGCATTGCCCGATTCTTTAAACGTGTTTGATTGTCATAGTAATTTCCTGACCTGTCTTCCCCACTTAAACAAGGTGGTTGATTTTACTTTTTATTACACGAATATTACTTGCTTGCCCAATTATCCTCAGGCCAACCAAACAAGTCAGCCATCTTTAGATACGGTGTTTTTATGCGACCCTTTTAACGCTGGTGCCTGTTCGATAAGCTGGAATATTAAAGGCCGTGTGTACAACGACTCAACCGGCAATTGTATAAAGGATGCTGGCGAAACCAACTTGCACAACGTGAAACTGAATTTGTATAAAGACGGTGTATTGCTACAACAAAATTTCAATGCCACCCACGGTTTTTATTCTTTTGCTGTAGACACAGGCGCTTACACGATTAGTGTAGATACGGCTGGTCTTCCGTTTACTGTGCTTTGCCCCGCCAGTGGTTTCGATACCTCGCTTATCACCCCCATTGATACCCTTAGTTATGACCGCGATTTTGCCCTGCAGTGCAAGCCTGGTTTTGATTTGGCGGCTCAAAGTATTTCGGCTGTTCGTTTTAGACCTGCCAATATTACAACCGTAAATATCTCTGCTGGCGATGCAACCAACTTCTACAATGCCCATTGCGCAGCAGGCACAGCCGGCAGTGTTCAATTAATCATAAACGGAGCAGCACATTATTCTTCTGCCGCAAGCGGAGCACTTACACCAACAAGCATTGTAAATGATACCATCACCTGGAACATTGCTGATTTTGGAGTAGTTGATTTCTTCAACGCGTTTAATATCAATGTAGCTACAGATACTACGGCTGTCTTAGGTTCACAGATTTGTTTTACGCTTACAGTAAACCCAATAACCGGAGATAATAACCCCGCTAATAACATCCTTACTCATTGCTTCTTGGTTGTTAGTTCCTTCGACCCCAACGAAAAAGAAGTGTACCCCGCAGGTAATATAGACACCGCTACCAAATGGTTAACCTACACGATTCATTTCCAAAACACCGGCACTGCTGAAGCGCAGCACATCTATGTAACAGATACACTCGACAGTAATATAGATGCCGCCAGCTTCCAACTATTGGCCTGCAGCCACCAACCCAATGTGCAGATAAAAGGCAATAACCTCCGCTTCAACTTCCCCAATATCAACCTGCCCGATAGCAATACCAGCGAACCACTAAGCCACGGCTATGTGCAATACAAGGTCAAGCTCCAAGACAACCTGCCCTTCGGCACCAACATCACCAACACCGCCTTCATCTATTTCGATTTCAACGCGCCTGTGGTTACCAATACCGTGAGCAATACCATCTCTAATCTGACAGGTGTTACAGATTTCGGAATGCGAATTTCGGATTTTGGATTAAATCCAAATCCGGCAAACAATACAGTGACCGTAAGTGTGGACGAAACCATGCTCGGCAGCAACCTGACCATAACCGACATAACCGGAAGACAAGTAGCCGCTGTTCAATTATCAACTACCCGGCAGCAGCTATCCATTGCCAGCTTTGCTCCCGGTCTTTACTTCGCTACGATAGAAACCAGACAGGGAAAAGCAACCAGGAAGCTGATTAAGCAATAGAAGCGACAGCATCTTTTAACATCCGGCATAAAGAATCTGTCGTTAACGATTAGCGAAGGATGAGAGACGATAAACGTTTTAAACTTCGCTATAGCAAAGGCTTGGTTAGCTGTTGCAGCAACACCGCTCACTGCACTACTCCTTCTTCGGGTCCACGATAATGTTTTCTGGCTCGATAGATTCAAGATTGAGCTTCTCGGAGGCAACACGGAAGGTGGTGCGCCTGTTCTTTTGGTGTTCCTCTTCAGTACAGTTGGCTCCGTTGCTGCAGTTGTTCACCAGTTTGGTTTCTCCATAGCCTTTGGCCAGCAATCGGTCGGTCGGAATGCCCTTGCTGATTAAATAATCCACCGCACTTTGGGCGCGGGCCTGCGAAAGTTTCAGGTTATAGGCATCACTTCCGCGGCTATCGGTATGTGACCCGAGTTCGATGGTCAAATCCGGATTCTCTTTGAAGAAAATCATAATCGAGTCCAGCACCAGTTTAGACTCGGGGCGAAGAGTCGCTTTGTCATAATCATAATAGATGTTCGGAATCACGAGCATCTTTTGCGGGAAGATTTTATTGAGCGTAACCTCCGTGTAAGTAACAATTAAAGTAGAGTCTTGATTCTTGTGCAAATGCAATACCGTATTCGAGGCACTGAAATAACCGCTCTTGGAGGCTAAATACTTATAACTCATTTCCGCTTCCAGGCGGAAGGTAAAGCGACCGATAGTATCGGTAGAGGCTGTGCCGACCGAACTGCCATCTGCCTTTTTCAATTCAATCTTTACCCGGCTCAGCGGCTTGCGTCCTGTAATCTTCGAATCGCCATCGGCCGGGTTTTCATATAAATTTTCATAAGCCGTGCCGCGAAGTGCAAACACATTCAACCACTTTTCTTCAAACTTATAAATATCATCACTACCCTTGCCACCTTTTCGGTTGGAAGAAAAATAACCTGCAAACAGGATGGTGTCATTTTCATTAGCCGGCTTATACTTTTCGATGCGGTAAGCAAAATCATCGGCACCGCTGTTGATAGGTGCTTTTAAGTTAACCGGTTCTTTAAATCCATTCTTTAAATGGGCCGCACGGAAGATGTCTAAACCACCCATGCCCGGCAAACCATTGGAAGAGAAGAAGAGATTTCCACGTTCATCTAACCAAGGGAAGCGCTCATTGTTAGGCGTATTAATAGCGCTGCCCAGATTCTGAGGGGCATTCCAACCTGAATCAGCTTTGGTAAACAAAAAGATATCCGTGGCGCCATAACCTGAAGCATCAGAAGCTACTAACAGCACCTTGCAGTCCTTCGACAAATAAGGGTCATACACATTAAATGAGTCGGGAAACAAATCCATTTTCACAGGCTCGCTCCAACGTTCGTTATTGTTGGCTGAATAATACAAATGGCAATACTGATTACTCTTTTGCGGGTCTGCCGTGCAACGGATGAAATACATTTCCTTCAGGTCTTTGCTAAAGGTAGCCGAACTTTCATGAGCCCCAGAATTAACCGGAGCTACAAAATCAGCCGGGGAAGAAAAACCCCTGTCCCCCTTTTCAGTAATAAACAAATCACTGAACTTCTCACCGGTCCATCCATCACGATCACTGCCTTTGGCCTCATCGCGCGAAGAAGTAAATACATATTCCCCGCTTTTATAAGGTTCCAAATCATAATCGGAAGAAGAAGAGTTAATGGAAGAGAGATTAGCGATTTGAATTTTGGAGAATGCCTTCTTCCAGTCTATTGCCTCCTTGCATTGGTTAGCTTGTTTGCGTCCTTCAAATCCACCTTCCGATTGTTCCTGATAACGATCAAAGCTTCTATAAGCCTCATCATACTTCTCCTGTGCTTTTTGCATCAGGCCGAGTTGATATAGAGAAGCCACGCTGCCATTTAAATCAACAGATTGCTTATACCATCTCTCAGCATTGGCATATTCGTTGAACTGTTTATACGATTCCCCCAACTGAAATGCTATTTTCTGTTGCTTAGTAGCATCATGCTCAGCATTGTATTCTTTGGTCAGGAAATCAATGCTTTGATTGTAGAGCAAAAACTCACGGGCTGTTTTGCCGTCCTTTATGGTAAAAGGAACGGTCTTGCAGGAAGCAATAAAGAGCAACAGTACAGAAAAATAGAAGAAACTTTTGTTCAAGAGCAATTTGTTAGAGCACAAGTTTACGGTTTTAAGTTCACAGTTTACAGTTTACCCGGTATGGTCAACCGTTTCTGAGAAACTTACTTCACATCCATCAACTCGACATCAAATATCAATGTTGCTTTTGCAGGAATTACCGGAGGGCTTCCCTGTTCGCCATAACCAAGAAAATAAGGGATAATCAATTTTGCTTTTCCTCCTACATTCAACAGTGCAATGCCCTCATCCCATCCTTTAATAACGTTACCCAAACCTAATTTAAAAGTAAAAGGCTTGTTGCGCTTATGCGAAGAGTCAAATACTTTTCCGTTGGTAAGCATGCCGGTATAATGCACCGAAACATTATTATGCTTATTGGGTGTAGCTCCGGTCCCCTCCTGTTCAACAATGTAATGCAAACCTGTAGGGGTCGCTATGGCCGTTGGATAATTCTTCTGCACAAAAGCACTAAACTCGGCAACAATTGCCTGTTGCGCCAGTTCCTGCTTTTTGCGCATTTCCTCTAACTTCTTTTGATACTCACTCATGCTGATTTTATTTTTAAACGAAAATAGGATTCAGATTTAGTTTACCCGAACCATTTTTGCAGTTGCAAAGGAAGTATGAACTTCTAAACGGTCTAACACTCCGTTTACAAAATGATACGTATTTCGGTGTCCGTCACTGCTTTTAAACTCTACAGTATTGGCATCGGGATGTTCTACGTCAATCATTTCCGCTTCGGAATCATAGAAGATACGCTTCATTTTTGAAATATCGCCAAAGTAGAGCGATACCACGGTGTGTTTAGAAATTTCATTAATAATCTTTTTGCCTGCATAATTGTCAACCAAATATTTCTTTCCATCCCATTTCACCATTCCCCAACGGGTCTTTTTGCCGTTCTCAATTTCGGTGTAACCTGACGAAAAAAACTGCCCGTTTTTATAAACTGTTTCGTAGTGCGAAGTATTGTCGCGATTAATCCAAAGAACCTTTGCTTTCGAATAGCTATCAATGATATATAGCTCTGTGCCATCCGGTTTCACCTCTTTAGAAATATGCATTTCTCCGATTTTGTCGCCAAAAAGAAAGATGTCATAGTTGTGAGTTTCAATGGCAGCAGATGCCATTGAAAAGAAGTTGATTGCAAGGAAGAGAAGAAAGTATTTCATACAAAAAAAGGCAACCAATTGTTGCCTTTTGTAGCGAGAGGGGAGCTCGAATCCCCGACCTCAGCATTATGAGTGCTGCGCTCTAACCAGCTGAGCTACCTCGCCAAAACGAGCGGCAAATATATTTTAATGAATGAAGAATTAAAGCAAGTCGCTCAATTTTAGAGCGTCTTTTTCTCTAACGCCTCTTTCTGTTTGTTGCAAAGAGCAACATTCAACAGTACGATCGTGCTCGAAGAAGAGATAATAGTTATTGGCAACGGCTTCATCTAAGAACTTCTTTTTCTCATCAAGTGTTATCAATGGTCTGGTATCATAAGCCATTACATAGGGCAAAGGAATATGCGCCATGCTTGGAAACAAATCAGCACAGTAAACAATCGTTTTATCGCCTGCTTTAATGTGTGGAATAAACATCGACTCGGTATGTCCCGATGCTGTCTTTAAAGTAATGTTTGGATTAATTGCACTGCTGCCCTCTTCTGCAAATTTTAACTGTCCGCTTTCCTGAATAGGAAGAATATTTTCTTTAAGGAAAGATGCTTTTTCTCTAGCATTGGGTTTAGTGGCCCACTCCCAATGCTTTTCATTACTCCAATAAGTAGCATTTTTAAACGCAGGAACCAGTTTATCACCTTCCCGCCTTATGGCACCCCCACAATGATCGAAATGCAAATGTGAAAGCAATACATCGGTAACATCATCAAAGCTATAACCGAGTTGTTGAATTGATTTTTGCAATGAAGCATCGCCATGTGGCTCGTAATGAATAAAGAATTTTTCATCCTGCTTATTTCCCAATCCACAATCAATCAGAATCAATTGTTTTCTGTCTTCAATCAATAAACAACGCATTTGCCAGGTGCAAAGGTTTCTTTCATCTGGTGGATTGAGTTTCTGCCACATCATCTTCGGCACCACACCGAACATAGCGCCTCCATCCAATTTGAAGTAACCTGTTTCTATTGTATGTAACTTCATGCTAATTCAGTTTGTCTTTTAAAGCGAGCATCTTTAACGCAGCTACAGCACATTCCACACCTTTATTGCCATGCTTACCACCGGCTCTGTCCTTTGCCTGTTGCAGGTTATTAGGCGTGATTACACCAAATAGAAAAGGTGCTCTTGTTTGTAAAGTTAAATCCATCAATGCTTTTGAAACGGCATTGTTAATATAGATGTCATGGTCGGTATCGCCTTTGATGACACAGCCGAGGGCAAGAACCGCATCGGCTCTCTTCTTTTCATACAACAACTTGGCAGCTAAAGGTAATTCATAAGCACCTGGAACTAATTCCACAAAAATATTTTTCTCCTTTACTCCATATTCTTTCAACGTTGCTATAGCTCCATCACGCAAAGCGAAGGTGATAGCTTCATTGTATGCTGAGACAGCAATGGCGATTTTATACTTCGAAGCATTAGGTACATCTAATGATTGATGTTCTGAAAGGTTTTTATTTTTAGCTGACATGCAAAGGACTTTGGAGTTACTATTGAATATTCATTGAAAATAGGAATAAAAAAAAGAGGGAAATAAATTTCCCTCTTCAATCACTTATTGTGTGCTTACTCTGGCAATATATTTTTCAATATCTCTTCCTTCTTCGCTGTTCGGATACTTTTCCAGAACTTTCTCATAACATTTCTTGGCGTCAGAAGGTTTCTTTGCCTTTTCATAAGCTAAACCTGTTTTGAGTAGAAAATAAGGAGTGAACGTTTGATTGTCAGAAAAAGAAGCAGCCTTTTCATACGCACTGATGCCTTCATCTGTTTTGCCAGATTCCATATAGGCATCACCTTGTGCGCTTAACTTAATAGCCCCCAACACAGGGTCGCTGGTGCTGAAGTTGCCAAGATACTTAGCCGCCTCATCATACTTTTTCAAATTCAAACAAGAGATGCCTGCATAGTAATTAGCCAGTTTTCCGGCCTTTGTCCAGCCGTAATCTTTTGCCACATCTGCAAATCCTTTGAAAGGAGAACCTCCTCCAACACGACCGTTTAAAGCCAGGTCAAATGAGTCTTTAGCAAACGCAAATTCAGCCATATACATAGCTTTTTGAGCCTTCAGGTTTTGCTCAGGTATATAACGGGCAAATAGGTAAACCACAGCTACCACAACTACTGCCAACACGCCAGCTCCGATATAAACCTTCTGTTTATTATCTTCAAAAAACTGCTCTACCTTTCCTAAACCTTCCTGCAGGTTTTCGGCTAAATTTTCTTTTCCTTCTGCCATATCAAATTTTAAGTTTTAGATTTTAGAAGCGCGAATATAAATTCTTTCTTCATTCTGTTAGAAACGGATAATCTTCCTGCACATAAATGTCTTTCAAAAACTCGTCATCATCAGGATAAGGAGAGTTTTCGGCAAAGGTTACACAGTCATCTATTTCCTTTTCCACCCGGGCAATAATTTCATCTATTTCCTTTTGGGTGGCATATTTTTTTTTCAGGATTACATCAAGCGTAGTTTCAATAGGGTCGAGTTTCTTATAAGATTCAACCTCCTCCTTGGTACGGTACTTTTGCGGGTCGCTCATCGAATGGCCTTTATAACGATAGGTGCACATTTCTAAAAAAGTAGGTCCTTCACCTTTACGGGCACGTGCTGCAGCCTTTTCCACAGCCTCGTGCACCTCATCACATTTCATCGCATCTACTGATTCGCTAGGCATGTCGTATGCTTCCCCCAATGTGGCAATCTTAGTTACATTCGAAGTTCTGCCTACCGAAGTTCCCATGGCATATCCATTGTTTTCGCAAACAAAAATCACCGGCAGTTTCCAGGTCATGGCCATATTGAAAGTCTCATGCAAAATTCCCTGACGGGCCGCTCCATCGCCAAAATAACAGATCGTTACATTGTCCTTACCATTATACTGGTCGGCAAAGGCAATGCCAGCACCGAGGCCAATCTGAGCACCTACAATACCATGTCCTCCAAAAAAACTATGTTCTTTTGAAAAAAAGTGCATGGAGCCTCCTTTGCCTTTTGTGCAACCGGTTGCTTTACCAAAAAGTTCTGCCATTGCTTCGTTGCAGGTAATGCCTTTGGCAATTCCAAGACCATGGTCGCGATAGGCAGTAATCATTCGGTCATCTTTGCGCAAAGCACTCATGGTTCCTGCCGCTACAGCTTCCTGCCCGATATATAAATGACAGAAGCCGCGAATCTTTTGTTGTCCGTACAACATACCTGCCCGTTCTTCGAATATGCGCAAACGGAGCATGAGTTCGTACCAATATAAATAGGTCTGTTTAGTTACTTTCGCCATTTCATTTTTTGATTTAACGCTGCTAAAAAGCGAAGCCGAAAATAATGTTTCTGAACAAACTCAGTCTTCTTAATTTCAAAAACCACGAAGAGATATCGCGGTCCTTTTCGAAGAAGATAAATTGTTTTATAGGCAAGAACGGAGTTGGCAAAACCAATCTCGTAGATGCAATTTATTATTTGTGCTTAACTAAAAGTTATTTCAACAGTGTTGACCAACAGAATATTCTATTCGGCAAAGATTTTTTTCGGTTAGATGGTGAAGTTGCCAAGGGTGCCGACACGTTTAATATAGTTTATAAACTTCCTTCGAACAAAAGAAAGGAATTAAGTGTGAATGAGGTGGTGGTACCGAAGTTGAGCGACCACATTGGAAATTTTCCCTGCATTATCATTTCGCCCGATGACAGCCAATTGGTGTTGGGTAGCAGCGAGGAGCGCAGGAAGTTTTTAGACGGCACTATTTCGCAGGTGAATCATGAGTATCTGGAATGGCTGATTAGTTATATAAAAGTGTTGGCGCAACGCAATGCTGCTCTAAAACAGTTCGCCGAAACACGCAAAATTGACCGACAGCTTTTGGAAACCTATAACCGACAGTTAGTTCCTTTGGGAACAAAGATTTATGAAGCTAGAAAGGTGGTGATTGAAAAACTGCAACCAATTTTTCAGACGTTTTATCGCGAAGTAAGTTTAGAGCGCGAGCAGGTGAGCTTTGTTTACAATTCGCAACTACACAACAAGCCACTCGATGCTTTGCTGCACGATAATTTTGACCGTGATGTAATGTTGCAACGTACTGATGTGGGGATTCATAAAGATGACTTAGACTTATATCTAACCCCTAAATCCCCTAAAGGGGACTTAAACAGCCGAATGAAAAAATTCGGTTCACAAGGCCAACAGAAGAGTTTCATTATCTCTATGAAACTGTCGCAGTTTGAAATTATTAAGAACAGCGGTCAGGCGAATGTAAAACCGGTATTGTTGATTGACGATATTTTTGACAAACTCGATAATGACCGCAGCCGCAAATTGGTAGAGTTAATAGCCAGCGATAAGTTCGGGCAGGTGTTTCTCACCGACACCGATGATGCTCATATTCGCGAAGCCTTGAAAGGCAAGGAAGATTTGTTTGAAATTATCAGGATAGGGTGAATAGACTGTTTCATGCCATTACTAGACTTCCAGTTCCCTTCCTTTTGCCTAACCGGTGTATGACAAAATCCCTTTAATCGATGAAATTTGAATTCGCACTTTATCTATACTAATACGTAAAGAACAACAGCAAAATGTATTTTGTCAGAATAAATATTTTCGCATCTTAAAATTTCAACAATGGCAGACTGCAATAAATTTAAGGAAACAATAGAATCTGGCTATAACTGCAAAGGTGAATGCATAGTAATGGGTGCGGCCATGCTTGATGGTGCTGCCGTGGAAGGGTTGCAGGTTAAAGCTCCACTAAAAACATTCAATCGTCACGGTTTAATTGCTGGTGCTACCGGCACAGGAAAAACAAAAACCCTTCAGGTGATTGCCGAGCAGCTTTCGGCACAGGGAGTTCCGGTTTTAATGATGGATATCAAAGGTGATTTATCCGGCATAGCTCAGCCCGGCAAAACAAATCCTGCTATTGAAGAGCGCCATGCTAAAATAGGCGCAGAGTGGAAGGCAAGCGAGAGTACTGTGGAATTTCTTTCGCTGTCCAAAGAAAACGGAGTGCGTATGCGCGCCACCGTTTCCGAATTCGGCCCTGTTTTGTTTTCAAAAATTCTAGGGTTAAATGATGTACAGGAAGGTGTGGTGAGTATTGTATTTAAATATTGTGACGACAAAAAAATGCCCCTGCTCGACCTCAAAGATTTCAAGAAAGTAATGAATTACCTCACGGGCGATGGCAAAAAGGAAATCGAAGAAAACTATGGTAAAATTTCTACTGCCACCACCTCCACTATTCTTCGAAATATAATTGAACTCGAACAGCAAGGTGCAGAACGGTTCTTTGGCGAAAAGAGTTTTGAAGTAGAAGACTTAGTACGCATTGACGAAAACGGACGAGGAGTCATCTCCATTCTTCGCCTCACCGATATTCAGGATAAACCGAAGTTGTTCTCTACCTTCATGCTCAGTCTATTGGCCGAAATTTACGCGACCTTTCCGGAAGAAGGCGATGCCGGCAGACCTAAGCTCGTTATTTTTATTGACGAAGCGCACCTCATTTTTGAAGAAGCCAGCAAAGCCCTGCTCGACCAAATAGAAACCATCATCAAACTCATTCGTTCAAAAGGTGTGGGCATTTTCTTCTGCACCCAAAACCCTGCCGATGTTCCCGATGATGTGTTGGCGCAGTTAGGTATGAAAGTGCAACACGCGCTTCGCGCTTTCACAGCTAAAGATAGAAAGCAGATTAAACTAACTGCCGAAAACTATCCGCTTACGGACTTCTACGATACCGAAACTCTACTTACCTCTTTAGGGATGGGAGAAGCATTAGTAACTGTGTTGAACGAAAAAGGAATACCGACACCGCTCGCTGCTACCTTACTGCAGGCACCTCGTTCAAGAATGGACGTGCTCACCCCACAGGAAATAGATACCATCAACAACCAATCGAAGCTCGTAAAGAAATATGAAGAAGTAATTGACCGTGAAAGCGCATTTGAAATACTAAACGGCAAATTAAATGCTGCAGTAGCATCTCCCATTAATGCTACTTCTCAAAACACAAATGTAAATACTCCGATAAGCAACGAGCCATCGATGGTCGAGAAAGGAGTTGGTGCCCTTGGCGATTTTGCCAAAAGCAGTGCCGGTAAAACAATCATTCGAGAAGTAACTCGAGGCTTGTTAGGAGTTCTTGGTTTGGGTGGAAGAAGAAGATAGAATAAAGCTCGCTTAAAACTTCAACCGCATCTGCACTTTAATTTCGCTTTTGTGGTTGGCGTTAATCATATCCAAACCGCTGCCGATGATTTTGGCATCAAACATTTGTGTTTGAGCAAAGCGAACCCAGAAATCCAGATTGCGCGTGGCGGCATAGCGAACCGTAAGGTAATAGCGCATACCGTTTCCGCTCACAGCAGGAATGGAGAAAGAATAAAGCACATCGTTTTCGTAGGTATAAATACGGGTGTTGTATGAACTCGTTTTAAAAATATCAAACCGTGCATTGAACGAAACAGGCACGCTGAGCATTTTGTAGGAGATGTCCTGATAAATCATAAACCCATTCTCGGGTTTAAAATTGCCGATGTGATAATTCACCCATTCTATGCGATTGGAAAGCGTAACTGCATCCGACACTTTATACTTGGTATTGAACCGAAGCGACTGTTTGTTCTCGTTCACCAAATAATCAAACGCCTCTTCATTGTCAGGTTGATTTTTTTTCTTCAATTCAAAGCGATAGCGCAGATACATCTCCATTTTCTTGTTGGGCGCAAACGTTGCCTGCAAAAAATTGTCACTGCCCCAACTCGGGCCATCGGTTAAATACTTCAACCATTTACTCATATATAAATCGAAGTAGCCATCGAAGCGCAGCATGGGAATGGCACGCACCGTTATACCCAGATACAACCCATTTTCATTTTGCGGGCGGCTGGCTTCGGCAAAAGCATTGGCATAAAGAGTTTGAAAATTGCGGCTATAATAACGATGAAGAATGCTGAAGTCCACGTTCTTATCCAGGCTCACCATTACACCATTCAGGAAACCATAACCCTTATTGTCGCTAATGGCTTCCTCACCGAAAAACTGAAAATTGCGAATGACCCAATGATAATCAACACTGGCATTAAGCAACTGGGCACGACTGAAATCGAATAGACTGTATGGAGCGAGCGTGCGCTGATAAGTGCCCAAGAAACGGGTATAAACCGCATTCAAGCCCACGTGCCATTTCCGTCTTGTGTAAGAAATATTTCCTCCGGCATTAATCTGCTTCAAAGCATTGCGGTCATCTATTTCGTTTTGAGTGCGGTGGTAGCCCGACTCCAGCACAGCCAGAAACAATACTTCGCTATTGGAAGTGGAATCAACCAAATGAACCGAGTTAGCATCTACCTGTTTGAACGAAGCAAAGCTGGTTACTTCAAATCCTTTTACCCCAATGGTAAACGCACCACCGCGCATAAAATTGAATTCATTGACAGAGGTGTAAGGGCGCAGGGTCATACCTTCGCGCTTCACGTGCATCACCATAGGGCTTTTGCGCATTCCAAAGCCGCTCCACATAATCAATCCCTGACCAAGGCGCACTTCATAATCACCCAAGGCCAGTGCCTTCAGGTTCTTGAAGTTCCGCAGAAAGAGATGCCCGCTGTAATAATCAAAACCCTTTTTGTTGGAGCCTTTAAAGAACAGTTCACCTGCATCTTTCTCAACAGTGATTCCATAACTCAGCTTGTTGCCGTAGGTGTAGCGAAAGCGCGCAAATAGCCCGAAAGGCTTACCTAAGTAGCCGCTTCCATCGCTACGCTGATAACCCGCGCTGTTTTCAATAACTTGCTTGTAGCGGCTTACAAAAACAAAACTGCCTTTGCTGAAAAGTTGCTTGATGGTGAAGTGCTCTTCTTTTACATCGTTATCTACCTGCACGTAAGGCAGCAAGCGATTGATGAGTTGCAAATCGAAGCCCGGAACCGCCTGCAATTCAAACACAGAAATCAGTTTTCCGTTATCGGCTATGTGGTTGAGAAGATTGGAAATCTGCTGAGCATTCAGAATCGGTAAATCATCCAAGGTCTTTGCATCTGCGGTGTTTAGATTAATGGGATGGTTCTTGAAGTTTTCCAATTCATCAATGGAAGCATCATAGTCGAAGGTTTCGCTTTCGGTTTGCTGCGCATTGTTTTCAATTACATCCTGCACATCGTTGCCGTCAATTGATTGAACAGGCTTCTTTGGTTGAACCTGAGAAAACAAATTCAGGACAGGAACTATAAAAAGAAGAAGGCAAACAATGCGTTTCACTTTTTCTGTTTCTTGCTAAACGAATAAATGAGCGCCAGTTGTGGCGAGAAACCAAGCACCGGATGATAGGCCGTGCCAAGGTCAATATTCAGTCCTTTCACATTCACACCAAAGCCAAAGGAAAGATTGAAAGGAGTGGTTTGCGCACCCACTCGAATGTGGAAGTATTTGATTGGGCGATATTCAATCCCCGCTTTGAAACGCGGTTTGTAATGAATGTCCTGTTCATATTCAGCAGCCAATAATACCTTAGGCGATGGTTCGTAACCCATTCCGAATTTGATAACCGTAGGGAGCCTTTCGCCAACTATCTTATCTACTTTGTAAGAAATAGGATTGTAAACATGGGCACCAATCGTGAGCACCTTCCATGGTTTATATTGAAAGCCCAGTTCGAAGGTGAAGAAGTTCTTGCTTCCGTTTTCAAAAATCATCATGCGCAGATAATCGAACTGAAAACCGATGGAAAACTTCTCCCCGAATTTGCGGGCATAAGCCAAACCTATTTTTGTTTCGTTGTAATATTTATAGCCGTAGTAATTGGCACTCAATCCAAAGGTTCCGATTTTAGGAGATATGGGAACAACCACTGCTCCGTTGAAATTATTGATAGCCGCATTTACAAACTTGCGGTCGGTATAAATGCCCAACGAATAATCTTTCATAAAGGCCATACCCGCCTGATTGGTAGTGGTAGAGAACACATCAGCAAAGGTGATGGAAGCATCGCCCATCGCAGCAGCACGCGCACCGGCTGTAAAATTATCACCACTCGCAAAAGCAAAGTGAAGAGTGATGCTAATGGTTGTAAAGAGGAGTAGAAGTTTCTTCATCGAAATAAATATAGAATTGAAATTATCATTTTCGAATAAAAGTTGTTGGCATCCTTACCCAAAGCCAAAACAGAACACCAACAACGGCAAAGTTTTAAATTCGTCCCCATCAAAACAGGAATATGAATTCAATAAGAGGGAAATGGGCATTGATTACAGGAGCTACTTCGGGCTTTGGCCATGCCACAGCTGAACGGTTTGCGCAGGCAGGATGCAATTTGATTATCACCGGCAGAAGAACCGAAAAGCTGGAAGCCTTTGAACATGTGCTGAATGAAAAATACGGAGTGAAGGTGCTGGCCTATTGCTTTGATGTACGCAACCTGAATCAATGCGTGGAGATGGCGAACGATTTAGCCAGTCGAGAAATAGTGCCCGATATATTGGTGAATAATGCGGGGCTTGCTTCGGGCAAGGATAAGATTCATGAGGGCCTGATTGGCGATTGGGAAAAGATGATTGACACGAACGTGAAGGGTTTGCTTTACATCACCCGTTCTATTTTGCCCATGATGGTGGCGCGCAATGACGGACATGTGATTAATATAGGCTCGGTGGCCGGACATATTGTGTATCCCGAAGGCAACGTGTACAATGCTACTAAGTTTGCCGTGAAGGCGCTGAACGAAGCTATTAATCTGGATTTAGCCGGTACCAATGTTCGCTGTTGCTCTATTGACCCCGGTGCTGCCGAAACGGAATTCAGCAAGGTGCGGTTTCATGGCGATGAAGATAAGGCGCAGAAGGTATATGAAGGGTTCAAGCCTTTGCAGGCTGAAGATATTGCCGATATCATTTTCTATGTTGCTACTTCGCCTCCGCATGTAAATATTACCAACCTGGTGGTATATCCTACCGCGCAGCGCAGTGCTTACGTGTTGCATAGGGAGGTGAAGAAGGAGGAGGAATAGACTCTAAACAGAAGGTGGTTTCTTTCTCCCTCCTTTCGTCTCACCAAGCCAACATCCCGTAATCTTGCAGAAGACTCTTAGGAGCTTGCAAGAGTTTCACAATTCTTATCCATGATTTTATATAGATTTAAATCCTTTTCCTGCTTCTTGAAGATTGTCAACCAAGTTTTATGAAGCTAAAGATCCTGCCAATATCATGAAAACCCATCGTATCGAAACCTTGCTCTACGGGATGGAAAGTTTTGATAAAAGTTTGGAAACTTCTGTCCCAAGTTTGGAAAGTTTTATCAAAAGATTGGAAACTTCTTCTGCAAGTTTGGAATCTTTTGGCAAAAGTTTGGAAAGTTCTGTCGCAGGTTTGGAAACTTATGCCAAAAGGATGGAAAGTTCTGTCAGAAGTTTGGAAACTTTCGCCTAAACTAGCCTTCGGGGACGCGCACATCCCTTAACGATTAATAATAAGGTAGTTGTTGTAGTGGCGCTTGTCGGCCAATTGCATAATGTAGTAGTAGGTGCCATCCGGCAGCGCCTTGCCGCTGCTGAGGGCAGTGCCGTCCCAGTCGTTTTTGTAATCGCCATTTTCGTACACCGTGGTACCGTAGCGGTTGAACACCTTTAGCGATGCAGGCGCAAAATGTTCGAGGTCCGTAAAAACCAACCTATCATTTTTTCCATCGCCATCGGGCGAGAAACCTTCGGGCAGAAAAATATCGGTAGGGCAAACGATAGATATAGTAATGGTGCCGGTGTCGCAACGCAGATAATCGCAGACCAGGTATTGAAAGGTTTTGGTGCCGCAACCAAGCGGGTTATGGGTAAAAATAACCTTGCCCGAATCAAGGCTCAAACTACCGAGGTTATTGTACAGATCGTTGTCAATCACCTGCGCCACATTCAGCAGATTCAACTCGGGGTCGTAGTCATTTTGCAACACCGACAGTTCGGCAGTGGTCACTGTTTCAGCCAAATCAAAACTATCATCAACTGATACCGGTGGCTGGTTCGTGCCGTTTATATTTAGATAAACATAGGCCGTATCGCACAGATTATTGTTATTGCACAAAATGTAAACAAAGGTATCGGTACCATAATAGGCATTGGCGGGGGTATAAACTACCTGTGTGCCATTAATAACCGAGGCGGTGCCATGTTGCGGAGCGGTAAGAATCGTGATAGTGACGGTTCCTCCACCGGGTTCGTAATCATTGGCAGTAACAGGCAACACAGTACCGGTGTTTTGCGGCACTCCGTAATTATCATCGTTGGCCACAGGGCCGTTGCTGTTTCCTACAATCGTAATAAGCACGGTGGCGGTATCGCAAACATTGTAGCTATCGCAAATAATATAAACCAGTGTATCTGTGCCGAAGAAAGCGGGAGCAGAAGTGTATGAGATTTGTCCTCCCACAACCGAAGCGGTGCCATGTGCCGGTGTCGTGAGAATTGACACTGTAAGTGCATCGCCATCGGGGTCATAGTCGTTGCCTTCCACCGGCAGCACCGTGGAGCTGTTTGGTTGAACAGTGTAAGCATCATCAGACGCCACAGGTGCATTATCGGTAGCAGTGATGGTGATAAAAACAAGAGCGGTATCGCACAGACCGGTAGTATCACAAATGATATAGGTAAAAGAATCGGTGCCCGAATAATTGAAAGATGGACGGTGAAAAATATTGTTTCCCGAAACAGAATCGATGCCGTGGGTACATGGGATAAGAATAGTAAGAGTCAACGGGTCGCCATTGATATCGTAATCGTTGGCGGTAACATAAAGAGTGGTAGGATTATTTTTATTAATGGTGAACGTATCGTTCCCCGCCACAGGAGGATTTTGCGCAAACAGCATTTGCAACATCAAAACCGAGCAAAAGAGCAATCCTGTTTTTTTCATGCTGAAACTAACCTAAGAAATCTAACCTCTCAAAAATTCCTCTGCTTTATCCACTAAATTCTTTGACCCAATAAATATAGCGGTTCTTTCGTGCAATTCAACAGGCTGAATGTCGAGAATACGCTGATGCCCGTCACTTGCCTTGCCGCCCGCCTGTTCAGTAAGATACGACATAGGAATACATTCATACAACAAACGCAGCTTGCCTTTCTTCTCGCCTTTGTTGGCCGGGTAAACGAATATGCCGCCCTTAATTAAGTTGCGGTGCAAATCGCCCACCATCGAACCAATATACCGTAGCGAATAAGGCCGCGATGTTTCTTTATCTACTACGGTGCAGTAAGCAATAAAGTTCTGAACGCTCTCATCAAACTTAGCGGCATTGCCCTGGTTAAGCGAGTAAATCTTTCCCTTCTCAGGCATAGTCATATTGGGATGCGAAAGGAAAAAATCATTCTCTTCAGCCCCGTAAGTAAAACCGTTTACTCCGTTTCCGGTTGAAAGTACCACAATGGTAGAACTGCCATAAATGGCATAACCACCGGCTTTGGTCGTTGTTCCCTTTTGAAAGAAATCATCATTGTTTACCTCCTCTCCTGCTTTGGTCAATCGTTCACAGATATTGAAGATGGTGCCGATAGGCGCACAAACATCAATATTGGAAGAACCGTCAAGCGGGTCAACGGAAATAATGTATTTGCCGCCTGTGTTTAGTGTAACCACGCCTTCGTTTTCTTCGCTTAAATAGCCCGCACAGGTTTCGCTGGCGCGCAGATAATCCATCAAAATCTTATTGCTTAGGTCATCGAGCTTCTGCACGGTTTCGCCCTGCACATTCGTGTCACCGGTAGTACCGATGATGTCGCTTAAGCCCGCATTGTTAACTAACCGTGCTATTATTTTACAGCCTTCCGCCAGTGAAACCAGCACGCTGGCCAATTCAATATTGGTATTGCTTTGTAGAAATTCGGAGAGTTTTACGGCCTTGCCCATCGTTCAAAATTTGATGTGCGAATATATTAATTGCAGCATCTTGATTTAGGAAAACAGACGGAGATTAGAAGGAGATGTAATCGTTAAACAGTTTCATCGCACATTCATTCTGCGAATCATCTTCGAAAACAAACGCGGGAAGAAGCGCATGACCCAAACACCGAAACGCTCTTTGAATTGTGATACAATGATTTCTTCCTTATCGCTCTTAATGGCACTTACAATCTCCTCGGCACATTTATCGGCCGTAAGTCCTTTTAAGGTGGCACCGTCCATAGTTCCCAATTTGCTTCCATCACCCGTCAAAGCATTGCGCGACACATTGGTTTGAATAAAGCCCGGGCAAACCAACATCACTTTCACATTATCATCATATACCTCTGCCCGTAAGGAATCGAAGAAGCCGTGTAGGGCATGTTTGCTGGCTGCATAGCCACTGCGCCAAGGCGAACCGAATTTGCCAACTGCACTGGTAATAGTAATCAGCAAGCCGCTTTTTTGTTTCAGCATATCGGGCAGCACCACTTTGGTCAGGGCAATGGTGCCAAAGAAATTCGTTTCGAATATCTGTCGGTCCACTTCTATGGTGGTATCTTTGGCTAACGAGCGTTGGGATATTCCTCCGTTATTTATCAGCACATCCAGGCGACCGAACTTTTGCAACACTTCCTTTTTCTTTTGCTCAAAATCCTGCTGACGGTCTAAATCAAGCGGAAGAATCAGGTAGTCGTCCTTCGTCACTTCGGCAGCATCGGCTACGCGTTGCAGTTCTTCTTTTCTTCTGGCCGACAAAACAAGCTTGGCTTTTTCTTTTGCCAAGGCATAGACAAGGGCTTCACCAATTCCTGACGAGGCACCCGTTACCCAAATTACTTTCCCGTTTATATTTCCCATAATGCTAAGAAGCGAAAAAAATGGAGTACTGTATTGATATGGACAGAAAATATACGGTGAATGAACGACCAGATTCCGTTTTTTCCTTTGACTGCTCATTTCTGCTCCTTTTATTTCTTCAATTCTCTGTGATTTTCCTACAGAACTGTATCGAAGAAATGATTTTAGATAAACTAACTAAAGTACGAAGTGAACTAGTTAGCTTAGGAAGTAGACTGGCAAGTTTAGATGGTATCCTGGTTAGTTTCAGAAGTAAATTACCTAGTTTAGAGGCTATCGTAGTTAGTTTTGGAAGAGAAGTGGTTAGTTTAGATTGTACTTGTAAGTAAAGTGTCTAGTTTAGCTAAAAGTCGAGAATTAAGGTAGAAGATTTGGAAAAGAAGCTAAGCTAAAAAGTAGAATGAAATCAGGCCACCGATGCAGTGATCTACTAGGTTGAACTTTCGCGTTTTGCAGATTTTTCTGTCATTGAACTGCGTGGGTTCATCAATAGAGCTCAAAAAGAGCTCAGCGGGCTTGTTCCCACCCTTACATACTACATAAGAGAAACAGCTCTTGGAAGGGAAATAGCGGGATCTGTCAGTGCAACAGCAACCATAATCGCACGTTGAGCATCTTTTTGGAATACTTTAAATGTGTAAAAGCATGATGCAAAATCAGCCCTGTGTAGGTTTGTTTCGAACTATTACCCGAAAAAACGAAACCCTTGTTCGCTTGAACAAGGGTTTCGTTTTTTTTAGAAGACCGTGAAAATGGCAATATAAAATTCTACACCGCCCCCACCTCCAAATAAGCCGCCTCACCATTCCCTGCTTTGCGTTTGTAATTGCTTTCAAAAAAAATGCCTTAAGCTGTGTCAAATCACAACTTAAGGCATTGGTAGAAAAGGAAATTAGGCCTATTGGTTAAGAACGATAATTTTTTGCACCGTTACAGCACCGTTAACGGTAAGATGTACGAAATAAATACCGGCCGATAAGTTTTCAGCCGAGGCGTTCAGACTGATGGCGTGTTTGCCTGCTGCTTGTGTTCCGCTAAACAGCGTTTTTACCTTAGCCCCTACCGAATTGTATAAGTCTATGGCCGCTTCATCACTGCCGGTTAAAGTATAGCTCAGATTGAAATTGCCTCTGCTTGGATTAGGATAAATATGCAGTGCAGAATTTTCATCGCTCACATTCTTAATGCTAGTAGCAGCCGGCAGCTCATTGGTATAAGAAAAGTAAGTAACAAACATTTCACCGGCTGTGGTCAGTGCAAACGGAATATCCACCGAGTCATTATTCAGCCAGGTAGCTTCCATAATCAAGCCGCTATCCATATTTACCTCCATCATAGGGGTAAATGTTCTTACGGCAGGGTGTGTGTAATCATAATATCCCTGATTAGCCGTGTAGTTTTCGTTGTAGAATCCTTCATAAATCTGTTCACCTTTGGTTCCGTCACCGTGGCGTTTGTAGATGTCGAAATCCTTACCCCACTGATGGGTATGCGACTGAATGTTCCAGAAATAGCGGGTTTCGCCCGGTGAAGTCAATTCATTTTGCAGGGTATAAGGTAATCCGGTATGAGGAATGTTCAGCGCAAAAGGATTCTGTCCTCCATAGCTGCTCAGGCCTGTTTTCATTTCAACAGCCCCCGAGCCTGCCGGCTGCGTATAAACATTTAAATAAGCCGAAGCGGCCAGTATGTTGGTGCCGCTATAGTTATGCATGTGCAGGTTAAGCAAAAGCGGGTCGGATGGTGTTTGGAAATGAGCAGTTCCCTCCGGCAACGTCAACTCATCGGTAAACTGCCAGATAGCCATGAACTTGGTGTATTGATACACTAAAATCTGTGTGCTAAAATTAGCTCCGGCCATCGGTGCTACACCCATTGCGGTGGCGCCTGCGGGTGTAATGGTGCGCAAAGCCCAGTGATGCGATTCAGCAGGTAGTTTAGAATGTAATTCAGTGATTTCAACACTTGAAGGCAAGTTGGGGTTATACACCTGAAAAAACTCAAACTCACCATGCGGCTCCAAAAATATAGGTCCGAATTTAACCTGATAGCCTTGTCGGCCTTCCTGTGCAGGAGTAAGCGGTGCAGTTGTTTCGGGATTCACAGGGTTTGCATAATAGGCGTTTATCAAAGCAGAGTTATAGGTGGTACCGGTGTCTTTTGCGCCCCAAATAATCCACTGGCGAATCAGTTCAATTTCTGCTTTTGCAAGGGTATCGGAAGAACCATAACCCGGCATAGGATTTCCTTCGCTGATGGTCAGTTCATTCATAGGGTCTAAACCATGATTGACCTTTTTCATCAAAAGGCTGCGATAAGGGTAACCCGGCACAACTCTTTTATATCCACTGGAAGCGGCTGACGGGTTAGTAGGGGCAACATTTACCAATCGGTTATAGACATCAGCTGTGGTTCCGCTTAAATCTAACAAACCCGAAGGCAAAGAACCGCTATGGCAGGCACCGGTACATTTTGCCTGAAACAAAGCATGTACTTGTTCAAAGGTACTTTGACCATTGGAATTAAATTGGGATAAAAACAAAACAGCAGTGAGTAGAAAAACGTTTTTCTTCATGGTTAATTGGTTTTAGTAAATTTTTGGAAGGGTGATTTGGTTCGGCAAGTATAAGGATGGCTGTTCAAGAAATCTCCTTTTCCCTCAAATTTATTTTATGAAAACTTCGCTTAGTACATAGCAAAAATTTCGCTTTGTCGGTTTGTAGAATTTCTCTCATAGCGGAAATTCGCTAATTTTTCGAGCTAAGCATTGGGCTATTGGCAAGAGAAACAAAGTAGAGGAAGGAGAAAAGATTACAACCTGAATAAAATCGGGCCTACACCGCCCAACCATCAAATATGCCAACCTCACGACCTTTCGTTTAGTGGGGTGCCCGTAATCATAAATGAACCATCGATTAAATAGTTGTGTTGCTCCCAGTTTAGTTCAAGCAAAAAGGCACGGTGCCATTTGATAATGGCGGCTTAACCGCGCACATTAAAAATGAAACCCACTCCGAACACATTCTCAATGCTCAAATCAGGGTCCTGGCTTAGGTATTTACGAAGCTTGGTAATGAATACATCAAGGCTTCTTCCAAAGAAATAATCATTTGCACCCCACAGAGCAATCAGTATCTCTTCACGCTTAATTACTTTGTTGCGATGGTTCGATAAATAGCGGAGTATTTCGCTTTCCTTTTCGGTTAGTCTGCGGTTGGTGGTTCCAAGTGTCAGGCATTGTTTAGTAAAGTCAAATACATATTGTCCTATGGCCGTCAATTCTTCCACAGCATCGCTGCCCGTTTCGGGCATTCTGCGGACAACAGCCTTTATTTTCCAAAGCAATTCTTCTTCGTCAAACGGCTTGGTTATGTAATCATCGGCACCCAATCCATAGCCTTTCAGCTTGTCGGCCTTAAACGATTTGGCCGTAATAAAGATAAGCGGGATGGTTTCGTTCTTTAACCGGATAGCTTTAGCCAATGAAAAGCCATCCATTTTTGGCATCATTACATCGAGCAGACATAAATCAAACCCCTGCGAATGAAACGCCTTGAGTGCCAACTCACCATCTTTACAAAGCAGCACATCAAACCCCTCTGCCTGCAAGTAATCGACTAACAACACACCCAAATTCAGGTCATCTTCAGCCAGTAATATTTTGAGTTTTTCTTTAGGCATAGGGTAAGGTTATGGTAAAGGCAGAGCCTTTCATCTTTTCGCTTTTCAATTCCATAGTGCCTCCATGCACTTCCACAATCTTGCTGACATAAGCCAGGCCGAGCCCAAAGCCTTTTACATTATGCACGTCTCCGGTTGGCACTCTGAAATATTTGTCAAACACCTTCTGCTGGTATTCCTTTTCGATACCAATGCCGTTATCACTAACCACAACTACTAAATCAGTACCGGCATTGGATGTCTGAATTGAAATTTCAGGGCGCTCTGTGCAATACTTCAAGGCGTTGTCGATAAGGTTACACAAAGCGTTTGAAAGATGGGTCTTATCCCCCATCATCACAAAATGCTCAGCACCCAATTCCAATTTCAACTGTCCTTGCTTTTGCTCCACCTGCAGGCTCATATACTTAACCGTCTCCTGAATTAATTGATGAAAATCGAATTCGGTTTTTTGAATCGGAATTTCGCCCCGCTCCAAAGCGGTCATACCCAAGACCTGTTCTACCTGCAATCGCAGCTTCGTATTCTCCTCCAGAATGATTCCCCCATACTGTTTTATCTTCTCCTCTTCTCCCCTATTCGAATCCTTCAGCATCATCTTCACGGCCAGCGAAATATTGGTGAGCGGTGTTTTAAACTCATGGGTCATGTTGTTTAAAAAATCAGTGGTATGCTCCGAAATCTCCTTCTCCCTGAGCAGCGAAAGAGTGGTTCGCCAAAACATAATCAGCACCACTATTATCAGCACCACCGAAGTAATGAAGAGCGGTCCCATCTCCTCTATAATAAATTGCTTCTTGTCGGGGAAAATCAGTTTCAGTTCCAACCCATTATTGCCCACCACCTCATCCAGCTTCTTTTTAAAAACATTGGCACTAAGCTCTGTTTTGCTTTTCGCCCCCCGCGCATTGGGTTGCAGCACCTGAAAGGAATAGTCGATATGGAAATTGTAGAAATTCATGAAGTGCCGAAACAACGAATCCACCTTATGCATTTCACTTTCTCCTACATTCACCTCCATGTTTCGGCAGGTCTCCTTATCAGCACTCAAGGCATCAGCCGTTCTGGCGAGGACCATATTGGCTTTTTCGTTAAACAGCTCCTCCTTTATTTTGGCAGTTTGCAATATCCAGCTCACCTGAATAATCAAAAGCACCACCAAAGCCACAGAAGAGATGGCGATGAACAAATAGGTTCTGTTTATTTTCATATTGCATTTCAAAATTAGCCTTTTTACATAGCTTCAATTTGCGTTAACAGGCCATTAACAAGCCAATAACAGCTCAGTAACAAGGTCACTTCAAATTAGCCTTAGTTTTGCTTTACAAAAATTCAGACCAATATGAAAAACAAGATTCTCACCATGCTGCTGCTACTGCTCGTTGCCATCGGCTTTTCGCAAAGCGATAATTTCAATCTGGAGCGAAACATGAACACCACGATTAAAAACGCCACCCTTCTGCGTGCAGAATATATCAATGACCTTAGCCCTTTGTTATGGAGCCAAATGGCCTTCCCTTTCAATGGCGATTTCTGGCTGTATCATCGCAGAATCAACAATTTCGCGCAGCCACAAACCGAGAACTATCTTTATCCGCAGGACGATTACAAACAAATTGTAACCGTTGTTTTTACTGAAATATCCGTTACCACAGATGGCAAAACCGTAGTAACGCAAAGCACCAGCGACAAATTAACCGCGCAGCAAAAAAACAGTTTAACCGCAGCCGTGCCCGGTTCGGTGATAGAAGTTAAACTGAAATACAAGTATAAGGACCAGACCAAGGACAGCTATGGCGATAGAAACAAAACCGTAGCAGGCAGCACCCAGGTTACGCTCGTGCCTGCTATCGAAGCCGAATATCCGGGTGGATTCAAACAACTATCGGCCTATTTTGCAGCGAACGTGATGCATAAAATTACGGATAAAAAAGAGCTAGATAAAATCCTGAACGCCACTATCGAGTTTACGGTCGATGAATACGGAGAGGTGACCAATGCAAGAATAGCGAAAACAACTGCTGACAAGCGATTGGATAATCTACTGCTGGAGGCCATCAACAAAATGCCAAGATGGAAACCGGCTGCTGATTCAAAAGGAGAAAAAGTAAAGCAGGAATTTACAATTCCGTTTAGCAGCGGTTGCTAGAGCGGGAGCGAAAGCAAATTCAGTTTCTCGCCTGCTTTTATCTGCACCCCAATGCGATTTCACCGCATTTATACCCTATACAAAATACAAACACCCGAAGAATTCTCTTCGGCTGTTTCCTTTAAAGTTCCTGCAGCACTAATCTTTCGCAAAAAGAGTTTCAATTTCATATCAAATACAAGTCAGTCTTGTGCAATACAAAAGAAAACTTGAGCCAGTCAAAAAATAACTTGTAGGCAACGAACTGTGGTGGATGAAAAGATAAATATTTTGACCGATTTATAATTATAAATCGATGATTACTAAGCATAAATCAACGAACTTTGCTTATAGATCGAGGATTTATAACTATAAATGGATGAATCATGCTTAAAAATGACCGAACTATGCTTATAAATCGAGGATTCTTAAACATAAATCATGGAACAATAAGCATAGATGAGCAAACTATGATTATAGACGAACGAACTATAATCATAAATCGAGCATTGCTGCTTATCAATCGGCCTTTGCTAGCTAACAATCGAGCTTTGTTGTTTAGCAATTGGGGGGAAGTAAACTATCAGCCCTCGTAGGTTTTGAAAACTTACGAGGGCTTGGAGTAAAAGAGGTAATGCTCGTCTATTTGTTAAACTTGAATCATCTCTTAAATTTTACGTTGATGTAAAGCAGTTGAAAAGTCAATAATTATGGCTGGGTTGAACTAGCTTCCTCTCTCAATCGACCAACCAGAAATAACCTATTTCCGAATTGACGAAAAAACAAGATCATTTAAAAAAGACAACACATCCTTTTCTTCTTTAGAATCGCCAAAATCTGTAAGAGCCGGCAAATTATTCATAAAGAAATTTTGAAAATGGGCCATTTCAATAATAGTAGATGCTAACGATTTGGGGTATTTGTACCTAGGATTACATTCTAAAATAATAGACCCAACTACACCGCAAAGGTCTTTATAGGGTTTGAAAAAATGTTGCTTGTTATCATCGCTAACCTGTTTGGTTAAATATGCTTTAGATCCTTCTGCAATTACTATTTGATGAAGCAAGCTCTCGTTTACGTAACCCGTTTGCTCGTCATCCTCCACCGTTGATACCAATAATTTTATCACCCTTTTAAGTTTAGTTGCAGGAACTATAATATTGTTGGTGCTGTAGGCAATTTGAAATTCCAGCCAACCCCAGTACCAGGCCGTAAGATAAACCAGTAGTTTGTGTTTGTTTTCAAAATACCGGTAAATACTGGCCTCGGTTGTGCCTATATCCTCTGCCAGTTTTTTGAAGGTAAAGGACTCGAACCCGTTTTTATGAATCAGTTGAATACTGTGCATAATAATGTTCTTGCCCAGTTCCGAACTTTCAGGATTGCGCAAAAACAAGGCACTATTCATTTTAATCTGTAGCTGTAACTTCTTCATGTCTTTTAGCGGTTTTTGCGTATTTCTATCTGCAAAGGAAAATAATTTTACAATTATTTGTGATAGTATTACTATCATTTTCAAAACTTTTCCTATTATTGTATTGTTTTAGTAGGAGTAAATCAAAAATGTACAAACAAAATGAGACCAACATTTATTAAAAAAATCCCTTTCTACTTTTCCTGCTTGCTATGTGTGGTTATTCTTAGCTCTTGCTCTATTTTAAACCACTATTCAGTATCTACTTATAACACGAGCCTGGCAAATGCTCCTTTTGATGTTGTAATAGTTCCGGGCCTGCCTTATGATTCTTCAAAAATTAACCCCTTATTTAAAGCCCGCCTGCTATGGGCAAAAGAGCTATATGAAAATGGAATTACTAAACACATCATCTTTTCGGGTTCTGCGGTACACAGCCCCTACACAGAAGCGTTGATCATGAAAATGATGGCGGACAGTATGGGTATTCCAACTCACCAAACTTTTGTTGAGGACAAAGCCTTGCATTCAAACGAAAATGTTTCTTATGGTGTAGCGTTAGCGGACAAAATGGGGTTTCAAAAAATTGCCATTGCCACGGACCCTATTCAATCTTTAGTCATAAAAAAATATACAAAGGATAAGCACAAGAACGTTTCAATTCTTCCTTTTAGTATAAAGTCGATGCCTTTGTATTACAAAGGCACTTTACCTAAGGTAAATGAAGAAAACGCTTACGTGTGTGATTTTATTCCTCTTAGAGAAAGAGAAAATTTGCAAATTCCTATGGAAGATTAATATTCTTACAGCAATCATTATGTCCGTTTAAATAAACTAACATTAATAACTAATATACTGATGTCTGAAATAAACGTTAACAAACCCTTAGAGCGTTTTTGGAAATTAATGACTCTTGAAAAAAAAGAGTTATTGAATATTTACTTTTTCGCCATTCTCAGCGGATTGATTTATCTCTCCATACCACTCGGTATCCAATCTATCATCAATTTATTATTTGGTGGTTTAGTAAGCACTTCGCTGGTAGTATTGATTTCGTTTGTGGTTTTGGGAGTTTTGCTGAATGGATGGCTTACTATTCTGCAGATGAAAGTAAATGAGAGAATCCAGCGTAGAATTTTTACTCGATTCAGTTTGCAATTTGCCTATAAAATTCCAAGGTTAGATTTAATGGCAATAGATGATTATTACTTACCGGAACTTGTCAATCGCTTCTTTGATACAGCCTCTTTACAAAAAGGACTGACCAAAGTTTTGCTTGAATTTCCATCTGCTTCCATTCAAATTCTATTTGGTCTAATACTTCTCTCTCTTTATCACGCAGTATTTTTAGCCTTTGGTGCAGTTTTATTGGTCTTAATGTATATCATCTTACGTTCAACTTATCCAAAAGGAATTACCACTTCTTTAGAAGAAAGCAATTATAAATACGAAGTCGGATATTGGCTAGAGGAAGTAGCGAGGACAATTAAAACTCTCAAATTTATGGGGATGAGTGATTTCCCCGCGCGTAAAGCCGATATATTAGTAAGCGGTTATCTTGATGCTCGGGCAGAACATTTCAAAGTGCTTAAGATTCAGTATTGGGCATTTGTAATGTTCAAAGTAGTTATTACTGCTGCTTTGTTAATTCTTGGAGCATTGTTGGTTATAAAGCAACAAATAAATATAGGGCAGTTTATAGCCAGTGAAATTGTGATTATAATGTTGCTGAATTCAGTTGAAAAAATAATCGGCAGCTTAGATGTAGTGTATGACATGCTTACCTCTCTTGAAAAAGTAAGCAAGATTTTAGATAAGCCCATAGAAAGAGAAAATGGTTTGGACATTCTGGAATTAAGCAATGCAAAAGGCATTCAGATTAATGCAGAAAACCTGTTTTACCGTTTTAGCGACAACAATCAGTATGTCTTACAAAACTTAAATTTTGAAATAAAGAGCGGAGAAAAGGTGTGCATATTCGGTTCGCAGAGTTCAGGCAAAACCACACTACTAAAACTGTTTACAGGTGGTTATCTGAATTATGACGGCAACCTGCTTTTCAATGGTTATCCCCTTGGTAACTATAATCTTCAAAAGCTACGACAAGAAATTGGTATTTTACCTGCCACAACAGATTTGTTTTCCGGTACCCTTTATGAGAACTTAACTCTTGGTGACAATAGCATTTCCACTCCTTTTATACTTGAAGTAGCAGAACAAACCGGATTACTTCCGTATTTACAATCGCTCAATAACGGCTTAGATACAATGGTTGATTCCATTGGTAAAAGACTCCCACGCAACGTAATTAATAAAATTCTACTGACGAGAGCTTTACTTACAAAGCCGCGCCTTTTACTTTTAGAAGATTGCTGGAGTTCATTGGAAATAGTAGAGCAAGAAAAAATGGTAAAAAATCTAACCGATGCTAAACATGAATTCACGTTAATTGCGGTAACTAACGATGAAAATTTTGCGCAAAACTGCAATAAGGTTATTCTTCTAGAAGAGGGGAAAATTGTTGCATGCGGAAGCTTTGAGAAGGTAAGCCAAACCACCGAATATCGGAGAATGTTTAAACGCTTAAGTTTATAATTTCAAATAACTGCGAATAAGTAACTACAATTTATGTGGCTGAATAAAGACAATAATATTTTGCTGAAGGAAAAAAATGAATTCACTTCATTCAAAAAAGCCTTTAATAGCGATTCTGATACAAATATTTTAAGATGGATGATTGTTTTTAGTGTTACTATGCTCATTTTTTTATTACTGCCCTGGACTCAAAACATACAGGCACCGGGGTTAATTACAACCCGTTCGCCTGAACAGCGCCCCCAGGAACTCAACTCAATAATTGCCGGTAGAATTGAAAAATGGTATGTAAAAGAAGGAGACCTTGTTAAAAAAGGTGACACTATTTTGAAAATTACGGAAGTAAAAGAAGATTATTTAGACCCCAAACTGCTGGAAAGAACAGAACAGCAGATTGAGGCTAAAGAAGGCACTGTTGATTTCTATCGTGAAAAAGTGGGGGCGATACAAAACCAGCTGCAAGCAACTTATGAAGCACGTGAATTGAATATGGAAATACTGCGTAATAAAATTAAACAGGCAACTTTGAATGTGCAGAGTGACAGCATGGCGTTCGAGGCAGCAAAAACGGAATTCAAAATTGCACAGGACCAATACAAACGCCAGGATGAGTTGTATAAGCAAGGCCTGAAATCATTAACCGAGTTGGAGCAACGGAAGCAACAACTGCAAAATTCGGATGCTAAACGTACCATAGCTGAGAATAAATTCATTAATGCAAAAAACGAATTACTAAACTCCCGGATTGATTTCAATCAAACCGACCGTGAGTATTCTGAAAAGATTGCCAAAGCCGAAAGTGATAAATTTGCCACCCTAAGCGAGGTAACTACCGGTGAAGGTGATGTGGCAAAACTTAAAAATCAGTTTTCGAATTATGCCATACGCAATGCCTTTTACTATGTACTTGCTCCACAGGACGGTCAAATTACCAAAACCATTTCTGCCGGTATAGGAGAAGTGGTAAAGGAAGGAGAAATGATGGTAAAAATTGTTCCTAAGCAGTTTCAATATGCGGTAGAAATGTATGTCCAACCAATGGATCTACCATTGATTTCTATCGGGCAAAAAGTGCGCTTTCAGTTTGACGGCTGGCCAGCCATTGTATTCAGCGGTTGGCCAAACACAAGCTACGGAACTTATGGAGGTAAAGTGGTGGCTATTGACAATTCGATTTCTGATAATGGAAAATTTAGAATTCTTGTAGCTGAAGACAATCAGGATAAAAAATGGCCGCTGGCGCTTAAAGCTGGCGGGGGCGCAAAAGGCATGGCATTATTACAGGACGTAACCATTATTTACGAACTCTGGCGAAACATGAACGGCTTCCCTCCTGATTTTTACACAGCTAAAGCATCTAAAAAAGTTGAGAAAAAAGATGAGAAGTAAACTAATCGGAATATTCCTTTGTGTTATCAACTTTGGATTCATTGACATACTAGGCGCGCATCCCGTAGATTCAACGCTTAAAACCCTTTCAGTTTCTGAATTTATTGAAGTGGTAAAAAAATATCACCCGGTGGCTAAGCAGTCGCAACTTATTCCCGAGCAGGCAAAAGCTGAATTATTGATCGCTCGTGGCGGATGGGATCCCACTATCTATTCCACTTATGACAGTAAAACATACGATGGAGCTAACTATTACTCCTATTTCGAAAATAAAATCTCCGTTCCTGTATGGTATGGCATAGAGATAAGTGCCGGATACGATCTTGTGTATGGACGCAATATCAATAACGAAAGCAAACTGCCAAAGGACGGGTTGGGCTACCTTGGTATTTCTGTGCCGCTCCTAAAAAACATGCTGATGGATAAGCAACGGGCTGCCCTTCGTAAAGCACAAATTTTTAGAGAGGCAAGCGAACAGCAACGCCTCATGATATTGAACGATTTATTACTGGATGCATTAAAAGCGTATTATAACTGGAGTTACGCATATAATGAATATCAGATTTACAAAGATGCAACTGCAGTTGCAGTTGTTCGTTTCAACGCTACCGTGCAGTCAAATCTGTTTGGCGACCGCGCTGCGATAGATACTACAGAAGCACTTACACAGTTACAGAATCGTCAGTTTCAGCTAAACGATGCACGTTTACTTTTTTTAAATAGCGGAGTTGAAATCAGTAATTTCTTGTGGCTGGATAATGATCAACCACGCGCATTTGATACCACTATTATTCCGGCACCATTAAATACAGAATTTACACAGCCGGAAATTCAACTAAACAAAATAGATGAGTTAGCTTTTCAACTCCGTCAAACACATCCTGAACTGTTGAATTACAATTTTAAATTACGGCAATTAGATATTGAAGGCAAACTAAAAATTGAAAACCTAAAGCCCACCCTGAATGCCAAGTATAACGTATTGAGTGAACGCTTTAATTTTCAAAGTAATACGGGTATTCTTTTTACGAATAACTACAAATTCGGACTCAATTTTTCAATGCCGCTTGGTTTCATGCAGGGGCGTGGTGCGCTCCGTTTGACAAAAATTGAAATTCAAAATACAAAATATGCTATCGACTTTAAGCAGCAGGAATTAACAAACAAGCTAAAAACATATTTCAACGAGCTGATAAACCTGCAACAGCAAACCAGGTTGTACCAACAAACAGTAGCGGGATATAAAACTCTTTTTGATGGTGAAACCACTCGATTCAACAATGGCGAAAGCTCCCTCTTTTTAGTAAACGCCCGTGAAAACCGCTATTTAGATTCACAAGTAAAATTGCGAGAGTTACAAGCAAAGTATTTTAAAACAGAAGCAGGGTTGAAGTGGGCTGTTGGGAATATCAGCAAGTAGAAATAACTCCGATGTTCTTAACGTTCAAATTCCCGGTCGTGTCCTACAAACCAATAAGCACGATAAATCCTTCTTCGATCTTAGTGATACTACAATCTGCCTGAACTTCAAAGGAAGCAGCACTAAAGGGTTGTTGATCGCCTGATCAACAAGTCAAGTGGTGGTAAATGAGTTTAGGAAATAAAAGCCAATTCCTAGACCGGCCTCACCACCAAATAAGCCGACCTCACTGCCATTACCGTTACTTCGGTGCCCGATAGTATAAACGAGCCATCGGCTGTGGAGTCGTATTGCTCTCCGTTTATTTCAATCTTACCGGCTGGGCGCAGGTTAGTGATGGCTACCCCCTTTTCGCCAATCAGTTTTTGCAGTCCTTTGTCGCGGATGGAGTAGCCGTGCGATTGTTTCATTTCGCCCACATCGCTGATGGTTTTAAATGCGCGGGATTTAAAGAACTTTTTCCCGAAGGCAATCATCAACAGCAGCGGCAGGGCCATGGCTATGCTCACCATTAAAAAGGCCATCGACACACTGCCATGTGGCACAAAGGTGAAATCAAAATCAATATTGCGCACGAGGGCCAGCGTAAGCCCAGCAATGGTGAATACAATGCCGCTGATGCCCGCAATGCCAAAGCCCGGTATCACAAATATTTCGAGCAGAATCAGAATAATGCCTACCGCAAAAAGCAGAATCTCCCAGTTAGCCGCCAGCCCTTCTAAATAAAGTGGGGCGAAATAGAACATGGCAGCCACCACCGACAGCCCGATAGGCAGAAAAGTGCCCGGTGCTTTGAACTCAAAATAGATACCTCCGAAAATAAGCAACAGAAAAATCCCCGACACCGCAGGGTTCACTAACCACAGCAGCAGCTTTTCTACCAGGGTTGATTCGTGTTTTTCTATTACATAACTGCCACCTGAAAGCTTAGACAGAATATCTTCTGGTCTTTCCACTTCGCCATTGCAGTAATGGTATTTGATAGCTTCGCGGGTGCTGAAGGTGACAATCTTTCCCTTCCGTTTAATAGAATCTATTTCGAGGTTTTCATCGGTCATGCCTTCGGCTATCAGCGGGTTTCGTCCTGTTTCTTCCGCTGTGGCGCGCATCTTCTTGCGCATATAGCTTTGATATTTCTCGGGCATCAGTTCGCCCTGTTGGTTCACCACACTGGCCGCGCCAATGGTAGAGCCCGGTGTCATATAAATAGAATCGCAGGCAATGGCAATCAGGGCACCTGCACTGGCCGCATTGTTGCGTACAAACACAATAGTCGGAATCTTGGTTTTCAAAAGAGCGGTGCGGATATTATCGCCATCGAGCACCATGCCGCCATAGGTATCCATATCAATAAGGATATAAGCGGCTTTTCTTTTCTCTGCTTCAGCAATGGCCGTTTGGGTCAGTCGGCTCATGGCAGGGCCTATTTCCTCGTGAATTTCATACTGGTACACCAGCTTGGTTTGGGCGGATATGTTTAGATTACTGCACAAAACCAGTATAAATAATGTTAGTATGTGTTGAGTTGGCTTCATGGTTGGATAATAGATGAGGTAATTTCGCGTTGTAAAAATAAAAGAATAGCAATGCGTAAATTTTGGTTAGTCGGTTTACTGTTTTCGGTTTTCAGTATTCAGTTGAATTCAAAGACCCCCATGAGCAAACATGTGGTGAAGAAGGGCGAGACGCTTTATTCTATTTCGAAGCAATATGGTTTAACGCTCAAGGACCTGGAAAAAGCCAATTCGCTTTCGACCAAAAATCCGCATATAAAAGTTGGTCAGAACCTAATTGTTCCTTCTACCCCGCATAAGTTGCAGGCGATTAATTACAAACCAATCTCTGTTCCATCAACTCCCGACACGCCTTACCGCGAAGAAGATACGCGCCAAAGAAGAGCTATTCCGGCACCGGTAAAGGCTGTAGCGGTAGAAAACCCGCAACCCCTTCAGGCTGCTAATACGGCTGTTGCTCCTGTTGTAAGAACATCCTATTCCCCTGCCGAATATCCGGCTGTTTTCAATCAATATCCTACACAGGGTATGAAAATGAAGAAGAATAAAGGGGCCGCTAATTATATTGAAGATGCCACTTCGGGCAATCAGAATCTTGCTTTCTACAACGATGCCGAAATGGGCTCTATTGTTCGGGTAACCAACCTGATGAATCACAAAACAGTTTTTGTGAAGGTGCTGGGCAAGGTTCCGCCTAATGATGCTTCGCAGGAAATCACCATTAAACTCTCCAACAAATCGGCTCGCGACTTAGGAGCCATTGACGAAAAGTTCCTGGTGGAAGTAGCGGCCTATACGCCCGATTAATTTGTCCAACATTTTGTTGGTAAAATGGTTTCTTATTCGGGCGGTAAGATTACTTTTGGCGCTGCAAAAAACAGCGTATGAACGAAGGCAATATCAATTATATCCCCATTCTGATGCAGGTAGTGTTTGCCGCAGCGTTTGTGGCTTTTACACTTCTCGTATCCAACTTTCTCGGGCCTAAGAGAAGCTCTAAAAACAAGGATGCCAATTTCGAATGTGGTATTCCGCAACACGGCAATGCCCGAATTCCCTTTTCGGTGAAATATTTTTTGGTGGCCATCCTGTTTGTGTTGTTTGATGTGGAAGTGATATTCATGTATCCCTGGGCGGTTAATTTCCGTGAACTTGGAGTAGATGGTTTTGTGAAGATGATAATGTTTATGGCAGTGCTTTTGATAGGTTTCTATTATATCATTAAGAAAGGAGCATTGGAGTGGGAATAAAATAAAGAGCCATTAGCGGGTAGCTGTTAGCCGATAGAGAAATTCAACACGAAAATTGGCTTTAATCTAACTGCTAAAAGCTATAAGCTAAAAGCTAAAAATACTATGGCAGAATTAACAACAGAACAAAAATTAGGATTAACACCGACTGAGCAAGGCTACAACGGCACCGGCTTTCAGCTTACGTCTATCGATAAGTTTGTTGGCCTCGCACGCTCAAAGAGTTTATGGCCACTTCCTTTCGCTACTTCGTGCTGCGGAATTGAGTTTATGGCTACCATGGGTTCACATTACGACTTAGCGCGTTTTGGTTCCGAGCGTCCGAGCTTTTCTCCCCGTCAGGCCGATATGCTGTTGGTGATGGGAACCATTGCTAAAAAGATGGGCCCTATTCTTCGTCAGGTGTATGAACAAATGGCAGAACCACGTTGGGTCATTGCAGTGGGTGCCTGTGCCAGTTCAGGCGGAGTGTTTGATACTTACAGCGTGTTGCAGGGAATTGACAAAGTGATTCCGGTGGATGTTTATGTGCCGGGTTGTCCTCCACGTCCCGAGCAGATATTGGATGGCATTATGAAGTTGCAGGAGTTGGTGAAGAATGAAGCATTCGACCGAAGAGATTCACCGGAGTATAAAGCGCAATTGGCTACCTACGGAATTAATATCAATTAAAGAGCCTTTAGCTGCTGGCTGTTAGAACTTAGAATCTAACGGCTAACGGCTAACGGCTAAAAGCTGAAAAATATGGCATTAGATTATACAGTAGTGCAGGAGAAGCTTACGGCAAAATTCGGAGAAGAAGTAAAAGACTTTACGAATGAGTTTAGCATGTTGGCATTTGAAATAGCCAGCGATAAGAATGTAGAGGCGATTCATTTCTTCCGCGATGAACTGGGCTTTAACTTTCTGACCGATGTTTGCGGCATCCATTATCCCGATAACGAAACCGCTAGACAGTTTGCTGTGGTTTATCATCTGCATAACTGGGTAGAGAATGTGCGTGTTCGTTTCAAAGTATTTTTAAACGGAGCAAATCCGGAAGTAGAATCAGTAGCCAGCCTTTTTGCCTCGGCCAACTGGCAGGAGAGAGAGACTTATGATTTCTACGGTATCATATTCAACAACCATCCCGATTTGAAACGTATTCTGAACATGGATGAAATGGTTTCATTTCCACTGCGCAAAGAGTTTCCTCTAGAAGACGGAAACAGAACGGATAAAGATGACAGATATTTTGGTCGTATTCCTCAAAATACAAACGCGAACTAATCATGAGCCAGATACTTGCCCCACTAACTATTGAAGAGAAATATGCTGACATGATTCGTCAGCGTGAGAACGAAGATGGAAGCGAATTGTCTATTCTCAATCTTGGACCGACTCACCCAGCCACACACGGAATTTTCCAGAATGTGTTGCTGATGGATGGAGAGCGCATTGTAGATGCCGAACCAACTATTGGTTACATCCACCGTGCCTTCGAAAAAATAGCAGAGAATCGTCCTTTCTATCAAATCAATGTATTGACCGATAGAATGAATTATTGCTCCTCTCCTATCAACAATTTTGGTTGGTGGATGACCGTAGAGAAATTATTGAACGTGGAAGTTCCAAAGCGCGCACAATATCTACGTGTGATATTGATGGAGTTGGCGCGCATCTCCGACCATTTGATTTGCAATTCAATTCTTGCTGTTGATACCGGTGCATTCACAGGTTTCTTGTATGTGATGCAATACCGTGAGCGGATTTATGAAATATACGAAGAGCTTTGCGGTGCCCGTTTAACTACCAACATGGGTCGTATCGGTGGATTGGAAAGAGATTTAAGCGACACCGGCTTCCGTAAGTTGCATGCTTTTATGAAAGACTTCCCCCCTGCTTTCAAAGAATTTGAAGCCTTGGTTTCCCGCAACCGTATTTTCATGGATAGATGCGTTGACGTTGGAGGCATTAGTGCAGAAAAAGCAATCGGCTACGGCTTCACCGGCCCTAACCTTCGCGCAGCGGGTGTAGATTATGATGTTCGTATAGCGACTCCTTATTCTTCTTATCAGGATTTTCAGTTTGACATTCCTGTTGGCAAAAGCGGTGATACCTATGACCGATACTGTGTGCGCAACGAAGAGATTTGGCAAAGTATGCGCATTATTGAACAGGCACTTGCCAACCTTCCCGAAGGTCCTTATCACGCTGACGTTCCGGACTATTATTTGCCTCCGAAAATGGATGTCTATAATAACATGGAAGCGCTCATCTACCATTTCAAAATAGTGATGGGTGAAGTGCCCGTGCCGAAAGGCGAAGTTTATAATTGTGTGGAAGGTGGCAACGGTGAGCTAGGTTTTTATCTGGTAAGTGATGGAAGCAGAGTTCCATACCGTTTGCATTTCCGCAGACCATGTTTTATTTATTATCAGGCCTATACCGATATGATTAAAGGAGGGTTGCTAAGTGATGCGATTGTAATATTGAGTTCGCTGAATGTGATTGCTGGAGAGTTGGATGCATAAAAATAGCTATTAGCTGATAGCCCTTAGCTATTAGGAATTACATAATGTATATTTTCTAATACCGAACGACTAAAGGCTAAAGGCTTCAAATAAAAAATATGAGTTTAGTAGCAAAGAGTAATAAAGGCGTGAATTTAAGTGAGAAAACGCTCGCACGAATTGAAGTATTGAAAAGCCGCTTTCCGGAAGGAAAAAAGAAGAGCGCCTTGCTTACCATCTTGCATGAGGTACAGGATGCTAATGACAATTGGCTTTCGATAGAAGCAATGGATATGGTGGCGGAAATACTTTCCATTAAACCGATTGAGGTATATGAAGTGGCCAGTTTCTATACGATGTATAATCAGAAACCAGTTGGCAAATACATGTTTGAATTTTGCCGGACTAGTTGCTGTGTCACTCGTGGAGCAGAGGACTTGATTGATTACACACTCAACAAACTGGGTGTAAAAGAAGGTGAAGTTACTGCTGATGGTTTGTTCAGCGTGAAAGCAACCGAATGTTTGGGTGCCTGCGGCTATGCTCCAATGCTGCAATTAGGCGACAACTACCACGAGTTTCTTACCCCTGAAAAAATGGACTCATTGATTGAAGACTGCAAAGCGGGTAAAGTAGAATTGCTTTCCAAAGTTTAGGATTTATTCGGAGGAGATAGAAAAATACTATTTTCCCCTCATCAAATCCTGGCCCATGAAAAAAAGTCTTCGATGGATTCCCATCCTGCTACTAGTAGTTTCTTCTTGCCAAAACAAACACACTGCATCTAATCTTAGCGGCTCGAAGGTCACCAAGATTTCCGACAGCCTGAATTTATCCTTCTTAATTCATGAATGGAATTCATCCATTACCACCATTATGGTAGGGGATGGCTTCAGCCCGTTACTTGCAAGCAGAACGTATGCCTATCCCAATATTGCGGCCTTTGAAGTATTGGAAATTGGGAAGAAAAAAAGCAGTTCAAATGAAACTCATTTCAACGCTCTTGAAGCTTTGCCTCAACCCGATAGCTCCAAAACTTATTGCTACGAACTTGCGGCAGTTCAGGCATTCGCTACAGTTTCAAAAAAGCTGGTTTATCGCGAACAAGGATGCGATGAACTATTAATCAAGCATCTTTCCTTTTTCAAGGACTCGCTTCATATTGACGAGGAAGTTGCAAAGAACTCCATAGAATATGGAATAGCTGTTGGCTCAGGAATATTAAAGTGGGCAAAGGAAGACAACTATGCCCAAACTAAAGCTAAACCAAAGTATCTTTTCAGCACCGCTCCTGGTAAATGGGCCCCTACTCCATCCGAATTCCGAAGTGCTTTGGAACCCTTCTGGGGCACCCTCAGAACTTTCTCTGGCATCAATCCTTTGGAAAATTCAGTACCTTTCGAAATTCCTTTTAGCGAAAAGAAGGGAAGCAAATTCTATCACCTGGTCGATAATGTTTACCAAAAATCCAAAACTATCATTGACGAGGAAAAATCAATTGCTCTCTACTGGGATGACAACCCCGACCAAATGACTTTTAAAGGGCATATTCCAACTACCCGCAGAAGAATTAGTCCTACCGCTCACTGGATAGGCATCACGGGAGAATCATGCAAAGAAGCAAAATTGAAATTAGATGAAACGGTATGTTGTTATATGCTGGCATCTATATCAATTGCAGATGCTCTGATCTGTTGCTGGCATCAGAAATATGAGACTAACCTTATTAGGCCTGTAACTTACATTACAAAGAACATTGATCAGGACTGGATGCCATTTATAGTTACCCCCCCTTTCCCTGAGCACACAAGTGGGCATGCCTCTGTTAGTTTTTCATGTGCCACAGTTCTTACTTCTATCTTTGGAGAAAACCACCACTTTACCGATAAAAGTCTGGTGGAGTATGGACTAAACGAACGAAGTTTCAATTCCTTTTATGAGGCGGCCGAACAGGCTGCTATCAGCCGTTTTTATGCAGGAATACACTATACAACAGGATTGGAAGGTGGAAAGCAGCAAGGAAAAAAAACAGGTACTTTCGTTGTCAATTCATTTAAATAATAATAGACGTATGAGAAACGTATTTCTTCTTTCATTTCTTATCTGTTTCGTTCAGTCTTGTAATGACAAAGCTGAGAAAACAGCCGAGAACACTCTATTTCGCATTGTTCCCGAAAGCCATTCCAAGATAAACTATAACGGCCATATTAGTCGTCCACCGATTTCAGGCGGAGGCGTGGCAATTGGCGATATAAATAATGATGGACTATCAGATATTTTTTTTGCAGGTGATAGTTTTAACGCACTCTACTTAAACAAAGGAAATTTGGTTTTTGAAGACATCACCGAGAAGGCTGGACTGGCAGGTCAACGTTGGTCCAATGGTGTGGCAATGGCGGATTTGAACAATGATGGTTTTACCGACATACTTATCACCAGAGAGCAGGACGAGCCATTTTCTTCCATTACGGTAGGGTTTAAGGACACGTTAAATATTTTGCTGTACATGAATAACGGTAATCTTACCTTTACTGAAAAAGCAAAACCATTGGGTGTAATTACCACCGGCCCATTAAGATCTCCTGTATTTCTCGACTACAATAATGACCATTTTCTTGACCTCTATGTCAATGCAAATTTCAATTCCAAACTGCAATCGAACGGTTTGCAAGGTATAGCTGATTGGGAGCCAAAGGATTTTTATCCCGACTTTCTTTTTGAAAATGAAGAAGGAAAGCATTTCAAGAACGTCATTAAATCTTCGGGGATTAGCTTCAGCACAAAGTTCAGGTATGGCTTATTTACTTATGCAAACGATTTCAATAATGACGGCTACACTGACCTGTACATGGGAAATGACTTTGACTCACCCGATCATTTATACTACAACCGGCATGGACATTTTATAGAAGCATCGGATAAAGTAATGCCTCAGACAAGTTTCTATACCATGGGTATTGATATGGGAGACATCAACAACGATGGATTAGAGGATATGATGTCGGTGGATATGCGTTCTGATAAAAGCTATAGACAGAAAACTAGCTGGTGGGAAACCCCTTACGACTGGTATCGATTTCTATCGGAAAAGAAAAAACGCTTAGGCGCTCAGCAGGTAAAAAATGTTCTGCAATTAAACATGGGTAACGGGACATACAGTCAGATTTCTGAGTTAGCGGGCGTGGATGCTACTGAATGGAGTTGGTCTCCGTTGATTGCCGATTTCGATAACGATGGCTTGAAAGACATTTTCGTGTCAAACGGAAATATGATAGACCATGCCTTCAGTATAGATTTACCATGGGAACGCGATTCAATGAGAAAAGCAAATGAGTTTCTTCCAATGGATCAATATTTAGATTTTCTTAAAGTTGATTCGAATAACACCTGGTTTACCAACTACATCTACAAGAACAATGGCAATCTGACATTTAAAAACATGCGGAAGGAATGGGGAATGGGCAAGGCTTTTAACTCAAACGGAGCCTCGTATGCCGACCTGGATAATGATGGTGACCTAGATATTGTAGTTAACAACACGGGAGCCACTTCCTTTGTTTACGAAAACAGAGCTAACATTAATCCTAAAAATTACTACCTCCGAATAAAGCTTGTGGATGAATTACATTATCCAACTCAAGGCACAAAGGCAATGATCTATGAAGGCGGAATAAAACAGTTGTTTACGTTACAACCCGTAAAAGGATTTCTATCCTCTTCCGAAAATATTCTTCATTTCGGAACAGGTTCCAACAAAATCATTGATTCGCTGGAGATTGTTTGGCCGGATGGAAATATTCAATGGTTGAAAAATGTTAGCGGTAATCAAACGCTTCAAGTATACCACAAAAACGCCACACCTCCTTCCCAAAACAAACCGATTAAAACCCAAACGATTTTTTCTGCGGCCATTAAAACTGGACTTGATTACAAACATGAAGAAGATAATTTTATCGACTTTTCTGTTGACCCTCTTCTTCCTCAAATGTACTCAAAGGGAGGCCCGGCTTTAGCTAAGGGAGATTTGAACGGAGACGGATTGGAAGACTTATTGGTAGGCGGTTCTGTCGGTAAACCTCGTGCGTGTTTCTTACAAAATAAAAGCGGTGGATTTTCGAAAGTCGCAAATACGATAACGAAAGATATTCAATACGAAGACGGAGCCTTTGCCGTTTTTGATATTGATAAAGACGGTGATAATGATGTATATGCTGCAACCGGAGGTTACGAGTTTTCAGAATCATCTGATAGCTTGAAGCATCGGCTGTATATAAACGATGGTAAAGGTAATTTCAAACAAAGTAGTGATTTGATTCCGGACATAAGAACAAGTTCAAGCTGTGCTATTGCCTCCGATTATGACAATGATGGCGATTTAGATTTATTCGTAGGAGGTCGTGTAGAATCCCATGCTTATCCAACAAATCCTTCCAGTTATCTTTTGAAAAATGAAAGCGGAAAATTTGTGGACGTTACCGATACCAAAGCCAAAGAACTCAGAAAAATCGGGATGGTATCAAGTGCCATGTGGACAGATTTCGACAATGACCATCAACAAGATTTAATTCTTGTAGGAGAGTATATGCCTGTTACCTTTTTCAAAAACACCAAAGGAAAATTGGAGAATGTTACAGCTAAAATGAAATTGAATCAAAAAACGAATGGTTTTTGGAATTGTATTACTGCCGGTGATTTTGATAAAGATGGCGATACCGATTATGTGCTCGGAAATCTTGGACTAAATACACGTTACAAAGCAAATCAAGATGCCCCACTGGAACTTTATGCCAAGGACTTTGATGGCAATGGATCTACTGATTTGATTACCGGTTTTTATGAGGATGGTAAATTATATCCGTGCAAGCAGCTCAGGACATTAGTACCAAGGATAAATGGATTGGCAAAAAAGTACTACAAAGCTTCTCTTTATGGTCAAGCAACAGTAAGTGATATGTTCGGCAACGAAGCCGTGAACAATGCAGCCCACCTTTTCGCTTATGAAAATGGTTCGTGCTATCTTCAGAATGACGGAGCTAATGCATTTACAGTTAAACTACTTCCTGTGGAAGCGCAGTTCGCTCCAATAAATGATATGCTGGCTGACGACATAGACAACGATGGCAATCTTGACTTGCTATTGGTTGGAAACTTCTACTATGCCGAAGTAGAACGCGGCAGGTATGATGCTTTTAAAGGGCTGTATTTAAAGGGGGATGGCAAAGGCAATTTCAAACCGGTATCATTAACAGAAAGCGGCTTTGTAGTAGATGGTGACGCACGTAAATTGATTAAAATCAATCAGGCGCAGCGTAGTTTATATATTGCTTCACAGAACAACGATAACCTCGTTATCTATTCTCTACCTAAAGATACTCCGTAAAATGCTGCTGGTACTTTAGGCCCAAATGTTTATCTGTTCTCTGTTGAAACTTTCTTTGGAGAAATTGCCAAGCGAAATTACATTCGTGCCCGCATAAATGATTTAACCATGGGCAAAAAAATTCTCACTGAACACATCAACGTTCCGGGCATTGAAACATACGAAGTTTACCGAAAAACAGGAGGTTATGCTTCGGTGGAAAAAGCATTGAAGATGACGCCCACTGAAATAGTGGAAGAAGTAAAGAAAAGCGGCTTGCGTGGTCGTGGTGGTGCCGGTTTTCCTACCGGTATGAAATGGAGTTTCATTGGTAAGAATAATCCGGTGCATCACTTAGTTTGTAATGCCGATGAAAGCGAGCCAGGTACTTTCAAAGACCGCTATCTGATGGAGAAACTTCCACACCTTTTAGTGGAGGGAATGATTACCTCGAGCATTGCTCTTGAAGCTCACCTTTCTTACATCTATATTCGTGGAGAATATATGTGGGTGTATCGCATTCTTGAAAAAGCGATTAACGAGGCTTATGCTAACGGATGGCTCGGCAAAAACATTAAAGGCAGCGGTTTTGATTTGGATCTGCATGTTACCTGCGGAGCAGGCGCGTATATCTGTGGTGAAGAAACTGCCTTAATTGAATCGCTCGAAGGCAAGCGCGGCAACCCGCGTATTAAACCACCTTTCCCTGCTGTGGTAGGTTTATATGGCAATCCAACCGTGGTGAACAATGTGGAAACACTGATGGACATTCCATGGATTATGATGAATGGTGGAGAAGCGTTTGCCAAGATTGGTATTGGAAAATCTACCGGAACAAAACTGATTTCAGCTTCGGGAAATATTAAGAAGCCGGGGGTATATGAAATTGAATTGAATGTGCCGGTAGAAGAGTTTGTAATGAGCGATGAATACTGTGGAGGTATGCAAACCGACCGACCACTAAAGGCTTGTGTTCCCGGTGGTTCTTCGGTGCCTATTCTTCCGGCTGAATTATTGTTTAAAACCGCCAAAGGAGAACAGCGTTTGATGACATACGAAAGTATGAGCGATGGCGGCTTTGCCACCGGTAGTATGATTGGCTCGGGCGGATTTATTGTGTATGACGACCGCCAGTGCATCGTGCGCAACACCTGGAACTTCTCGCGTTTTTATGCGCACGAAAGTTGCGGACAATGCTCACCTTGCCGCGAAGGAACGGGCTGGCTGGAAAAAGTAACGTGGAGATTAGAACATGGCTATGGCAAAATGGAGGACATTGATTTGCTATGGGATATTCAACGCAAAATTGAAGGCAATACAATTTGCCCGCTGGGCGATGCGGCTGCATGGCCCGTAGCTGCGGCAATCCGCCATTTCCGCCACGAGTTTGAATACCACGTGCGCTTCCCTGAAAAAGTAAAAGACCGAAAACACTTTGAATACGAGCCCTGGGAAAAGGTGAAGTATTTGATGGCGAAGGAAGAGGCTGTAGCAGTCTAAACTTCTAGCTCTTCACCTAGTTTCTACCCGGACTATAAATCCGTTCGGCCTTCGCTTTAATTTCCTCCCAATCGAAAGTCATGGGTTTAAACTTCTCTTTGCCGAACAATTTCATTTGGTCAGTGTAGTGCTTACTTTCAGCATGGGCTGAGGAACCATAGGCGTTTACAGAGTTAACCTCTACTCCGCTTTTAGAATACTTGTTCATCTGTATGTACCCATCACCGTTCGTTATTCGCCAAATCCCATTTGTCTTATCATACAATTTAGGGTCGGCAGCTCGAGGCACTTCGCGCATTCCGCTTGCCGGCAAACTCACGTTACCTCGAATCATCCTTTGAACATCTCCGAGTTTCACCTCTATACTCCCATATTTATCAAGCATAAATTTCTTGGTATACCGCAAAGCCTTTACCAAATCATTCTCCAACAAAGGCTGCTGCTTAATCATCAAGAATGCAAACGGCACTTTCCATTCCTTTTGCAATTTCTCTTGCATAATCATCGCAATTGCCGCTTCTTTATTTTCAGCCTCACCGCTCCAATTCCATTGCTTTAACTTTTTAATTACATCCGCTATGTCAGGATATTTCTTTTCGTTCAGTTCAAAAGCTGCTCTAAAATTACGAGCATAACTAGCGCTCCTCGAATAACTTTTATCGAACTTAATTCGATTGAAATCTTCCCACGTAAATTTCCCTTTTACACTCGCCAACAATTCTCCAAAACGCTCTCCCCGGTTATAGTTAAATCTTTGTGCGCCAATAAAACCACCATGCCATTCACAACCTTTGCCGCTAACAGCATTCTGGGTTTGGTTACAACTATATAAATAGCCACAACTTGGATTCAACAGCCTTGGTTTTCTGTCGTAAGGAATCAGATTAGTCCATTTAAATTTAGACGATGTGCCATCCAAAGGGGTATGCCAATTCAGGGTGGAATCACGTAAAGCGATTTGCCCACAGCTTTCATAAAAAATATTCCCTTCTACATCGGCATACATAATGTTGAACAAGGGAATAGCTTCCATCTTCAAAGCTGTTTCAAACTCCTTGAAGTTATTGGCTTTGTTCATTCTATACCATTGCTCGGTAGCTCGCAAATCATGCGCCCCCGGAAACCGTAGCGCATACCAACCATTCTTGCTTTGAAACACCGGTCCCAAATCGCAACCGCGAATCTTTTTGTTGATGGCTAACTTAATGGCACCAAGTTTTATTTTCAGGTGAGCAGTTTTGGTTTCGAACTTTTTCCATTCACCACCATAGAAATACTTATTGCCACGATGTTTCAGTTTATAGATATCGCCAAAGTTGTGGTAGTTAGTAGTATGCGCCCACCCTAATTTTTTCGTAGTTCCAACAAAAATGGTGGCTCCTCCAGGGAACAAACCCCCAATAATATCCCAGCCTTCATCGCTCTTAATGTGTGCTTCGTACCAGGCAAATCGTCCTTCAATAGGTTGATGAGAGTTAACGAGCAACCAACCTTTCCCATCCTCGGTGTGGGAAGGAGCTATTGCCATGGAGTTGCTACCAATTTCGTTGGGTTGAAACAATAGCTCAATGTGATTATCCTTGATAGCCTTGAGCGCCAAACCTGCTCCCGCAAACAAAGTAAGGGTGAGTGTAGAACCCTTTACCATATCGCGCTCCGTAAATGGCAACCCTTTTTTGAGCAATACTTCCTCGGGATGTTTCGCTGCATAATCGTTTACACCTTGTATATAGCCACTCAAAACTTTCTTAAAATCATTTGAAAGAGAAGTTTCATAACGATTGTCGACCAACGTATCAATACCGAAAAAACGCAAACCAAAATCGAATAGCACGCCTTCTTTGCCCATGACCTCTCCCAACATTCCTTTCCCACCCAGTAAATTTTGTTGAATGCTTTTAAAATCATCTTCACAATGGGCATAGGCCAGGCCATAAGCAGCCTCCGCATCGGTATGACCGTAAATATGAGGCACACCAAAGCTATCGCGGGCTATGATTATGTTTTTGGTATCAATTTGGGAGAAAGAAAACTGAAACCATAAACAGAAACAAAAGAGTAAGGGGATTCGAAGATTTTTCATGACGTAGTTATGTAAGAGACAAAGAAAGATTTTTTATGTATTGAATGATATAAGATCCCTAATTGTTCCTTAATCTTTAAATTTCCTATCTTTAAATTATCAAACCCATTCAATATGAAAAGAATATCTGCTTCTTTCCCCATACTGCTTTTTATCCTCACATATTTCTTCTCTACACTTGCTCAAGCACAGGATAAAATCTATTTTTCCAACGGGACTATTACTCTAGCGAAGGTCACCGAAGTAGGTCCAATATATCTACGCTATAGCCGAACAGAAATTTCTTCCGGTCCAGTTTACACAATAAAACTAAAAGAAGTAGACTCTATCGTTTATCAAAGCGGTGCAGTAGATGATATAACCATCATAGCACCACGAAGGGTAATGACCAGCAATATTCCGCAGCTTAACACCTGGTCATTTAACCTATTAGGCTTTACCCATCTAAGCCTTTGTCAAAGTTATGAACGGAGAGTTTTAAAAGGTAAAATCGGTATAAGAGTTCCACTTTATATCGGGTTTTCAGAAAATGTCATTGCCGGATTGGGAACATTTATACCACTCGTGGGTGTAACAGATTATGGGTATAATCCTAACGACCCTTATAGCAATACTTACGCCCATGATGGGGTTTCAGTTGCCACCGGTTTCAATCCACGATATTATTTATTTAAGCATCGCGTGATTCGAATTTTCGCAGGTCCTGAGGCTAATATTGGCGTTTCAGTTTATCGTTATAAGGTAAGATACAACGGTAACTATAATTACAATTTTTGGATTAACCATTTAGTCCGCAGCGCAAATACAGTGCGTAGTGGCGAAGTAAGTTTGCTGAAAAATGGTTATGAAAAAGCAAATCAGTATTCAGTCGTTCTTTGAGAAATATCCGGATGATGAATCGTGTTATCGTTACCTGGC
>CANJVG010000009.1 GCA_947478005.1 Bacteroidota bacterium
GCAGGTGGTATTACCTATTTGTGGGATGACCAGAACCAGTCAACTACATCCTCCATTTCTACTTTAAATGCCGGGCCCTATACTGTTACAGTAACTGATGCAAATGCCTGTACCGCTGAGCAAAGTTATATTGTGAATCAATCGCCAATCCTTGCTACTACAACTACTACCATTGACGCTCGTTGCTACCAGGCACCAAACGGAAGCGCGATTACAGTTCCAACAGGCGGAACCCAACCTTACGCTCCTTTGTGGTCAAACGGGGCTACCACTACTTCTGCTTACGGTTTAGTTGCCGGCACATATACTTGTACCGTTACAGACCAAAATGGTTGTTCTGTAACCACCACTGGTATAGTTAACGAACCGTCCGATTTAACTTACACAATCACCGTAGATGCCGTAAAATGTATTGGTGATGCGAATGGGGTTATTTATGTTGCTGCACAGGGTGGTACATCGCCCTACAACTATTCGGCAACTCAGGATATGACCAATTTCCTTTTTGCCGTAGACGGGGCCGTTCGGAATCTAGCTATAGGCACTTACATAGTTATCATATCTGATGACCATGGCTGCACAAAGGTAGACACAACAATTGTTCCTGATGCCACACCTGATGTTTTTATTACAACTACAGATTCCACGTCCTGCTTTGGCTCGGATTATAATGATGGCGCTGCCCATATTCTTGCTATTTCACTTCAAAACAGTCCGTACGAATATTCTATTGACGGAGGAGCAGGTCAGTTTTCCGGTGATTTCTATTTGCTATCTGCAGGCGACCATTTCATTCATGCTGTTAACTACCATGGGTGCAAAAGCGATACTACGGTTAGCGTATTAGAGCCACTCCCTGTGCTTGCAGAAATAAATATAGACACGTTGGTCCTTCGCCTTGGAGAAACGAAACAGATACAAGTGCTTTATCAAAACGTTGTGAATCCAACCTTCAATTGGACACCTGCTGAAGGCCTTAGTTGTATCGACTGCGCTAACCCTTGGGTAAGTCCCTACTATCGTGGTGATTATACGGTTACTGTCAGCGTTGTAAATCACAACGCCACATGCTACACCAGTGCTTCTGTTCATGTAGAAGTAGAACCACACAAACCAGTATTCATTCCTAATTCATTCAGTCCGAATGGTGACGGAAACAACGACCTATTTATGATATATGGGGAGGACATTAAATTCGTTGATCTTAAAATCTTCAATCGTTGGGGTGAATTGGTTTATAAAGCCAATAATCAGTTAGCCGGATGGGACGGAACCTATAAAGGTGAAATGCAGTTACCTAATGTATTTACCTATACCGCTAAGATTACTTTCCTTGATGATAAAACCTTTACCAATAACGGAACGGTAACATTAATCAGGTAATAAAGCCTAACATTTGAACTGAAAACAAAAAAGCCGAAGAAACTTCTTCGGCTTTTTTGTTTTCAGTTCGACAATATATTTTTGCTTAACTATCTTTGCGTCCACACAAAAAAAATACTGTGAAGAAATTATTCCCTGTTGGTCTTCTACTCCTAATTTCTCTGTTAAGCAAGTCTCAAACACATCAACACCGCATTACACTTAATCCATCCTTTCGTCCATTTTATCATGGCGTGGAATCAGGTGACCCTACAGACGATCATGTAATGATTTGGACAAGGGTGACCCCTGATACGGGCATTGCAGGAGACATTGATGTATACTGGCAACTAGCAACTGATGTGAATTTTACCAACGTTATCAACTACGGCACCTGCGTAGCAACAGACAGCAGCCATTTTTGTGTAAAAGCAGATGTATGTGGCTTACAACCTTCTACTTACTACTACTACATATTTAATGCGCTTGGTAGAAATTCGGTTATTGGAAGAACAAAAACTGCTCCTTCTCCAAATGCCGACAATGACAGCGTTCGATTTGCAGTAGTGAGTTGCGCGAGTTGGGAACATGGATACTTCAATGCGTATGAAAGCATTACAAATCGCAACGATGTAGATGCCGTACTGCATTTGGGTGATTATATCTATGAATATGCTACCGGAGATTTTTCGGATAATATAGCAGGAAGAACATACGACCCGCCTACCGAAGCTATTACCGAAGTAGGATATGAACTACGTTATTCTCAGTACAAACTGGATGATCAACTAAGGAGAATTCACCAGCTTTTCCCTTTTATCACTGTTTGGGATGATCATGAAACAGCAAATGACTCTTGGCGTGAAGGCGCTCAGAATCACACCCCAGGAACTGAAGGAAACTACGATTGGCGAAAACGAAACTCCACTTCAACCTATTTTAAATGGATGCCGTTGCGCAAGCCGGATCCAAATGATACGATACGTATTTTTAGAAGACTTCGTTATGGGAAACTACTGGACTTAATAATGCTGGATACCCGTTTGTATGATCGTGATGAACAAAATTTGGGAGCAACTGATGACCCTACTCGCCACATGATGGGGCCTGCTGAACGAGCCTGGTTTTTTCAACAACTGGACGATACAAGCACCCGCTGGAAAATAATCGGTAATCAGGTAATGTTTGCACCATTGCAAATTTTCGGACAACCGGTGAATGCCGACCAGTGGGATGGATATAATTATGAGAGAGGATTAATTGAAAATCACATACTCAACACGCCTGTAAAAAATGTAGTGATGTTAACAGGTGACATACATACGAGTTGGTGTAATGATGTGCCGGGGCCTAACTACGTATCGAGCACCGGAGCAGGCTCTGTTTGTGTAGAGTTTGTTGGTTCCAGCGTTACCTCATTCAACCTTCCTTTACCGGTAGGGGTCAACATTATCAAGGCGTTCAACCCGCATATGAAATTTGTAAATCTGGACGACAAAGGGTACTATATTCTCGATGTAAAAAAAGGAAGAGCACAAGCTGACTATACTTACATGAGTCGCGTGAACCAGTTAGGCGCCAGCGATGTGGCAGGACCGCGCTATTTTGTAAATAACAACGAACGTCATTTGAATGCCGCCACGACAGCCATTGGCGCTCCTGTTATTACAGCAGCCAATCCTCCTTTATTACCCAATCAGGCCATTTTCTTTAATAAGATAACCGACCATTATATTACCATTCCTGAAAACACAACAGCTAGTGTAAGTCTGATTCCGAATGTAACTGTATGTCCGAATAAAACAATAAGTATCACACAGGGTGACCATGGCTTTACCTTATCCTTAAATGGAACGGACTTTAATTACTCTCCGACCAATAACTTCAACGGTTATGACACGGTTCTTTTCTCTATTTGCAGTACTGAGACCGTTCCGCAATGTGACACGGTTTACTTTTTTGTAACCATTACCTCTGTACAGGACATTGATACTTTTTCTGTTCCGTTGAGTCGTGATAGTGCGTATACCGCCTGCTTACAGTTTTATGACTTGCTTACATCCCCGGTTGCTGTTCATTCCACCACATCATTAAACGGTACAGTGGTTATCAGCGACAGTTGTTTTATTTATACTCCCAATGCAGGATTTAGCGGAGTAGATGCCATTACGTTTACTACTTGCGATGCAGGAAATCATTGCGACACCATCGTTTACATCTTTAGTGTAGACCAACCGATGACTGCCTCCACAGTAGATTTATACCTAAACAAGAACAACAATTATTCCTACTGTTTACACTTTGACGACTTGATTTGTGAACCCGCCTCGGTTCAAACATCCATAGCTGCGCACAACGGAACCTTGCAATGGGTTGGCGTTGATTCCTGTGTGCGTTACTTCCCTTACTTCAATTATACCGGTGAAGATACCATGCGTTTTGTTGCCTGTGACACCTGTGGACTTCATCGTTGCGACACTATTACCACCATCTTCCATATAGCAGAGCCAAGTATCGTTGACAACTATAACAATCTGGTCGTGTTTGGCATGTATCCTAATCCGGTAGGCGACCAACTCGTTATCCAATATTATTTATACGAACCTCAGGAGGTAGAAATAACCATGCTGGATATTACGGGCAAGCAAGTGCGTTCCCAAAAGATTTCGACCAATGCAGACGGACTTCATCACTATGCTTTAAACACAACCGCATTACCTAAGGGTAATTACCTGGTGGAATTAAAAACACCGCAGTGCAGCTACCGTAAAAAGGTAATTAAAGACTAACAACAACAACCCATATTCAACTCACTTGTTTAATTCCAATAATAAATAACCGATGGCTGTAGTAGAAATTTATACCGATGGTTCGGCACGTAGTAATCCGGGTCGGGGAGGATATGGAGTGATATTGAAGTATGGCGAAAAGGAAAAAGAGATTTCACAGGGGTTCAAAAATACAACCAACAACCGCATGGAATTAATGGCCGTTATTGTGGGTCTGGAGTCATTGACCCGCGAAGGATTGGAAGTGGTTGTTTATTCCGATTCGAAGTATGTAGTAGACTCGGTAGAAAAGAAATGGGTCTTTGGTTGGGTGAAGAAAGGATTTAAGGATAAAAAGAATCCTGATCTTTGGAAACGGTTTCTTCAAATTTACCCGAAGCACAAGGTGAAATTTAAATGGATAAAAGGCCATAATGACCATCCATATAATGAACGGTGCGATGTACTGGCCACCGAAGCTGCTGATGGCGGAGGCCTGCATGTTGACCACGGTTATGAGCAGGGGAAGAAAGATGGCTTATTCTAAAGAACTACAAAGCACCCGCCTTAATCTGTTCAACCACGGCAGGGTCCAACAAAGTAGTAGTATCGCCTAAATTGGAAGTATCTCCTTCTGCTATTTTACGAAGTATTCTTCGCATGATTTTTCCGCTTCGTGTTTTGGGCAAACCTGCGACTATCTGTATTTTATCAGGTCGCGCAAAGGCTCCTATCTTCTCGGCCACTATCTTTCCGATTTCCTTTCTCAATGATTCTTCATCCGTTATTGTACCGGTGCAAATAACAAAGGCATAAAGACCCTGACCTTTGATGTCGTGCGGATAACCCACCACTGCCGTTTCAATTACTAACGAGTGTTCGTCAATAGCATCCTCCACCTCACCGGTGCCGATTCGATGTCCCGAAACATTGATAACATCATCTACCCGGCCTGTGATACGATAGTAACCATCTTCATCGCGTCTACATCCATCACCCGTGAAATAGTAGTTCTTGTAAGTGGAGAAATAGGTTTGGTGAAAGCGGTTGTGGTCTCCATAAATAGTGCGTGCCATACCCGGCCATGGGAACCGGATGCAGAGATTTCCCTGCACATCATTCCCATGTATCTCCTCTCCTGTTTCATTCAACAACACCGGCTGTACACCCGGCAGCGGCAACGTTGCAAACGCAGGTTTTAATGGAGTTACATTCGCTATCGGAGAAATAAGAACTCCCCCCGTTTCGGTTTGCCACCAGGTATCCACAATCGGACAGTTTTCTTTGCCTACATTTCTATGATACCAGTGCCAGGCTTCTTCATTAATAGGTTCACCAACCGTACCTAACACTCGTAAGCTTGACAAATCCTTCGACTTAAAAACCGCTTCGCCATAGGTTTCGAGTGAACGAATGGCGGTAGGTGCCGTGTAGAATATATTGACCTTATGCTTATCCACTACATCCCAAAACCGTCCATGGTCAGGGTAATTTGGAATGCCTTCGAACATAACGGTGGTCGCTCCATTCAACAAGGGTCCATAGACGAGATAGGAATGCCCCGTTACCCAACCTACATCAGCCGTACAGAAAAACACCTCTTTATCACGATAGTTGAATACATTCAAAAAGGTGTAAGCCACATAAACCATATAACCAGCAGCGGTATGCAGGATTCCTTTAGGCTTACCTGTAGAACCGGAGGTATAAAGAATGAACAAAGGGTCCTCGGCTTGCATGGCTTCGGCCACGTTTTCAGCCGAACAATCCTTCACGGCATCGGTCCACCAGATATCTCTTCCTTCCATCATCAACACAGGTGAATCACGATGGTTGTAAACAATACAGTTTTTGATACCCGGGGTTTGCAACAATGCATCATCGGCTATCTTCTTGAGGTCAATTTTCTTTTCACCGCGGTAAACAGCATCTGCGGTTATCAGCAACTTACAATCGCAGTCATTTATTCTATCGGACAAAGAGGAAGATGAAAAACCCGCAAACACCACTGTATGTACAGCACCCACACGCGCGCAAGCCAACATAGCAATGGCTGCCTCTGGTATCATGGGCAGATAAATACAAACCCGGTCACCGCGAGTAATTCCAATCTTTTTTAGCGCATTGGCAAAACGACAAACTTCCTCATACAGTTCTTTGTAAGTAAGCGAACGAAATGTTTCGTTCGGATTATTCGGTTCCCAAATGATAGCAGTTTGATTTGCTTTGGTTTCTAAATGTCTGTCCAAACAATTCTCCGACATATTGCATTGCGCTCCATCAAACCATTTCACTTTCGGTTCAGTGAAATTCCAATCTAATACAGTATCCCATTTTTTAGTCCATACAAAACTCCCCGCTACTTCTGCCCAAAACTCTTCCGGTTTTTCTACGCTGTGCTTATATTGTTGTTGATATTGTTCGAACGATGAAATCTGTTGCATGACTGTTGTTTAATCTTGAAAGCAGGCCGAAGTAAGGAAATTAAAACTAAACTTTCCACACTCCTTTTCTGTTGATTTATAAGAACCAAATTTGGTTAGCTTTGCGCGCCTTTTTGAAAAACCTTCACGCTAAAAACAGATACAAACGACTATGATGAACCTCCGCTCTACCGACCACTTTGTAAATCGCCACTTAGGTATTGATGAAAAAAGTCTAAACGAAATGCTGGCGCAAATTGGGGTGAACTCGTTGGAAGATTTAATTTCAGAAACAGTGCCGGCCAACATCCGCAGAAAAGAGAAACTCAATTTGCCGGAGGCGCAAAGCGAATACAATTATTTGAAAGAGCTGAAGAAGAAAGCTTCGAAGAATAAAGTATTTCGCAGTTATATCGGCATGGGTTATTACAACAACATTACTCCGGCTGCCATTCGCAGAAACATTTTTGAAAATCCGGGATGGTACACCCAATACACGCCCTATCAGGCGGAGATTGCACAAGGAAGATTAGAAGCCTTGTTGAATTTCCAAACAATGGTGAGCGACCTTACCGGTATGCCTATTGCCAATGCCTCCCTGCTGGATGAAGGAACCGCAGCGGCAGAAGCCATGCACATGTTTTGGGGAGTGAAGAATAAGCGCGATGCACTGCATAACAAGTTCTTTGTTTCCAATCTCTGCTTTCCGCAAACGATTGATGTAATTAAAACACGTGCGGGTGTGTTGGGTATTGAAGTAATTATTGGCGACCACAACGCGGTGGTGTTAGATAAAGATTTCTTTGGTGCCTTGCTGCAATATCCGGCCATGGAAGGTAGTGTTTTGGATTACACTGCCTTTATTGAAAAGTGTAAAGCAGTAGAATGTTATGTGTGTGTCGCAACTGATTTATTGGCGCTTACTTTGCTTACCCCTCCCGGTGAATTTGGTGCTGATTGTGTGGTGGGTAACTCACAACGCTTTGGTGTGCCTATGGGTTATGGTGGACCACATGCGGCCTTCTTTGCTACCAAGGATGACTACAAACGTATTTTACCCGGCCGTATCATTGGCGTAAGTATTGATGCACAAGGCAAACACGCTTTGCGCATGGCTTTGCAAACACGCGAACAACATATACGCAGAGAGAAGGCCACTTCCAACATTTGCACGGCACAAGCCTTGTTAGCTATTATGGCGAGTATGTATGGGGTGTATCACGGAGCAGAAGGCGTAAAAAACATTGCCCTCCGCGTTTACACACTAACTTCTATTCTGAAAAAGGAACTGCATCATCTTGGTTTCAAAATCAAGAATGAATTTCATTTCGATACCTTGAAGATTGATACCACCGGACAAGACCAGAAACATGATTTCATTCAACAGCTTTCGTTGAATAAGGAAATGAATTTCTATTTCGACCATGATGGTATTTCTATCTCATTGGATGAAACCACGCAGCCCGAAGATGTACAGGATATTGTAAACGTGTTTGCTTCCTCTATTGGCAAGGATGATTACACCTTCGATATTTATCGCTATGCACCGCAAGCGCTTGAGTTGCCAAACGGATTAACAAGAACTTCGGCTTACCTCACTCATCCGGTTTTCAATTCACACAAAACCGAAACGCAGTTGATGCGCTATATCAAGAGTTTGGAGAACAAAGATTTATCGTTGACTAAATCCATGATTGCCCTCGGTAGCTGCACGATGAAACTAAACGCTGCGGCTGAGTTGGAACCTGTAAGCTGGCCGGAGTTTGCCAATATACATCCCTTTGCTCCAAAGGACCAGGTAACCGGCTATCAGGAAATCATCACCGGTCTCGAAAACTACCTCAGTGAAATAACAGGCTTTGCGGCTACTTCCCTGCAACCCAACAGCGGTGCACAGGGCGAGTATGCAGGATTGCTGGTGATTCGTGCTTATCAAAAAGACATTGGTCAGGGACATCGCGATGTGGCTTTGATTCCGGCTTCGGCCCATGGTACTAACCCTGCAACAGCCGTGATGGCAGGGTTAAAGGTGGTGGTAGTAGCGACCGATAGCCATGGCAATATCGACCTTACTGATTTGCATAAAAAAGCAGAAGAGCACAAAGACAACCTCTGCTGTTTCATGGTTACTTATCCTTCTACCCACGGAGTGTTTGAAAGTGCTATCAAGGATATTTGCGCAGTGATACACGCCAATGGCGGACAGGTGTATATGGATGGTGCCAACCTCAATGCACAGGTAGGTTTAACCTCCCCTGCATTGATTGGGGCCGATGTGAACCACATCAACCTGCACAAAACCTTTGCGATACCTCACGGTGGCGGAGGCCCGGGCATGGGACCTATATGTGTGGCCAAGCACTTAGCCCCTTATCTACCCGGCAACCCCGTAACCAAAACAGGAGGTGATAAGGCTATCCACGCTGTATCATCAGCTCCTTATGGTAGTGCGAGTATCCTGCTTATTTCATACGGCTATATCCGTATGCTTGGAAACACCGGAGTAACCGATGCTACTAAGTACGCTATACTAAACGCGAACTATATGAAGGCCCGATTAGGCGAATACTACCAAGTGCTATATGAAGGAAAAGAACATGGTCGCGTAGCGCATGAATTGATTCTTGATTTCCGTCATTTCAAGCATACCGTAGGTATTGAAGTGGAAGATGTGGCCAAGCGATTGATTGATTATGGTTTCCATGCACCAACGGTTTCTTTCCCGGTGGCAGGTACCCTGATGATAGAACCGACAGAAAGCGAAGACAAGGCGGAGTTGGATAGATTCTGCGATGCGCTGATAGCTATCAAAGGTGAGATGGATGCCATTGAGAACAAACAAATGGACCCTACCGACAACCCGCTGAAGAATGCTCCGCATACGATTGGTGTGATTACAGCCAGCGAATGGACCCATCCTTACACCCGCGAAGAGGCTGCCTTCCCGCTGCCTTATGTAAGCGAGAACAAATTCTGGCCAAGTGTAGGAAGAGTAAATAACGGTTATGGCGACAGAAATCTGATTTGTACCTGCCCGCCTATCGAGAGCTATATGACCGTGTAATATAAACAGTCTTTTTCACCGATGCCATCGCTCCAAACGATGGCATCGGTCTTTATAACCATGATGCGCATCTTTTCCTTCCCTCCTATTGCCGATGAGCACAGCAGGATACTCATACTCGGTAACATGCCCGGTAAGGTGTCGCTGAACCGCGAACAATACTACGCCCATCCGCAAAATGCTTTCTGGAAGATCATGTTTATGCTTTTCAACCAGGCACCTCATGACGATTATGAAAAGAAGAAAACCCTGCTGCTAAACCACGGCATTGCCCTGTGGGATGTGTTGAAGGGTTGCGAGCGGGAATCGAGTGCCGACAGTGATATTCTGCTCGAGGAGCGTAACGATTTTGACACCTTCTTTGCTCGGCACAGCTCAATAAAGCATATCTTCTTCAATGGCAACAATCCCTACCTCTACTACAAACGCCACCTCAAAAACATCCCTTTGCCCTATACCATTCTACCCTCTACCAGCCCTGCGCATGCAGTAGCATGGCAAATGAAGTTCAATGAGTGGCAGGTGATTGAAAACTACTTATAGCTCCATTGTTTTTCAGTTTATGATAGCAATAGAAGGAAGTCAAAATCAACAATTGCTTATTTTAAGACGCACTAAAAGGGGTATAATTGAAACAACATTAATCGCTCTATAATGTAGCCAGGATAACTTAGTAATTACCCCTATACCATTAGCACCTTTTGTCTTTCCGCCTAATACAAATCACTGCCGTGTAATCAATATTAGTTAGACAATATTCTTTGTATTAATTCCCAAAAATATCGACCTATTTATACCAGGAATAAAAACATTTTGAATTCTACTCTCTCTTTCTAATTTTATAGCTTCTCAGTAAATGCGGTAAAATTAGTCTGTAAAGACTAACAAAATCGTTCTATTAACACTAAAGCAAATTGAATTTTCTATGAAAAAAATTTACGCTAAAGCAAACCTATCAAGGGTTCCTGCAAATCTATTTTCAACAACCACCGGCAGTAATGATACTCAAAGCATGTTTCGGATGGTTGTGCTTTCCGTTTTGTTTGCGACCGTTGGATATTCCACCATCCAGGCTGCCGCCTGCACTGCACCCACCGCTTCGGCAACTGCAATTGTTTTTACAGAAGATGCTGTAACACCTGATACAAAAGTAGCCGCAACATTTACCTCAGCAGGGGCGACAGCAAATGGTTATTTGGTAGTAAGAAGAACGACTAACAGCGCGCCAACCCCTGTTAATGCTACCAGCTACACAGCCGGTACAACCGTTACAATAGGTGGAGCAACCGGTTGCTATATAGAGTTGGCAGGCAATTCCACCAGTTGGACATCGAGCGGACTTACCGCAAACACCACTTACTATTACTGGGTGTTTCCTTACAATAATGGTATCTCGGGCTGCACAGGCGGTCCCATTTACCGCACCACTTCTACCCTAACCAATAATTATAAAACTTGTCTAACTCCACCGGTGCAGAATGCTTCTACATCAACATCAAGTACCGGAATAACTTTAAGTTGGGTAAATACAGGTAGTCCTTCAGGGGGGTACGATTACGATTACTCTACTACTCCGTTTTCTTCTTCAACTCCGGTTAATTTAGTTCATGTGGCTACAAGCGGCAGCAATCCACAAACTGCGACCAAGGGGTCCTTGATCAACGGCAACACTTACTACACTCGTGTTCGTTCTATTAATATCAGTGGATGTGTTTCATTATGGTCAAATGTGGTAAGCACTCAGTTATTATGTGCTACACCTTCTTCACAGATATTGGGCTTTACGCATACAGGTCAAACTTCAACCAGTATCACCGGCATTTCTTTTACCGGAAATGGCAGCAGTGGTTATTTAGTTTGCACCAATCCTAACGGATATTATGCGCACCCTACAAATGGAACTACTTATTCGGTAGGGCAAACGTTTAATGCCGGTAGCGGAACACCATGGAATCAAACAGTGCAGGAAGTTGGCCCGGCTACTTCCGGAATCAATGTGACGAACTTGTCACCAAATACAACTTATTCATTTTGCATTTATCCATACAACAACACCAGTTGCATAGGTGGTCCTATCTATATCGGAACAATCAGCACGGTGCAAGGTACAGCCACCACCTGCCCTGCTATTCCTACAGGCTTTACTTACACATCCGTCTCGCCTACTTCTGAAACCATTAACTGGACTGCTGCAGGAGGTAATGCAGCACTCACCTATACTATTGAATACAAACTAACTTCTTCAGGCACCTGGACTACTGCTGCTTCGGGATATGGTTCTTTAAGCACGACCAGTTACACGCTTACCGGATTAACCGCAGGTGGCAGTTATGACATTCGGGTAACAGCTACCAACAGTGCATGTCCGGCAGTGGCGACCAACACTTCTGTATTTACCACCACCGGTACAGTAACCAATACAATCTCTACCACCTACAGCGGGCCGATACCATGTGCAGGTACCAACATCAATGTTACCTTTACTTCTGCCGGAACCTACAACAGCGGCAATGTTTATACAGCTCAGCTTTCCGATGCCTCGGGTAGTTTCAACAGCCCGGTGGTGATAGGTACATTGAGCAGCACAGCCTCCGGAAATTTATCCATCACCTCGACTATTCCATCAGGAACCGCAGCGGGAGTGGGTTATAAGGTTCGAGTAATATCCAGCAACCCATCTGTTGTAGGCACCCCATCTGCCGTATTTACCATTTATCCTTTCCCTAACCCGGTAGTTACCGCAGACGGGCCAACTTCGTTTTGCACCGGTGGCAGCGTAATGCTTACTGTAAATGCTTCGCTGAATTATCTTTGGTCTCCTGGAGGTGGAACCACTCAAAGTATCACCGTAAACACTGCCGGTAATTATTCAGTAGTGGTGAGCAATGGGGCCAACTGTTCAGCTACATCCTCTATAACTACGGTAAGTATAGGTACTCAACCAACAGCTACTATTACGGCTGTCGGTCCAACTACTTTTTGCCAGGGAAATAGCGTGACGCTCTCGGCCAGTACAGGCAATAGTTATTTATGGTCACCAGGCGGTGCAACTACACAAAGTATTTCGGCAAATGCATCGGGCAATTATTCAGTTATTGTCAGCAATGGGGCAGCTTGTTCCGATACATCATCTCCCGTAGCCGTTGTCGTTAATCCTGCGGGAACTGCAACTATCAGTACTTCGGGACCAACATCATTTTGCCAGGGCGGGAACGTTACTCTTACATCAAGCACAGGAAATAGTTACCTATGGTCACCCGGTGGTGAAACAACCCAAAGTATCGTAGCCAACGCTAACGGCAATTATTCCGTATTGGTAAGTACGGGTGCCAACTGTTCGGCAACATCTACTGCCACCACCGTAACGGTTAGTACGGCTCCAACAGGAACCATTACTCCATCAGGGTCAACAAGTTTTTGCCAGGGCGGAAATGTAACCCTAAACGCAAGTGCAGGAAACAGTTATCTATGGTCTCCGGGTGGAGAAACAACCCAAAGTATCCTCGTAAATGCAAGTGGCAATTATTCAGTAATTATAAGCAATGGAACAAACTGTTCGGCTACCTCATCTGCTACTAATGTAACCGTGAGTCCAGCGCCTTCGGCAACCATAACATCAGGAGGAAGCACCTCTTTTTGTCAGGGAGATAGCGTTACGCTTACAGCCAGTGCCGGCAATACTTACAGTTGGTCTCCCAATGGAGAAACAAGTCAGAGCGTTAAAGCAAAAACTGCAGGCAACTATTCTGTGGTTGTAGGTAATGGAACCAATTGCTCTGCTACTTCAACAGTCACCGTCATCGCGGTTAATACTATTCCATCAGCCGCTACCAGTGGAGGAGATGTATCAATATGTGCCGGTGGAAATTCGGGCACTGTCAGTGCTTCCAGTGCTGGAAATGTGATTGATTGGTATGTTTCGGGTTCTGCTACAACGCCTTTGATTTCGGGTAGTAATACTTATACAAGCTCAAGTGCCGGAACTTATTATGCAGAGGCAAGAAACAATTCCACCGGCTGTGTAAGCTCTTCACGCACACCGGTTACACTAACAATAAGCTCAAGTCCGGCAGTCGGCACACCATCCTTTACTTTGGGTGCATCCTCTATCAGATGTCAGGGCGGAGGAGTCATATCTTATGCCGCTTCAGCAACCAACAGCACCGGCATTCACTACTCTTTAGATTCAACCTCCATTTTAGCGGGCAGTACAGTTAATGCAAATACGGGAGCCGTAACATGGAGTTCCTCTTATACAGGTTCGGCTACGATTACCGTAACCGCTGATGGCTGTGCGGGACCAACTCTTTCCACCCACAGTGTGGTTATTACTCCGGGTGTAACACCTGCTATAAGTATTTCAGCAACCCCGGGAGATACGCTGTGCGCGGGAACTCCGGTAACCTTTTATTCCACTATCAATAATGGAGGCTCAACACCTACTTATGTTTGGAAAAAGAACAACAATGTTGCGGGAGGCAACACCGCCTCTTATACCGATAATAGCTTAGTGAACGGAGATGCTGTTGTTTGCGAATTAACTTCTAACGCCAACTGCGCTTTGACCAATCCCGGATTGTCGAATGTAGTTACTATGTTGATTTACTCAGCACCGGGAACTCCGGTAATCACCCAAACCGGAAATGTATTGCAATCAAGCCCTGCGGTTTCTTATCAATGGTATCGCGACAACAACCTTATATCAGGAGCCAACGCACAAACCTATACTGCTTTGATTGCCGGAAATTACACCGTAGAAGTAACGGATGCAAACGGATGCAAAGCAGGTTCTGCATCCTTTGCCGTAACTATCACAGGCATCAACGAATTAACGAACGACCTTTCGTTTGAAATCTATCCCAACCCTGTGACCAGCTCAACAGTTGAGTTAAGAGTAGGAAGAGATTTAATTGGAAAACAACTGGAGGTATTTGATAGTAGCGGAAATGTAGTTTACAGAACAACTGTGACGGGTGAAAGAACCAGACTGGATATGACACCACTTGCTATGGGAGTATACCTGCTAAAACTGGGAGGCATTGCTCAAAAGCTGGTAAAAGTATTTTAAACAATCCTGACAATAAACTAAACCAATAAGCATGAAAGCTACCTTACTAACTCTCTCATCCATCTTCTTAGTTGCTCTTCTTTTCGGGCAAACTGCCGGTTCGCTTGACCAGACCTTTGGAGGAACAGGCTATGTTTATACAAGTCTTTCCACCGGCCCTCAAGGAAGAGGTTCAGTAGCTGTGCAAACAGATGGTAAAATTATTATTGCAGGACGTACCTATACTACCTATTGGCACTTTGCTATGAAGCGCTATAGCACACTCGGTATTACCGATTCTACTTTTGCTAATAACGGGGTGATGATAACTGGAATGGCAGGAACAGATGATGAAGCCAATTGTATTGCGTTGCAAACGGATGGTAAAATCGTTTTGGCAGGATTAGCGAGCAACGGAACGAACTACGACTTTGCAGTCGCTCGTTTCAAAACCAACGGCAGTCTTGATTCCACCTTTGGCACCAATGGAAGAGTCATTACTCCCATGGGAAGTTCGCAGGATATTATCAATGCTGTTGGTATACAAGCCGATGGAAAAATTGTAGTAGCGGGTTCATCCAATAACGGAACTTATCTGGATGTAGCCTTAGCCAGATATAATACCAACGGAAGTTTAGATGCTACCTTCGGCACAGCCGGTAAGGTAATCAGCTCTTTAGGTGGTGGTGACGATATCGCTTACAGTCTGGCTATTCAACCGGATGGCAAGATTGTAACTGCGGGCTATGTATCCCCTTCATCAGGTATCTACAAATTTACACTGGCCCGTTTTACTTCTACCGGTTCCCTGGATAATACTTTTGGTGCAGCGGGTGTAAAAATCCTTAATCTCGGAAACAATCTTGACCTGGCATTATCAGTGGCTCTTCAACCCGATAAGAAAATTGTTGCTTGCGGTTATACCGACCTGGGCTCCAATCGTGAGTTTGCGGTGCTTCGTTTTGATTCACTGGCCAATCTCGATAATTCATTCGGCACAGGTGGTAAGGTATTTACAGACATTGGCAGCGCCAATGACGAGGCCAACTGGGTACAGATTCAACCCGATGGAAAAATTATTGCTTCGGGATATGCCGATGATGGCACCCACAAACATTTTGCGCTATGCAGATACCAATCAAATGGGGTCTTGGATAATACATTCGGTTCTTCGGGCATTGTGAATACTCCTTTTTATTCTACTACCGATGATATTGGCTCGGCCGCTGCTCTCCAAACCGATGGTAAAATTGTGGTGGGTGGACGTTCAACACTAACCGGCAACAACCAATATGTTATTGCACGCTACAACGGCATTGCCACGGGTGCCAATGTCTCTACTCCTGTATTTAGCAGCGGTTCCACCTCTTCACGATGCCAGGCTAGTGGAACAGTAACCTACACCGCAACCGCCAACAATACCACGGGCATTACCTATACTTTGGATGCTGCTTCTTTAACGGCCGGCAACACTATTAATGCTTCCTCAGGCATGGTAACTTATGCGGCAGGCTATGCAGGCACCTCCACGATCACGGCTACTGCAGCCGGAGTTGGAGGTCCTCTCAGCAGCACTCATACGGCTACTACTCTCCCTGCTGTTTCTTCCTCCTCCTTCACTTCGGGTCCTTTAGTTCTTTGCTCGGGTCAGGGAGCCACCTATGCAGCCTCAGGCACCAATGCAAACACCGTTCGCTATCAGGTGCTCAGTGGTCCTGCCGTTATTGATTCTGTTACCGGCATTGTATCATCGGTAACCGGTAATTTTACAGTAAGAGCAACACTTTCTAATACTTGTGGCTTTGTAACAGTTGACAGGTCGGTAACCGTTAGCCCGGCAGTAGCTGCGCCTTCTTTTGGTTTAGGCATTACTTCCCTTCGCTGTCAGGGTACCGATACCCTGAGCTATACTGCAACAGCCACCAACAACACAGGCCTTACTTATAGCTTGGATGCCACTTCGCTATCAGGCGGCAATACCATCAATGCAGGTACCGGGGAAGTACATTGGAATTCGACCTATAGCGGCACCGCGGTTATTACGGTTAGTGCAGCAGGATGTGGTGGACCACTGACAGCCACGCATACCGTAACCATCACTCCATCGGTCACTCCAACTATCAGCATTTCTGCTAGTCCGGGTGATAGTATTTGTGCCGGAACCCCTGTAACTTTTTATTCCACTATTAATGGTGGTGGTTCGGCTCCTGTTTATGTTTGGAAAAAGAACAATACTGTGGCAGGAGGAAATACGGCCTCTTATACCGATAACAGCCTGGTAAGTGGCGATGCCGTTGTTTGCGAATTAACCTCTAATGCAGGTTGCCCATCGGCCAATCCTGTTCTGTCCAATGTGCTGACTGTATTTGTTTACCCAACACCGGCTACTCCGGTGATAACCCAAACCGGAAATGTGCTCCAATCTACCTCCGGGGTTTCGTATCAATGGTATCGGGATAATACGCTGATTGCAGGAGCCAATGGACAGACCTATACTGCCCTGATAGCCGGAAATTATACCGTAGAGATAACCGATGCAAACGGCTGCACAGCAGGTTCTGCATCCCTTACCGTTACGATTACAGGTATCCACGAACTAACGACTGACCTGTCTTTTGAAATTTACCCCAACCCGACAACAGCCTCTACTATTGAATTAAGAGCGGGGCGCGAGTTGATGGGTAAGCAACTACAGCTGTTTGATGTAAACGGAAAATCGGTTTATACCTCAACTGTTACCGACAACAGAACCAGTTTGGATATAAGAACACTGGCTCCAGGCTTGTACTTAATAAAACTGGGAAGCACAACACAAAAACTGGTAAAAGTACTTTAGGCTGAAAATTTCGTGAAATGGTCTCGATTCTTCGCAACGAGACCATTTCACTTCGTAACATCATTACGATTCAATCGAACAAGACCATTTCACTTCGTAACATCATTACGATTCCATCGAACAAGACCATTTCACTTCGTAACATCATTACGATTCAATCGAACGAGACCATTTCACTTCGTAACATCATGATGTTTCAATCTAACGAGACCATTTCAATTCCTAAACCCGTTATTTTCAATAAAAAGCTCAATAAAATTCTGTTTTTATTGAGAATAGACCAAAAACACAAGCTATGAATAGGCTCAAAATAGCTGATAGAAGCATAGAATCAACGAAAACAGTGGCCTTCTATAGCCATGTATTAGTCCGGGAAACGCTGAACGCGCTACTTTTATGCAATATCTAAAAAATCCTACAGCCTGTATTTTAAAATAAACAAAAGCACAGTTTAGAGGACAGGAAAAGAATAGCGAAAAATATTTTTTAAAAAGGTTATCCACATTTTAAAGAAAGGGAGTTTACCTATAAAACCAGCCACAGCCGAGTAGAAATAAGCTATACACATCTTATTTATTTAACGCATTCCGCTCGTTTAATGTTGATTTTTGGCGCAAAAACATGGTAACCGAAGTTTTTGGCTGAAATTTTGCCCGAAGTAGAGGTTGCTGATTTTGTAGGCAGGCAAAAAGACGTGGGAAAGAAATCTGTTTTAAAAATTAAACAGAATGCTCTTTACTTTTTATGATTTCGAGATTATATTATCTCAAAATCAGAATTTTTGAACGTTTTTAGAACACGGCAACAAGGGTATGTACGATTACAAGCGAAGATTTGTTTCTTTTTCGGGATAAATGTTGATAAAACAAAGTATTGTCCATATTATCGCACTGTGGAAATGAATTGGTGAAAAAGGGGGGGGAGAAAAAGGCTTTTACTATATTTTTTGATTAGGCATTAAGCACTTAAAGTATAAAAAACATCATTTTCTTAAAAAATCACTGAATGAATAGTTACTACACACCCACCAAATCTCAAACATCCAATTCTTCAACTTCCTCTCCATCCATTATTGGCAAGGCCATGAAGTCTTCGTTGTTGATGGCGCTGATGCTAATGCTTTCGATGGGTAAAACCTGGGCGGTTGATTATCATAAATCAACAACAGCAACTTCTGCATTTAATGCGGGTACAACTTGGGGAACCACAGCATGTGCTGTGGGTGGTTTGGCCTGGCCAACTACTTCTGCCGACAATGCTTTTATCAATTGTGCAGCTAAGACGACTACCCCATCCGTCACTATGGCCTGCGGCAACCTTACCATATCTGCCGGCACTTTGACTATTTCATCGGGCACCTTAACGGTGAATGGAGACCTTTTATTGAATGGAGGTACTCTAAATATTAATGGAACCGGTGTATTGACGGTGTTGGGTAATCTAACCTTCACGAGCGGCACATTTAGCCATACTGCCGGAACTGTCAATCTTTCGGGTGCGGCACAAAATGTGGGAGGTGCTATGACTCCATCTTTCTTTAATTTGAATGTGGCGGGTAGCGGTAATAAAACCCTTACGGGAAATGTGACGGTGGCAAATATCTTAACCTTCACCAACAATAAACTGAATATAGGCTCCAATACACTATCGGTAAACGGAACGGTGGTAACGATGACAGCAGCCAAGTGTTTTGTAGGTAGTGCTACTTCCAATCTTACCTTTGGAGGAACAGCAGCCGTAGGTACTGTATTTTTTGACCAGACCAGTGCTGCTACCAGAACTATAGCAACTTACACTTCATCCACAGGAACTTCTACACACACAGTAACGCTGGGTAATAAACTGGAAATAGGCACAGCTTGTAATCTTACCGCAGGTACCATAATCCTAAACGGGCAAGAACTCGTATTGAACGGCACTTTCACGGGTACAAGTACCGCCACGGGGTGTATAACAGCTACCAACACAGCCACTCTAACGATTGGGGGTACGGGTGCCTTAGGTACTTTATTCTTTACCAACTCTACTCCGGCCCTATCGGTCTTTAATATAAACCGAACAACGAGCGGCACACTAAGCATTGGTGGAACTTCGGGTACCACGGCAGTGACTGTTACTACCCTGAATATGACCGCAGGGCAAACAACCCTAGTTGGTGACTTAGTGATGGCTGCCGCTGGCACCATTACCGGTACTCCTTCTACCAGCAATATGATTGTAACCAGTGCTACTTCGGGTTATTTTGTTCATAACTATGCTACGGGAGCCAGTTCAAAGCTTTATCCTGTAGGTGAGGTTGTGGGCGTAACTACCGGTGAGTATAACGGATTTACGGTTACTGTTGCTTCAAACACAGTAGCTCGCACGGTAGGTTGGAAAGTAGTAGATGCTGCACTTACCAGCCCTCCAACCAACTATTTGTCGCGCTACTTCGTGAGCAAGGCTTCGTCAACATCCACTACTTTCACCTGGTCAACCAGCTTACCTTTTAATGGATCAACGGGAGACATTAACGGAGCCGAAACCAGCATGTTTGCAGGCTATAATACAGCCTCTACCTATGCCCTTACAAGTATAGGAACGGTCAATACCAGTACGCATACGCTTGATATTACGGCAGGTACTTCCACTCAGCTCAATGCCACGGCCATGTATTTCACCGGTGCAGAAATTGCCTGCGCTAGCCCAAGCGGTCCACAAAGTTTTAACGTAACAACTATCAGCAATACTTCTACCCCTGTAACTATGACAGGTAATGTTGGTTTACAATTTAATACGAATGTCACTGGTGTTATAATATTTGCAAACACAAGCAATGTAAATGCTGTACCGGTAACCAGTACAGACTATAACGTAGGCGATGTGTTGCCTTCCGGCTCTATCTGTATATTTAAAGGAGGCGCCCCTGCCTTGGGTGGCGCCAGCGGGAGTAACTATACTTCTACCTGGTCTTATGACGCCAGCGTAACGGGTGGAACTGATTTATCGCCTAATACTTTTTACTATTTCAATACCTATTCTTATGCATCGGATGCTACCTGCAATACCAAGTATTCGAGCACCTCAGGTTTTGCCAGCATGGCACCGAATATTAATTTGTCGGCACCGGGTACTGCAACGGCCTGCAACAACACCGCTAATTCATTTAACCTTGCTTATTCATCCACCAGCGGTTCACCCGACCAGTATAGTCTGATATGGAATTCGGCTGCAGCGGCTGCCGGTTTTGTAAACGAACCATCGAGCAATGTATCGAACACGCTTTGCGGTGCTAACTTTATCTCGCTTCCGGGCAGCCCTATTGTTGTCAGCATTCCGGCAGGTATTGCCCCGGGTACTTACTCAGGATATATCAATCCTAAAAACTCGACCAACGGTTACGATAACTGTACTTACAGTGGTGCAGGTCTATCCAACTGTCCTTCCTTTACTGTAACTATAACGGCCGGTACTGCGGCTCCTACGGGTACAACACCTCAGGCGGCATGTCCGGGCTATACAGTATCTAATTTAGTAGCTACGGGTACAGCTATCCAATGGTATGCAGCCGCTACGGGTGGCAGTCCATTAGCAGGTTCTACTGCTTTGGTATCAGGCAATCACTATTATGCATCACAAACGGTTGGTGGTTGCGAAAGCAGCGCCAGACTGGATGTAACAGTTGTAGCTCCATTATCAGGTACCGTTACAGTAGGCTCAGGAGGTACTTATAATACTTTATCAGAGGCAGGTGCAGGAGGTTTATTTCAGGCTATCAATACCTTGGGGCTTGGCGGAAACTTAACCGTAAACATGCTTAGCAGCACTACCGAAACAGGTGCGGTGGCACTAAATGCCTGGACAAATTTTTGTGGTGGACCATGGACCGTAAATATTCGTCCGGATGCAACCGTATCCAGCACTATTACTGCCTCATCTACCGTAACACCGATTACCTTAAACGGGGTTACCGGTCTTACCATGGATGGTGTGCCGGCAGGATCATCTGGCAGCAACGTAATAGCTGACAGCAAGTGGATAATTAAGAGTACTTCTACTACTTTACCTACTATAATATTTACGAAGTCATCAGCCAATGTGGGTTGCACAGCCAATACCCTAAAGTATCTTCAAATTCAGGGTCAAAACATTACTAAAGGTCAGGTAGTGGGCGATTTGGCCGGGGTGGTTAATTTTTCAGGAACACCTACCGCTACCAATGGCAATACAAGCAATATCATTACTTACTGTGCCATTGGCGACAACGGAGCGGGAACTCCGGCTAACTGTATCTACTCTTTCGGTAGCTCAACAGCCAGCATGGGCAATGACAATAACCAGGTAACCAATTGCAACATTTACAACTTCTGGCAGCCTGCTACTATTACCAATGGTTTGAACGGTATCAACTTGCAAAACTATAATGCGGGATGGACCATTTCGGATAATAGTTTTTATCAAACTGCTTCGAGAACAGCCACCGCTAATAATACTACCTCAGCAATTCTTGTAAACAATTCTGTGTCGGGTACAGGGTTTACCATCAGCAATAACTACATAGGTGGTGGAGCTGCAGGAGCTACCGGCAGTGCCTGGACCATAACCGGTAATTTCGTCAATGCGTTCACAGGTATTAATGTAACTCAATTAACCAGCGGAACCAGTACAGCATCGGGCAATGTTATAACCAATATATCCTGGTTATGTGCCAATACATCGGCTGTATTGCCGGGTATTTTCACCGGTATTTTTGCAAACAGCAATGGTACATTGAATATTACCGGTAATACCATCGGTGCTACTACCGGCAACGGAAGTATTACCATTACAGATGTGACAACCACCGGAGCAAACAGCTACGGTATTGGTCATAATTCTACTTCGGGCTTTGTAAATATTCAAAACAACAATATCGGCTCGATTACTTTGCTTGCAAATGCCACTACCATTTCACATAATTTTACCGCGATTCAATATGCGCAGGGTGGAAGTGCGAATGCCCGGACCATTTCGGGTAACCTTATTGGCAGCACCTCTACTGCAAATAGTATTTATGCCAACTGTGGTTCGTCATCAGTATCTACAGCTCAGAGTGTAATTGGTATTAGCAATGGAGGCGCAGGAGCCAATGCGGCCAGTATTACCAACAATACCATTGCCAACCTTACAAACAATTTAGGAGGAGCAACAACACTTGCAGGTCTTACATACGGTATTTATGTAACCTCGGGTGTTAATACCATTACCGGTAACACTGTCAGAAATTTAAGTTCTACATCTATATATACAAACACCAACGGTATTGGTACAGCCGGAATTTACTGCGGGGCCACCGCTTCTTCCGGTCAGACTATTGCTCAAAATACGATTCATAGTTTATCTAATACTACTGCTACTGCCAATGCAGTTAACGTTACCGGTATTTTTTACTCCGGTCCTGCGTCAGGAACTAATAGTATTAGCAGAAACTTCATTCATAGCTTATCTACCACTTCATCTGCTGCCAGCTTCCTGTCCGGTATTGATGTTTCCGGTTCATCGGTTTGTACGGTTGATAACAATATGGTTCGCCAGGGTATCAACGCCAACGGCACTGACCTCACGGGCGGTCATGCTATCAGAGGTATTTATAAGAACAGTTCAGGAGCCTGCAACATCTATTTCAATAGCGTTTATATTGGTGGTGCATCTGTTACAGGTACTGCAACTACATCTGCCCTGTATCGGGCAACGAGTGGAACAGGGGATGTTTTCAAAGATAATATACTAGTAAATGCCCGCTCCAATGGGTCCGGAACAGGTAAACACCTTGGCATACTGTCAGGTGTTGTCACAAATTTAACCAGTGATTACAATTTAATTTTTGTTAGCGGAACCGGTGGTATTGTCGGACAAAATGCGTTAGTGGACTATGCTACTTTAACCGCCTGGTCGAGTGGCACATCCGTGGATGCCAACAGCGTTAGCGGTGATCCTATGTTCATTAGTCCGGCAGGAGATGCCAGCGCGGTAAATTTACATATCCAACCTTCACCCACCCCTACCCCAATTGAAGGTGCTGGGACTAATATTTCAGCCATAACGGTTGATTTTGATGGTCAAACAAGGGCTTCTTTTTCGCCTGAAGATATAGGAGCAGATGCTGATAATTTTACAGCAATTGACCTTACCCCTCCTTCAGTAACTTATACCGCAATACCCAGTGCCTGCAATTCGGCCTCCAGCTATTCTTTTTCATCAGTAACCATTACAGATGCAGGGTCCGGATCTTCGGTAAATACGACCTCAGGCACCATGCCCCGTGTATATTTCAAAAAATCGGCCGATGCTAATACAGTAGCAGGCTGGCAATATGTGGAAGCAACCGGAACCACCTCCCCTTTCACCTTTAATATTCCATTTTCTTCTGTTGGTGGTGTAGTTCCCGGTGATGTTATTCAATATTTTGTAGTGGCTCAAGACCAGGGTCCTTTTGTTCCATCTCCAAATGTCGCCATTAATTCAGGCGTTTTTGCGGCCACACCTGCCAGTGTAGCACTTACTTCTGCCGCGTTCCCTATATCCGGCACCATTAAATCGTTTACAATTATGCCTTGTCAGGGCACAGTAACCGTAGGAGTTGGAGGTAACTACATTGATTTTACATCTGCCAATGGTTTGTTTCAGGCTATCAATGCAACTACTGTTACAGGCAATTTAACGGTTAATGTAGTATCAAACATTACCACCGAAGATGGAACCAATGCATTGAATCAATTTACATCGCCTTACACACTAACTATTCAGTCAAGCGCTGCTGCTAACCGCGATATCAGCGGTTCTTACAACGGCTCAGCCATTGCCAACAATGGACTTTTCCGTATGAATGGCGCTGACAATGTTACGTTTAACGGAGGCACAACAACAAACCGTTATCTTACTTTCAGAAATACCAATACGGGTGCCTTTGCTTCTACCTTTAATTTTATAAACGATGCGACTTCTAATACACTAAACAACTGTATTATAGAAGGAGGAAGTGCAACCACAACTATTGGTACTATCTATTTTGGTACCGGTACAGTAGGTAATACGGGAAACACCATAGACAAATGTGACATTCGCGATTTGACAACTACTACGGCAACACCTGCCAATGCGATTTACTCTGCTGGGTCATCAACCACCGTTACCAATATTGCTTCAATCACTAATTGCAATATTTTTAATTACTACGCTGCAGCCGCAGCTTCAAATGGTATCATCCTTGCATCAAACAGTACGGGTTGGACTATAAGCTCAAACAAATTCTATCAGACAAGTACAAGAACAGCTACTGCGGGTGCAATTCATCGGGCGATTAACATCATTACAGCCTCGGGTGGCGGGTATACCATTAACAATAACACGATAGGTTTTGGCCTATCAGATGCTACTGGAACTACCACCTATACCGGAGCATTTGCAAACCGCTTTATAGGAATTGAACTAACCGGTTCTGCGGTATCTAATATACAAGGGAACACTATTGCGGGTATTACCCTCAGCACTACCAGTGGAGCAACAACGGCACCCGGTATTTTTTCGGGTATCAGTGTATTGGCAGGTGCTGCTAATATTGGAAACACCGCTGCCAATAATATTGGAACATCTGCAGGCAATGGTGGAATTTCCATTACCGCTACTACTTCTCTTGCATATATAGCAGGTATTACCTCAAACGCGGCATCTACTATTAATGTAGATATTGAGAACAATAATATAGGGTATATCACCACGGGTGGTACAGCGGCTATAGGCTATACCTTCTATGGTATTCACACAGCGGGTGCAGGTAACTATATTGTATCGGGTAATAATATCGGGAACTCATCAACAGATGCTATACGCATAGGTACCAGTGGAACTACTACCACGGGTGTATGTACAGCTGCGGGTATTTTTGCCAATAACAGCGGTTCGTTGACCGCATCCAGCAATGTATTGAACAACATAACTGAGTATGCTCCTAATGCGACCTCATATATATATGGTATTAACGCGCCATTGGCTACTTCCTTAACCTTGTCGCTTAATTCCATAACCAATCTAAAAACCACCTCTACCAATTCGGCAGCTTATGCCATGATTGGATTGTATAGTATAGCTCCTGCAACTAATCAATTGATTGAAAGAAATACCATTGCGACTTTAACAGCCAATGGTAGCGCCAACCTGGCAAGTGTTTACTTTGGCAATACCGCATCAAGCGGAAATTTCAGAAGAAACAAAGTAGGCGATTTAATCAGCACCGCAACTTTGCCGGGGCTGCAGGCCGTAGTTATTGCAGCCTCGAGTGCCAGTGGCTGGACGATGTCCAACAACATGATTTCTGTTACCAATGCCGGCAATGCAGTGAGTGGCTCAGTTTACGGATTTTATGATAATGCAGCAACCGGTGCTGTATGTAACTATTACTATAACAGCGTTTATGTAGGCGGTGTTACCAACTGCCCTACCTGCGGAACAAATGCTTCGTTCTGTTATGTTCGGGTAAACTCTCCGACTGTTACTTTAAAGAATAATATTTTTGTAAATGACCGTGTAGGTTCGGGTGGTACCCCCGGCTATCACTATGCCATCGGCAACGCTTCAACTACACCAGCAACGGGCTGGTCGGTTTCTGCTTCTGACAACAATGTTTTAAATAGTACCACCGGTTCAATTGGAGGCTGGAATACCACGCTGAACATGAATTTTGCTACCTGGAAATCGACCTCAGGTGGCGACACGAAGAGTCTTTCAGGCATACCTGTAACCTTTACAAGTACAGCAACTGCCAATTTGAAATTAAATATGGGAACTACTCCGACCAGTATCGAATCAGGCGCGGTTGATGTAGGAATTAGTCTTGACCAGGAAGGTGATGCACGTCCGGGACCTACAGGTTCGGTAAACGGAGGCGGAAGCTTGCCGGATATCGGAGCCGATGAGTTTGATGGGGTAAAACTGGATGTATTTGCACCGGTGATTACTTACACACCGGTAAGTGCAGGTTGTGCTTACGACTATGTAGTTTCGGCTATCATTACCGATGCTACGGGTGTACCTACCAGCGGCAGCACACGACCAACTATTTATTACAAGAAATCGACTGATACCTGGGGTGTTAGTTCTTATTCTGGACAAGGTACATTGGCCTCAGGCACAGCTACCAACGGCACCTGGAATTTTACCATCGTAGCCTCTAACATGAGTTTGGCGGGAGGAGAAACAGTACAATACTTTATTGCAGCACAGGATGCTGTAACTCCTACTCCAAACATAGCAGCTAATCCATCGGCCGGTTTTAGTGCCACCGATGTAAATACGATTATAACTTATCCTACTACACCTAACTCATACACCGTTAATCCAACATTGGCTGCCGGTACCTACACCGTTGGCTCAGGTGGTAACTACGCTACCTTAACCGCAGCTGTTGCAGCTTACAACGCAAGTTGTTTAGGAGGTCCGGTTGTATTTAGTTTAATAAATACGGGAGCTTCTGCTTATACCACAGGTACAGGCGAAACATTCCCAATCAAAATAAACTACAACGTAAGTGCCAGTTCAGTAAATACACTTACTATAAAACCTGCGGCTACCAAAACTCCAACCATAAGCGGAACGAGCGGTACAACTGCAGGTAATAACGGCCTTATTATTTTCAATGGCTGTACTTATGTAACATTGGATGGATCTAACGGTGCAAGTTCAAACGCTGTATGCCCGGCTTCGGCAGCTACCCGCGACCTTACCATTGTAAATACCAATCCAACTTTCACCTCTACGAATGCAATGGCTGTTATCTGGCTTCAAAACAATGGAACTACAAGCAGTGCAACATATAATACGGTGCAGAACTGCGTAGTTAACTTTACGGGTGCTGGAGCAGGTAGCGGTATCGGAATCGGTGGAAATACAGGTACCTATTATTCGCTAATGTATGGCAACGGCAACAACTACAACTCTATCATTAATAACAGCGTGGCCAATACAAGTGGCGCTGCACAGGGTTATGGTATAATAGTGCAAGGAGGTAGTGCCACTACTAAAGATGTAGGCAACGTGATTAATCAAAACATAGTTGGTTATTCATCCGCTGCGGCACAAACCAGCTATTTATCAAATGGTGGTATAGTGGCGGGCTGGCAAGATAATCTAACTGTTTCGGGAAATACCGTGAACGGTGTTTATAGCTCCAGCTATAACGCTTGCGGTATAGGTCTCGGCATAGTTTATACAGGAGGATTAAGTGCGGGTTTAGTTGGTCTGGACAACGCTACTTATTCAGGAAACGAAGTTACCAATGCTACAATAACCAATAATAAGATTGGTCTGGTTGGATGTCCTGGAAGTGGTTTTACGCGGTCAGCTGCAGGTATCATTATAGCTACAGTAAGTACCGGAACAGGCACAACTACCATCGCTAATAATAGCATATCGGGTGTATATGGAGGCGGAGGAACAACAGCTATTACAGCCGGTTTATTTCTAGGTGGCGGAAATGGCACTACTAAGGTGTATAACAATACTGTAAACATGGCCAGCGTATTTTATACATCCCCTGCTACCAATACCCCTTTAGTTTCTTTGGCAGTAGGAGGGTCTAATCCGGTATTAGATATCAGAAACAATATTTTCAGCACCAATGTTACCGGCACTAGCATTAACTATTGGTTGGGTTGTATGGCCTTTGCATATACGACTCTTACGAATCTAACAATGAATTATAATGATGTAATAGTTACGGGAAGCAATTCAGGCTTAGCACAAACAGGTGGTTTAGGAACTAGTGGTACGAACTATTCAACATTTGCAAACTGGCAGGCAACAGGTAAAGATGCAAATTCAAAGAACGTGGCGCCTACCTTTACTTCTTCTACCGATTTGCACTTAACCAGCGTATCGGGTAATCTTACTAGTTTTGGAGGAACAGGAACTCCGATTGCTACTGTTACTACCGATTTTGATTGCCAAACCAGAGATGCGGTTATACCGGATTTAGGATTTGATGAGTTTGCTGCTAAAAACGATGCGGGTATTACAGCTGTTTCAACGAGTTGTTCAGGTCTTCAGACAGTAACCGCTACTATCAAGAACTTCAGTTCGAGCCTTACCTTAAATACTGTGGATGTTACCTGGTCGGTAGATGCTGTTGGTCAGGGCACAGTTAGTTTTAGCGGATTAAGCTTAGCACCGGGTGCATCTGTGGTTCAAACTTTAGGAACCTATACCTTCTCTGCAGGTTCGCATACCGTGGTTGCAGCTACCAGCGTGCCAAATGCTGTAGCCGATGCTAACCCGGCTAATGATTCTTATACTCAAACAGGTTATGCGGGTTTACCATCTACCGTTTATGTTGGTACAGGAGCAGGCACCCCTGCTTTCTCTGATTTCAACACCTTGTTTGGTGTAATCAACGGTAGCGGCTTAACAGCCGACCTTACGGTCTTGGTTCAAAGTTCAGTAACTGAACCTAGTACTCCTACCTTCTTAAAGGAGACAACGGCATGTAGCGGAGGTCCTTACCATATCTACATTCAACCGGCCACTGCCACTACTTATACTATCAGCGGTAGCACCGGAAGTTCAACATATCCGGGTATGATTGGATTTGACGGAGCTTCATTAGTAAGCATCGATGGTCAGTTCAGCTCAGATGGAAATAAATGGTTGACCTTTAGAAATACGAACAATATTTATCCGGCTGTTACTTTCATCAATGGTTCTAATAATATTTCGGTTGCTTACAGCACTATCGAAAGCAATAACAATACAACCTATGTATCGGGCTCGTTGACCAACAAACCGGGAACTGTGTTCTTTGGAAATGCATCGGCCAGTGTAGGAAACAACAACATCAGTATCAATCACAATGATATACGCGACAGAAGCGATGCCACCGGAGTTCCGGCCAACGGCATTTTCTCGCTTAACTCGGTTGCTTCTATTTACAACAACACGAACACAATTACAGATAACAACTTCTATAACTTCTTCCAGTGTGGTGTTTATATTGCACCAACAGGTAACGGAGCTTCATGGAATATTTCGAACAACAAATTTTATAACCCATCTAACTTAGCTTCTTATGAAGCTTCGGTACCTCAGCAAATAGCTATCTATGTTTCAGCGGGTTCTACCTGTCACTCTAACACTATCAGTGGAAACACGATAGGCGGAAGTACCTCCAGCAATAGCGGTACCTGGCTTAACAGTTTGTCGGCTATTGACTTCGAAGCTATTCGTCTAGATATAGGAGGAACCAGCGGTCAGACAACTACCGTAAACAGCAACGTTATTAAAAACATCAGCTTAACCGGAACAGGCCTTTCAGGTTTTATAGGTATAAGAGTAAAGAATGGTTTGGTAGATATCACCGGCAATACAATTGGCGATTTAAGTGCCACTTTTGCCAGTCCGAGCATCCAATGTAATGGTAACGGAACCAATGGAACCGGTGACAATAACAATACCTTCATTTATGGTATCTGGAATTACAGCACCAGTGCTTCGACTATCAGCGGCAACACAGTGGCGGGTATCAGAGGGGGCAGTTCGGGCACTTCCGGTGGATGGTCTTATGTGACAGGTATCCGCAGAGGAGCCAAAGAGTTCGGCTCGAATGCATTGGTTCAATATGCAGGACAATCGACTATCAACAATAACACGGTAGCCAATCTTTTCTCTAACTCACTATTATCGGCTAACTTCATTAGCGGAGTGAACATTGACTTAGTTTGGCCGGGAGCTTTAACGGGAATTGCAGTGGCTTCTAACTATGCTTCGGATAACTCTGTTCGTGACAATAACGTGAATAATTTAACGGCCTATGGCAATTGGAACAGATGGGTGAAAGTAATGGGTATTGCCGCGAACGGGGACCCTTCTTCACCGGTTGACAATGGTTCTATTTACAATAACCAAATCAGCAAATTATCGAACTATAACGGAGGTCTTGCCTGGACACCGCAAATAGCAGGTATTGAATTGGGATATCTGAACTCAACCAACACCTTCACAGTTTACAATAACATGATTGGCCTTTACCCGAACAATTCGGATGCAGGTTCCAACAGTTCTTATAACGATATGGATTTGTATGGTATCCTGGATGATGCCGATGCCAGCCATAGCAATACCAATAAGTATTACAACAACACGGTTTATCTGGCGGGTGCCAATCTATCGGGCGGTGTGGCTAAAGACTATGCCTACTTCCGTTGTGGAGGAGGAGATGGTTCGGTAAATGGAGGTACCACTTATCTGAAAAACAATATCCTTATCAACAACAGAACTGGAGGTGGAACACACTATGCCATCGGAAACCAGGGCTCGAGTCCTTCCGTTGGATTCAGCGCTGCCAATATTGATTACAACTTCTTCTCGACTTTAAATACTGCTACAGTTGGTAACAAACAGGTAGGTGCTATTGGTTCAGCTACCAGTACCGATTACTCCTTTACCGGATGGCAGAGTCAGTTTAGTACCGATGCAAACAGTTTGTATGCGCAAGCCACTACAGGTACATCGAATTATAGCACTAACCCGGCAACTGCTACCGTAAACCCTACAGCGGGCAATTTATTTGTAGACCCTACAGATATTACCACTTCAGGAAGTTTCCTTCATGCATCTATTACCGATTTAGTAAGCTATCAGTTTATAAGCGATAATGGGGTGGATTTAAGCGCAGCAGGAGTAACTGCCGACATAGATGGAGGCTCACGCTCTGCAACACCTGATAAAGGGGCCGATGAGTTTGTAGCAACTCCACCGGCTAACACCATAGCCTTGACGACAGTTTCATTTGGGCCTTTCTGCAATAGTTCATCAACAAATAACATCAGTTTAAATTACACCACTACCGGTACTGTAACCAGTCCTTTCATAGAACTTTCTAACAATAGTGGAAGTTTTGCGAGTGGCACCACCAATCTTGGTGGTACAGTAACCCCTGGTTCTCCAAACAACATCGCGGTTAATTTACCTTCAGCTCTGGCTGCCGGAACTTACCGTGTCAGAATTGTAAGCACGGATGCAATACCGGTTATCAGCAATGACAACGGAAGTTTGATAACTGTAACTGCATTACCTACAGCAAGCATTTCTTATGCAGGTACTCCTTTCTGTACATCTTTAGCAACGGGTCAATCTGTTACCTTATCGGGTTCAGGAGGAAGTTTCCCTGCTGTTAGTGGATTAACCATAAATAGCGGAACCGGAGCCATAACTCCTTCTACCAGTACTCCGGGTGGACCATACACAGTAAACTATGTAATCCCTGCATCAGGTGGTTGTGCGCAAGTAACTGCCAACACAACAGTTACTATTACTGCCCTACCTACTGCTACGATTTCTTACTCTGGAACTCCTTTCTGCTCTACCAGCGGTTCCCAAAGTGTAACACTTTCCGGTTCGGGAGGTTCGTTTCCCGCAGTAAGTGGTTTGACACTAAACAGCAGCACAGGAGCTATTACTCCTTCTACCAGTACTCCTGGTGGGCCATACACAGTGAATTACGTAATACCTACTTCAGGTGGTTGTGCACAGGTAACAGCGTCCACTTCTGTAACTATCAATCCTGCTCCTGCTGCGGTTACATTCACTTCAGCCACATCAACCAATAATAATCTTACACCTTGTCTTGTTGCAAATAACTATACCATCAATGCACAAGCCGGCTACACTTATAGCTGGTCTGTTCCATCGGGTTGGAGCGCAGTAAGCGGGGGTACAACTACGCAAATTACAGTTACACCAAGTTTGGCGGCCGGTAATGTAACAGCATCGGTATCAATTGCAGGCTGCACAGCTTCTTCGGCAAGTCTTTCGGTAACTCCTGTTACGGTACCTTCTGCTCCGGTAGCCAATCCGGTGTTGGGTGTGGGTACTTCGCCTCAAACAACGGGAATTGGAACCACCAACTTTACAGCCAACTGGGCTACCGTTAGTGGTGCTACCGGATATAACTTAGATGTTTCTACGAGCAGTACATTTAGCACTAGCGCTGCGGCTATAACAGAAGGCTTTGAAGGTGTTACTTTCCCACCAACAGGCTGGGCAAATGTAAGTTGGGTGCGTAGTACTACAGCTGGTGATTTCGTTAACGGAGCAGCAGGGGCAACAGCTACTTCAAATACCGGTACATTAACCACACCGGTAGTAGCTAACCCTACCAACATGACCTTCTATTTAGGCAGGTCTTCCAATGCAACGGCTAAAACATTAACGATTGAGGTTTCGACTACTAGTCAAAGTTCTGGTTTCTCAACGGTTGTTGCCACTTATGACCATAATAATGTTCCTTCCGCAAGCTATAATCAATACACTGTAGATTTATCTGCTTTTACATCTAACTCAACCGTTTATATTCGTTTCAATAAGAGCTCCTCTACCACTTCCCCTTGGAGATTAGATGACGTGGTCATAAACAGTTCTACGCCATCCTATGTTTCAGGCTATCAGGACCTATCGGTTTCGGGAACCAGTCAATCGGTTACAGGACTTTCAACAGGAACTACCTACTATTATCGCTTGCGCGCTTCAAATGCCTGCGGAACAAGTGGCAATTCCAATGTAGTTTCTGCAACTACTCGTTCATTAACAGCCACTGCATTATCGTCTTTTGGTACCCGTTGTTTTGGAAGCAGTACCGATCTTAGTTTCAATTTATCAGGAACAGGGCTTGACGGAACTGATGTTACTATTGGGCCTTTATCTGGATTCCAATTCTCCGCTAATGGTGGTGCATTTGGTTCTACTGCTACTTATAGCGGTTATGCAACTTCGTTTACCAACATTCCTATCACAGTTCGCTTTTTGCCAACTGGTTCTGGTTTAGTTTCTTTCAACGGAAACATTCCGGCATCGGGTGGGGGAGCTACTTCTATCAACATTGCAGCAACTGCTTCGGGCACCGATGTTCCTGCTCAGCCTACAATTACAGCAGGAAGTTTAACTCCTTGCCCAAGTTCTGTAGGCACCTATAGTGTAGCCAATGTAGCAGGTGTTACTTACGCATGGACTTTGCCTTCTGGATGGTCAGGTACTTCCACTACTAACAGCATTAGTGCTACTGCAAGTGCAACACCGGGAAGTTCGGGAACTATTTCAGTGGTACCAAGTATCGGCTCATGCGCGGGAACTGCACAAACATGGAGCGAAACAGTAACTACCTTGCCTTCTCAACCAAGTGTTATCAGTACACCGGGAAGTCCTTGTGCCGGCTCAACAGGAAATGTTTATTCAGTAACAAGTGTAGGTGGAGTAACCTATACTTGGGCAGTTTCTGGCACAGGCTGGAGTATTCCATCAGCCAGCACAACTAACTCGGTAACTATTACAGCAGGTTCGGCTAATGGTGGAATCACTGTTACGCCTTATGTAAACGGTTGCGCAGGACCTACAAGAACTCTTACAGGTATTTCGGTTGTTTCCTCTTACGTACCAACTGTCAGCATTTCTAATAGTTCAACTTCTGTATGTATCAACAGTAGCAATACGTTTACTGCTACTCGCACAGATGGCAATGGTGGAAGTGCAGCTTATAGCTGGAAAGTTAACGGAACACAGGTAAGTACCTCAAATCCATATACTGCGACTGCAGGTACTTTTGCAAACGGAGATGCTATCATATGTGATATGACCGTTACCGGTTCATGTGCTGTACCTTCTACTGCTACATCTAACACATATTTTGCCCAGAAGTTGGCTTATTCTCCAACACAACTTTGGATAGAAAACTTTGGTACTTCTGATGTAATAGGCGTACAAAACTACACTAGTTCTGCTAATCCAACATTTACTTTCACAACTGGAGGGACACCAATTCCCGATGTAAAAACCAGCACTGTTTCACCGGGAGGTGGAGCAAATGTATTTATGGGTGCTACCGGATTTGCGGATAGATATTTTACTATATCAGGTATTAATACCACAGGAGCTTTTCCAAATAAACTTTCTTTCTATTTCTACAATCCTACAACCACTGTAGCCTCTCCGGATTTCCGACTTCAATACAGCACAGATGGAACTAACTTCTATGAAGTTAATTATGGAACAATAAGTACTGCAGGATGGTCACTTGTAAGTGTATACAATGTATTGCCTCAGTCAGCCACAGTTTCCTTACGCTTTATTTCCAACTTACAGGGATCTGTAAACATTCGTATTGACGATATAAAACTGGAGTCATATACTACAGGCGATGCAGCAGTATCTGCCAGTCCAACAGGTCCATTCTGTGGTTCTGGTTCTACTACCATTACTGCAACTCCTACAGCTGCTTCGGGTCTTACTTACGCATGGAACAACGGCAGTTTATTCTCTCCGTCAAATCCAACTATTAACAACCCGAATACTACTACCATTTCTTCTTCAGGCAGTGTTGTGACAACTAACTTTACGACAACTATCACTGATATCTTCGGATGTACCAGTTCAGCTACTAAAACAGTGGTTGTAAATCCTGTACCGAATACGTACACGGTTACAGGAACAGGTTCGTACTGTAGTGGTGATGCCGGTTTAAATGTTGGCATCAACTCTTCTCAAACAGCCGTTAATTATCAGTTGTATTTCAACGGAACTCCGCAAGGAAGTCCTGTTGCGGGAACTGGAAACCCTTCTCAATCTCTTTTTGGAGCGCAAACGGCTGCCGGAACTTATACAGTAGTTGCTACACACTCAACGGGGTCTTGCACCGCTACGATGACCGGAAGTGCTGTTATTACCGTGAATCCATTGCCTACTGCTTATACTTTATCGGCAAGCGCATCAAGCTATTGCCTTGGAGTAAGTGGTGTCACTTTGGATTTGAGCAACTCACAAACCAATACCAGTTATCAATTGCTTGTAGATGGCGTGAATACCGGAAGTCCGGTTACAGGAACAGGTTCAAGTATTTCATTTGGAAATCAAATTGCTGCAGGTACTTATACCGTTACGGCAACTAATACTTCGCTTACACCTAACTGTTCTTCTACCATGACGGGTAGTCCGGCAGTAACCATTAATCCGGTTGCTTCAGTTCAATTAGGAGGTTCCACCGCTATATTCACACAAGCCTTCACATCCGGTCTGCCGTCAGGTTGGAGTATCAATACGCCTTCCGGTTCTACTTATGACTGGGTTGTAACGAGTGCAACTCCATCTACCGGTTACACTGGTGCGAGTGGAGGAAATCGTTTCACCGTTGCAACATCTGCAGCCGGTGCAAATTCTACTACCACCAGTCAGTTAATTTCTCAAAACTATAGCATTAGCGGTTATTCAAACATCAGTGTAGTTTGGGCTGCTAGAAAAACAGCTTCTTACCCTGGTAGCGGAACATTCTACTACTCCACAAACAATGGAAGCAGCTGGACTCAGGCAGCGTTTATTGATGTTGCAGGTAATAGTACTTGGTCATTGGTGAACAATGGCATTGCTGTTAGTTTGCCTTTATCGGCAGGGGCTACCACATTAAAACTGCGTTGGGATGCACAGGCAGTAACTACCTTAAGTAACTATGGTTTAGACGATGTTAGTATTTATGGATTGGCGAATACAACTACCTGTACCAACTTATCCAGCGTAGCCATAAATTATGCAGCATCGGCAAATACTACAGGTTATACACTGACGGCCGGTACAACCGCTTTAGCTAGCTTTGTTACACAGTCAGGCACCTTATCAAGTGGAGGCGGAACTTTAAATTTAGTTATTCCTTCGGGAAGTGCTGCAGGAAGTTATGATTTCGACCTAAGCCTGACTAACGGAGCTTCGTGTAACAAAACCCACTCAATACCTGTGGTTATAGCGCCTACTCCATCAGTAACAGCGGTTATAGACGAATGTGCTTATACGAGTGCTGATAAAGATATTGTTTTGGTAACTGGTAGTGGTGGAACAACTCCAATTACCTATACCTCGTCAAATGTTGCTGACTTACCTTTGACGAGTATTAGTAACTACTTGATTCCTTTTGAAGCACCTACCGATGGTCTTAGCAGAACATTTACTGCGACAGATGCGTCAGGTTGCATCGCGAGTTCAGGTGCTATTACCACATACAACAACCACCCTACTGATATCCCTTACGCTTCGGCAACTGGAACTAAAACGGTTGATTGTTATTCAAAAAACCTAAATCGTTGGTTAACGTTTAGAGATAACACGAACAAGGCTATCCTTTCGATTAAGGATAACAACCAGGATTTAGGTTTAGTAACGGTAAGTGTCTACCGTGAAGGAGCTGAACCTGCTATTTTGAACAGCAGTAATCACTCTACGAATACAGGAGTTGGTAATTGTTACTTATATCCGGAGTTGGCGATGAAGAGACACTTTGCTATTACTACTGAAAAGACATTCTCTCAGTCAGTGGATGTGCGTCTATATTTTTCGGATGCTGAATTGCAAAGTTTAATTACGACTTCAACTGTTCCGCCTTCCAACCCAAATGACGGTTGTGCCAAGGGTGATGACGTACACAATATCAATCAGTTGTATGTAACTAAATACAGCGGACCAAACGTGGATGGTTCATACACCAATAATAGCGCAGCTAATCAAGGTGGAATTTACCGCATGTTTGGAGCCAACGTAACATCACCTAACACCGCTTTTGATGCAGTTTCAAGTGGAGGGTTTACTAGTTTATTTAGTGGCGCACCAACTCATCATTATCTTCAAATGCATGTTACCGAGTTTTCTGAATTCTGGTTGCACGGTAGTGACGAGATATATCCGTTGCCGGTAGATATGATTTATCTGGAAGCCAATGCAATCAACAATGCCTATATTCAGTTAACCTGGGCAACAGCTTTGGAAGTAAACAATGATGGATTTATCATTGAACGCAGCGTTGATGGACAAAACTGGAGTCAAATTGCTTTTGTTGATGGACACGATAACTCAACTATTCAAAATGATTATAGTTATGATGACCTGAATGTGACAACAGGAATTCGTTATTACTATCGTTTGAAACAGGTGGATAATGACGGACAGTTCAAATACACCGATATAGTTAGTGCCATGCTTTCAGGTGACATTACCTTCAGTGTTAAAGATTTTGTGCCAAATCCGGCAGGCGATAAAACAACATTGTTGATCACTGCCACTTCGGCACAGGAGTTAACGGTGGAGATATTTGATATTATCGGGCAAAAAGTAAGCAGTAATATACATACACTGAACAGGGGTCTAAACCGCCTTGATTTTGATGTAAGCTATCTGGCTTCGGGTACTTATTCCGCAGTGGTATATTCAGGTAATGCTACTTTTACTAAGAAGTTAGTAATAACGAAATAGAAGTTGTGTTAAATAGAAAGAGCCGTTCTTGGAAAAGAACGGCTCTTTTTAATTTAACGAAAGGTCAATGGTTTAACTATACACCGCTTTTTAGAGGAAATTAATTTGCAATTACTCAAGTTGGATTTGCGGCATAGTAAAATTGAAAGTGCTTCCTCCACCGGCATTAGAATCGACCCAGATTTTGCCACCGTGCAACTCTACAATCTTTTTACAATGTGCCAAGCCAATTCCGTTGCCAGCATATTGCTTACGACTGTGAAGGCGGTGAAAAATGACAAATATCTTATCTCTATAATCCGGTTCAATACCAATGCCATTGTCCTGAACAGATAAAAGCCATCCGCCAGGCTGCTTTGTTGCAGAAATATTTATTTCTGGAACAATTTCCTTTCTACTAAACTTTAGGGCATTACTTATTAGATTTTGAAACAACAACCTTAGTTCGGTGGAGTGAGCATTCAGGACAGGTAAATCAGCCAACGATATTCGGGCATTTTTTTCTTTTATCGAAGCCGCCATATCAGCAATTACCTCTTGTATAACACGATTGCAATCAACCTCGGTCAACTCCTGTTCTTTCCCTATTCTTGAATATTCCAAGAGACCTTTAACCAGATCCTGCATGCGTCCCGAAGACTGAACAATAAAATTAATATATCTATCAGCATCTTCGCTGATACTTCCTTTAAATTCATCGCGTAAAAGATCACTTACGCTGATAAGAGTATTCAGTGGCTCGCGTAGGTCGTGCGATGCGATGTACGTAAATTGTTCCAGTTCTTTGTTTTGATTAGCAATTTTCAATTCACTTTTCTTTCGCTCCGACAAGTCTCTTATTGCCCCATCTATGTGGTGAATTTTGCCATGGTTATCGTAGGCGATTTGTGCATTTATAGAGACATTTTTGATGCCCCCTGTCTTTGATTTTAACTCCAGTTCATAATCCCATAGTTCCTTCTTTTCTTTTAGGACATTGTACAAAACATCCCGGTCATTTGGGTTATTGTAAAGCAACAAGGAAGATCTTCCTAAAATTTCCTCTCGACTATAGCCTAATAAGTGCATAATCGATGGACTTATTTCCTGAAAATTTCCATCCTGTCCTATTTGGTAAAATACATCCTGAATATTTTCGAAAATAGCTCTATATTTTTCTTCACTATAGCGTAGTGCATTTTCTGCCAGTTTCCGTTCGGTAATATCAATAATGGTGCCTTCTATAAGGCCATCTTTAATAACCATACTTAACGATGCTATTCTTTCGTTTCCGGTTCTTGTATAAAAGCTTGCCTCAAAATCATCCAAATGTCCACCACCCTGCAATTTAGCCATCAACATCTTTCGCTGCTCGGGGTCTTTGTAAATGATTGCGGAGCCATTAGGAGTTAGGTCCTCTAAAGAATAGTAATCAAGTATTTTTAGGCAGGCACGGTTAGCGTACAGTATTTCTCCACTTGCCTTTGATTTAAAAACTCCAACGGCAGAATGCTCCACCAAATCTCTATATTTCTGCTCGCTTTCGTATAGCGCATCTTCTGCTATCTTTCGCTCGGTAATATCATTGAAACTAATGACAATTTCCGTTATTTCTCCTACCTTATTAAATGTGGGAAAGCCATTAACCATTAACCAAACAGAGTCGTTGGTTGATGGACGATAGACACCCGATACTATATTTTTAATCGGCTGCTTGGTCCTAAGGATTTGATTTACCGGGTATCTTTCAAAGGGCAAGCGGGTACTATCTGCAGCTAAAAATCTCCATTCTTTATCAATAGCACGTTGTCCTTTTATTTGCTCCATACTCACCCCAAGCAATAATTCTGCTTTGGGATTAATATCCGTGATAGATGTATCCGGTGCATGGACTACAATACCAGTATCCAGATTATTCAATAGCCCTCTGTATCTATCAGTGGACCTTTTAACTTCTTCTTCCGCTTTTTTACGCTCGCTAATATCACTGATACTACCTCGTATGAGGGTTTTACTTTCAGAGGGTAATCTTACTAACCTTACTTCGCAAGATATTAATTTTCCTTGCTTGGTACTGTGTGTCCATTCAAATGCCGGTTTATAACCCGCTATTGCCAGTCGTATATTTTCTACGGCTGCATCCACTGATAATCTTCCATCTGGTTGAAACGCAGGGCTTATTTCCGATACACCAACTCTCAAAAGTTCATCTTCTGTCATTTCAAAAAGACTCATAGCGCTTTTGCTTACACTCACAAATTTTTGAGTAACCACATCCATCACTACTAAGGCCTCAGGAGCATTTTCAACTAAGATTCGATATCGCTCTTCATTTTCTCTTAATGACTGCGCAATCGTGTGTAATTTGTTATTGAGATACTTGATGCGGTCGTTTTCATTGGCAATTGCAGTATTTTTTCGCTGAAGCATTTCAGCCTCCTTGCGAGACGAAATATCAATAACATTAGCCAACCAGTAGGTTTTCCCATAGCCCAAACTAAAAGGCGAAATTATCACCTGCACCGGAATTAATTTGCCGGATTTATTACTAAAGACTAAATCAAAACCACCTTTAGGTGCGTTCCCGTTAAGCGTTTGTTCAAATGCTATATTTATACGGTCCACTTCTTCTGCAGGCCAATATAAATAGGGTGGCTTTTTATAAAGCAGTTCATGATCTTCAAACCCCACTAAATTACAAAACGCCTTATTGACATAGACTTGCTTACCCGTTTCATCCGCTACCGAAATTCCACTGGGAATTGATTTCTCAATGGCCTCACGAAACAAGATTTCACCTTGCAAATCATTTGCAACGTGGGAAGACTCTAGCAGACCTAGTTCCTTCCCTATATCTTTTATTATCTTTTCCATGCTTGTTTGTTAGCGACTACCTACTCAGTAATTACAGATAGCAAATTTAGTCCACCTTTTCTTAGACTTAGGGTTTACGGATATGCATAAATAAGACAGAACATATACGATCATTGCTTCATTTACTTTACCGATCCACCACCTCTTTGAGTGACCATAGCCTCAATTCAACATGTTGTTTTAGGTTCTCCTGGTTGTGGTCCGTAAAAGCCAAACGGATCATTGCACCACAAACAGTTTACCCAGGGTTTCCACATACAAAAATTAGGGTAACATAAATTTCAATTGCTGACATAAAATCATCTCATTTGCGCACTCAAAAAAACATTTATGAAAACAAAAAACACCCTTCTAATCACCATTTTATCTACGTTGATTATTACCGGACGGGCGCAGGCTCCTCAGAAAATCAACTATCAGGCAGTGGTGCGCAATTCATCTGGGCAGCCGATTACAAGCGGCTCAGTAAAACTTCGCTTTACAATTCATGCTGATAGCGCTACCGGAGCGAATGTATTTCAGGAACAACAGAGCGCTTCCCCTAACCAATTCGGTTTGGTTACTTTGGGCATTGGCGCTGTTTCTAACCTCGGGCTGGTAACTTGGGGAAGCGGTGCCAAGTATTTGCAAGTAGAACTTGACCCTGCTAATGGAACCAACTTTACCAGCATGGGAATTTCTCAATTATTGAGTGTTCCTTATGCTTTGTTTTCAGGAAATAGTGCCACAGGTCCTGCAGGACCCACTGGGTCGGCAGGAGCAACAGGAAACCCTGGTGTTACGGGACCAACAGGAGGCGGTGCGGCTGGTGTAACAGGCGCACAAGGCCCAACGGGCAACAATGGTCTTACAGGACCTACGGGGCCAACAGGAGCAGGACTTCCAGGTCCGAGCGGTGTTACAGGTGCTCAGGGGCCTACCGGAAACAACGGCAGCACAGGACTTACTGGTCCTACCGGTGTGGGAGTTACGGGTGCACAAGGACCTACCGGTAACAACGGGATTCCAGGTATTACCGGCCCTACAGGTGTCGGAGTAACGGGGACACAGGGACCTACAGGAAATAATGGTATAACAGGTGCACAAGGTATTACGGGCGCCAACGGGACTACCGGTGCACAAGGCCCTACAGGTGTAGGAGTAGCCGGACCAACTGGAGTAACAGGACCTACCGGAACGGGAAGTGCACTAACAGCCAGCAACGGGATAAAGATTGTAACTAACGATATTGAATTGGGCGGTCCCCTGACCACCAATACAGATATAGCACTAAGCAATCGCACGCTTACTTTTTCAGGAACGGGTAGTGTGGGTATAGGGGTTACTCCTTTATATCCATTGCATATCAGTGCTTCGAACACTACATCGGGAGTGGTTAGTTCTAATACTAATGCTGCGGGAATTGGTCTTACAGGACAAAACACTGCGGCTTCGGGTACAGGCCTGGGTAATGGTATTTTCGGAGCCACGGTTCAATCGAATGGATTTGGAGTATATGGCGCCAATTTAAATACTGCAGGTACGGGGGTTTTGGGAATTGGGAATAATGTTGCTAGCTATACTTTGCCTATTGGAGGTTCTGGAGGTGCTTTCTTTGGTTCTTTGACCGGCTTGTATGGTTTCTCTGCCGGTTTGCAGGGCTATGGAGTTTATGGCAAGGCCACTGACCCTGCCAATGGTTTGGCGGTAGTGGGTATTGCGAACGGTGTAGCTGGTTCGGCACCAGCAGGGGGGGCTGGAGGAACATTTACCGGTTTCCAATACGGGGTTTCAGGATTTTTCACCAATCAGAACGTGGGTATTCAATTGGCGGCAGGCTATTTTGCAGCACCGGGCATCTCTACTACTTTGGTAGAAGCTTTTTCGAACACAGGAACGCACTATAAAATTTGGGGAAGCCCGGCAGGAACTGTTTCGACAACCGTACCTGATTTACAAGATAAACAAGTGACCTTGCATGCACCTGAAACGCCTGAATTTTATTTTCAGGATTATGGACAAGGCCAATTGTTGAACGGTAAAGTGCACATCACTATTGACCCTATTTTAGCCAAGAATGTAACGATAAGCGATAAGCATCCTTTGCGTGTGTTTGTGCAACTTGAGGGCGATTGCAAGGGAGTGTATGTAACCAACAAAACCACAACGGGATTTGATGTGGTAGAATTAAATGGAGGAACCTCAAACACTCCTTTTCAATGGAGCATTACCTGCAATGTAGCCGATGCCATGATAGGGACTCGTTTATCTAAATTCGCGGATCTTCGTTTTGAACCAGGACCGATTACTGATTTGAAAACAATCAGAGAAGGCGGAGCGGCTAAGGAAACGATTAAGAAGTAAGCGAAACGCTTTCTTTAAACATAAAAACTCCCTGTTGATTTATTTCAGCAGGGAGTTTTTCGTTTTATTATAACTCCAGCAAAATGCCGATGCCATTTAAAAAGTGAAGAGCATTAACTTAAACATTACTAATGGTTTGTTCCAGCTTTTTTTAGCAACAGCAGAAACTAAATAACAACCACGGATTCAAAAAGGGTAACCCCTATATTTCGATCAATTCAGAAACCACGAGATTATCAGTTTCCAAAAGAACTGTTCCCCAGGATAATCCAACTCCGAAACCGGAAAACATTAGTTTACATTTAGCATTTCGCAGCTTGTCTGCAATTTGAGTAACCATCGTTAAAGGTATAGAGGCAGAGCTGGTGTTGCCGAAATCTTTTAAAGAATAGGGAACCCTCGCGGCCTCAATACCTAATACTTTACGCACGGTTTCGTTCAATAAAAGATTGGCTTGGTGCATCACAAAGAAATCGGGGTCGGTTTTACTCCATCCTGCATAAGCAAGTGTCTCTTTTACATTCGGTGGAACCTTTGTAACCGAGAAATTAAACACATCCATTCCTTTTATTGATAAATCTCTTCTGCGTCTTATTACCCCTTTTTCCACCTCCTCCATTTCTTCGCTGGCTTTACTCATCGGATTTCTGCAAGCTCCGTCTTTAATGGTGATAGCTTCATAACCGCTTCCATCACTTTGCAGATTGAAATAAACAGGGCTTGCATTTTCATTCCATTCCAATGCTGTGGCGGTTCCTCCATCGCCAAAAAGAGGATAAGTGCTTTTGTCCTGATAGGAAACAGAAATGGTAGAAACATCACCGGTCAACAGCAAAGCTTTTTTGATGCCGGTGTTGCTCATCATATTCGAAACCACCGACAAACCATATACAAAACCCGAACAACCCAACAAAATGTCGAAAGCCAAAGATGTTTGTGGTAAACCCAACCGGTTTTGAAGAATTATAGAAGTAGCAGGCAGAAAATAATCGGGCGATTGTGATACAAAAACAACCAAACCTATGTCGGCACTGTTCCATTTCAAATCGCGCAGTAGTTTGGTAGCTGCTTCGAAACAATAATCGGAAGTGCAGAAACCAGGAGGTGCCTTTCTTCTGTTTTCCACTCCGGTGGTTTTAATCAGCAGGCTCCTCTCCTTCTCTGTAATCCAATCATAATCATGATTGCTCTCCGATTGTTTGGGAACCGCTGCCGCTATGCCGCGAAGAGATACATTCTTTACAGAAAAAAGCGCCATCCAGATTTATTTAGGAAGCAATTGGTATAAATCGCGCACTGTGCTGCATTTGCGCAGCTGGTCACCGGTAACTGTTGTCTTGAAATCAGTTTCAAACAAGGCTACTATTATAAGCGCATACATCGAACTCCAGGTGGCTATATTTCTAAAGTCGGTATCGGGGGTAAAAGAACCCGGTAGTTCATCTTCAAACACCGATTCCATCTTTTGTGTAAATTCTTCTATTGTCATTTTCTAAAAATTTATAACCGTAGCACACCAACTAAATCCTGTTCCAAAACCGGCTACAAAAACCTTCGAGCCGCTTTTGATTTTTCCTTCTGCCATCGCTGCTTTTAAAGCAATGGGGATAGTTGCCTGCACCGTGTTTCCGTATTTTTCGATATGCGAATAAAATTTTTCTTTCTCAATTCCCGCTATCTTTCGAACCTGCTCATTCATAAAATCGTTTGCCTGATGCAATACGAAGAGGTCAATATCCTCCTTCGTCAATTGGTTTTTCCTTAAAGTATCTTCAATCAGCAGCGGTATATTCTTCATAGTAAAGGTAAGCACCGCCTGTCCATCCATAAAGAAATTGCCATCGGAATATACATTTCCGTATTCATCCGTTTTTTCTTTCCAGGAGTCTTCATCAGCAGCTTTCAAATCAGCTCCGTGGCGAATAATTATCTTTTCGAACCCCGAACCGTCTGTACCGAAAACAAAGTCTTTGATTCCTTTTTCGGTGTTTTCTTCCGCCACAACCAAGGTAGCTGAACCGGCATCTCCAAAAATGATGCGCGAAGCCTGGTCACGAGGGTTAATGTACTTGGTAATAATGTTGGCGGTAAGCAGCAATACCTTTTTAAAACCGAAAGTCTCGGTAATGCTGCGCGCTAAACTAAGTGCATACACATAACCGCTACATCCAAAGGTTAAATCGTAAGTAGCGATACTTCTATTCAAACCCAGTTTATATTGAAGCACACAGGAGGTAGATGGAGTTATATAGTCGTGGTGAGGAGAGCAATAAATAAGCGCATCAATCTCTTCCGGTCTTATCGAATGTTCTTCAAACAGCTTTTCAGCTGCCTTTAACGCCAACAAAGAACCCGGCTCACCAACAGTGGCAATATGTCGCTTCTTTACGCCAACCTTCTTTAAAACGATTTCTGATATTTTGCCACCAAACTGTTGCTGCAAATCAGCATTGGTTTCCACCTTTTCAGGAACATAGAAACTAATAGCCTGAACACACGCGCTTGTCTTCACTTAAGATTTATCGGGTTTTGTGGACGCGAATATACGTGGAAAGTAATTGGAAACAGAAAACTAAATCTGACTCTCCATCTGAAGTAATCGAATACTAAGGATGGTGTCATTCCGAATTTTGGCTCTGCAAAATGAGGCATCTTGTATTACTCAACGATACAATACTAGTTCCCTGCCCGTCCGGTCATGCGGGCATCACTTCGCATAGCCTTCGTTCAGGATGATACAGTTGTACTCAAGCGATACTACTTCAATCAGAGAAACAGAAAACTAAATCCAACCCGCCAGTTTGAGTTTTTAGCAAATTAGATTGGGTTATTGATAGAACAAATAGGGTTTCTGATAGAAGAGTTTGTGCTTCTGATGAATTTATTCACAGTTGTTTAAAACAAATGAATGAAACCCAATGCGGAATTTGCACTTTTGCGATGCACACAAACAATTAAAAACCCGACCAACTATGGTACGATTAAACCTACAGCGCATTTTTAAAGCACGCGGCATCGAACAACCTTATCGCTTTTTAGTGCAGAATGGCTTTGTTCCGTTTACAGCGCATAAATACAAGAACAACAAGGTAGAACATATACGACTTGACCACATCGAAAAGCTATGTGTACTACTGCACTGTACACCCAATGATATTTTTGAATGGGGACCAAACGACCTTTTGGATGACCATCCTGACCATCCATTACAGAAGATCAGAACCCGCGATAAGAAGATTGAAATAGGCAAAATGCTTTCGAAGCTTTCGATGGAGAAGCTGGAGGAAGTAGAGAAGCTATTGTCGGGGCAAAGCTAAAAGCAGGGATATTTTAATCTATGATGGTTTAGTTTCTAGCTGGTGCCAAGTCTTTCAACGCATTCGGAATATTACTGAGCAGGTAATATACCCACCCTATCATCCCCAAATGCAACACATCGTTTTCGGTGAACCAGATTCGGGTTTCCCAAAGTTGTTGTGTCAATCCGGAAGATAGATATGTGCCATAAGCTACACCTACACCAATAAATAAAAGCCAACCTTTCAGCAGCGATAAATTCATGGCGTCCTTCTTTTTTATATAAGCGAAGCTGTGTAGAAACAACAGAAAAAGAACGGTTGGTGCGGAAAAGAGAACGAAGAAATCGAACGAAACTAGAAAACCTATTGGTGTAAAAGCACCATAAAGCAGAAGGATTGAGTAAACAAGCGTGTTCATTCCAGCATAAGCAATAACTGCCTTTCTGAAACGTCCGGTTGCATTGGTATAAGAGGTGGCGACTAGAAAGGCGTTCATACCCGGAACTGAAAGCAACATATACATTACCTCCCACCAACTAGTATATGTACAAAACTCCCGTCCATTACATTTCAGTTCGTATCCAAAGGCCTGATAACTGGTGCCCGCAAACAAAGCACCCAGACCGGTCAGCAACAGACCGATTCCCCACCAATATTTTGACTTCTCGTTTTGCTTTATTTTTAAAAATCTAAAGCCAACATACATGGTAAAGAAACCGACAAAATAAACTATGAAAGTAGATGAAGGTTGACTCCAAATAAAATCGAAACCGGCTAATTGGACATTAATCCAATGCTGATTTTGTAAGAAGAATTCGGGTGTCTCTTTAGGCGAGTAATCAATAATATCTAACCGTTTACAGCCATTTAGCGATTGCACCAAAAGTATATAAAAAGAAACCCGCTTAATTAATTTTAATGCCACATTACAATGCTAGTGTATTTAGCTCAGAAGTGGAAAGGTGCAATGCCTCAGAATCTATGTTGACTATTTTTTTGCTTTAATAAAAACCAAAATTACTTTCACGACAGAATACCTTATTCCTTTTTAAGCAATTGAATAAACCCCGGCCCCATGAAAAAACGTTATACTCTACTCGTCCTTTTAGTCTCAACCATTCTTTCGGCTCAGAACGTAACTCACGGTCCCATTATAGGCGGTGTTACGCCAACGGGTTGTCGGGTATTTATCCGCACTGATGTGGCTACTACTTTTACAGCACAGGTTTCGGCTGATCTTAGTTTCACCAATGGTGTACTTTCTTTCAATGGCAGTACAGATGCCGCCAAAGATACAGTGTCGATTGTAAGCGTAAGCGGTTTAACTGCCGATACGAAATACTATGTACGCACGATTATCAATGCACAGCCAAATGGTCAGGTTTCTTCTTTCGAAACTTTCCCTGCACCGGGCACGGCTACTCATCAGGTGTTTACTACGGGTTCATGTCATTACGATATTACGAGTGCCGACTCTTCTATTTACACCCGCATGGCGATGGATCATCCAAAGGCTTTTGTAAACTGTGGCGACTGGGGTTATCCGGATGCTGATAGCGGAACGATTGATATTTATCTCGTTAATCCACCTACTTCTTTCGCTGCGCGAATTGAGAATCACCGCACGTTTTATAAAAGAAGATACTCCTGCCCGGGCAGTTATAGTTTTCTGCACAACTTCCCCGTAGATTATGTTTATGATGACCATGATTACCTCAATGATAATTCGGCTGATGATGCTGTGTCAGGCTTTGGTCTTAATATTCTGAATTCTTTTGGTGCACCGAAGGTTTATTCGCAGCCCGCTATTGCGCGTTTGAATAGTATCAGAGCTTATCAGGAATGGTTTCCTTCCTATCCTGTTGTAGATAGCAGTGAGGGTATCTATCATAGTTTCCGTTCGGGGAATGTGGAGTTTTTTGTTCCTGATTTAAGAGCGATGCGCACTCCTCAGGCAAGTGCGATTCAGAAGGTGGGAAACAATTGGGTTTACACTCCCTCTCCTACTTATTCTATAGTTGGTGCCAACCAAATGAACTGGCTGAAGAATGCATTGGCTAATTCAACGGCTACCTGGAAAATCATTATCAGCAGCGATGCTTTTAATCTTGGTTTAAGAATGACTTATGATACCTGTTTAAAGATAGGCAACGGTCCGGTTACTTACTGGGCACCTTCGGTTTCGGGCATCAATATTCCGAACTATGGTTACACCGCGGTACAGAACTTTGCCGATTGCTGGGCTGGTTATAAGGAAGATGCTGACAGCATCGCGTTGTTTGCTATTCAGCATAATATCAAAAACGTTTTTGTGGTGAGTGGTGATACACACACAGTTGGTTTGGATGATGGTACGAATTCGGGTCTGCCGGAATTGAACTGCGGCATTTTGAAGAAAGCGAACTCGCTGGATTTTGTTACCAATCAGGCGTTCATGGGTTTCAATGTTTGGAACAAGGGCGGCAGTGGTTTGTGTGAAGGCACTAATTTCGAATCAGCTTATGGAAGGATTGAAACCTTTGGCGATGATTCGCTGCACCTGAGCGCCAACGATGCCAATGGCAATGAGATTGTGGCCTGGACTTTTATGGCGAATGAACCTTACAAGTACAACCCGCTTTACCACGTGAACAGAATTCCTCACGCTGCGAACGATGCAGCGAATGTGGCTACCAATGGCAGTGTGACTGTGACGGTGGCGACCAACGATGGTGATGCAGAGAATGACCCTTTGTTTGTGAACATTAAAACCAACCCTGCACACGGCACATCCACGGTGAATAATGACAACACGGTTACCTATGCGCCTACTGCGGGTTACGTTGGTGTTGATTCTTTCCGCTACCTGATTTGTGATCACAATAATGCTACTTGCCCCGATTGCGCGAGTGCTTTGGTAACCTTGAATGTGGGAACCAGTGATATTGATAATCTTACGGCAGATGCGATTGCTCTTTATCCAAACCCTGCCACTGATATGTTGACAGTGGAGTCTTCTTCTGCCGGAATAAAAACCATTGAAGTAATCAACACATCGGGAATAGAAATGCTGAAAGCTAATTTCACCGAAAAGACTTTGCTTGATATTTCATCGCTGGCTTCGGGCACTTATATCTGCAAGATTACCGACACGGTAGGAAAGGTTAGTGTGAGAAGGAAGTTGAGTGTGATTAGATAATAGCTCAACACTCCACCTCCTTGTATCCTTTTAATTTATCGCCTGTTTATTCTGAAGAGTTTGAACTGGAAACGGGTCCTGTTGAAGTTCCTAAATCTGTTTTGAAGTTTCAGAAATGGAAGGATGCTCCGCTTAAAGAAAGCTTTGGTGGAAAGGACGTAGTAACGCTGGAGGGCGAAGGTATGTTTGTAGAAACCGCTATTCTGCATCTGTTTCAAAACAGCGGCTGGCAGGCGCGATGGATTTCTACGGTTGGCAAAGCCAACTCCTCTCCTATCTTTCTCAACGAATGGAAAGATGACACTTACAACCATCAAACGCATGAACCTATTGAAGACGTAAAGGTTCTTGAAATACTAGAGAAAATGGTGCAGATCAATCACGACTCCTATATGGGATGTTGGGATATCATAAGCTGGGATGGCGAAACAATTCTGTTTACCAAGGCCATTCGAAACAATAAGGATTTTATGCGGAAGATTCACCTGAACTGGTTGAGCGCTGGATTATCTATCGGCTTGAAGCCCGAGAATTTTCTGTTGGTGCAATGGGATTATAATCCGAGGCAGTTGCTTTAACTCGATTTGGTAATTTGATGATTTGGTGATTTGATGATGAATGCAAACTATTGAATACGATTTGATGGGATATAAAAAACAAACAGCCGAAGAGATACTCTTCGGCTGCTTAGTTTGTGTGTCAATTCTTAATCCTATTTTAAAGTAACAAACTTGTTGGCGCATGTTTCGCGCACAAAGTAATAGTTCTTGCCGCTGACTACCTGCAAAGCCACGCGGTAAGGTGCTATCTGCAGTAGACCAACATTGTTTCCTGTACCCAGGGTGCCCATTTCGGCAGCCGTGAAAGTGCAGGAAGAAGTGTTTGGAGGCATTACTTTCAATACATTTCCATTTGGACCTGCTATATTAAAAATTACCGAGTCGCCATAAACAGAGCTGGCGGCAGTAAGCGTAAAGGCAGTATGGGTGTCCACATCACCGGTGTTGCTGATGTCGTCAACACTTGGGAAGCTGCCGCTATCGGTATGGTTAAAAGCAGGAATCGAATTAGCGCTGTTTCCTGCTATCGTCCAGTTTACCGAAGAAGATGAAAAATCGATGCCCGATGGAGCCGAGGTTGTGGGGGTAAAAATATAGTTATTGCCTTGTTTGCTTAGTGCGTTTGTATTGCAGGTTACTGCTCCGCCATCTACCGGTGAAGATGCTGAACCAAACCAGGCAGCAGCTGTACCAATATCAATAGGGATAGTGATGCCGGCTACTGTTTGGGTAGAAATAACTTTTACGGCTGCAAAGGCGCCATCGGCTGTGGCCGGGGTGCTAACGCTTGGAGCGGTATTAGATGGTTGGGTAGGGGTTGTAGTATCCTTTTTTTTGCATGAACCTGCACTCAAAAGCAATACTGCGGTTGCTAAGAAGATGCTCGAAATTTTTCTCATGATGTTTGTTTTAGTAATTGAATGCCGCAAGAGTAAGAAGCTCGTTGTAAAGAATCCCGGTTTAGTAAGAATACGCCCGTTTTGGGATAAATTGGTCGAGGCCGGGACAAACACGCGGCTACCTATTTCGGATTGCGCATTTCGGAATGCGGATTGAATGCAAACAAGGGTCTGACCTACCACACATAGCCATCTGAACCCCTCACATAACCGTCTGACCTACCGCACATAGCCATCTGAACCCCTCACATTGCCATCTGACCATCGCACATAGCTATCTGAACCGTTCACATTGCCGTCTGTCCTACTGGACATAACCATCTGAACCCTTCACATAGCCGTCTGACCATCGCACATAGCCATCTGAACCCTTCACATTGCCGTCTGACCTTCGCACATAGCCATCTGAACCCTTCACATAGCCGTCTCAACCCCTCACATAACTATCTGTCCGGATCACAAAATCCTATTTTTGGCAAAATAACCGCCCTTTCTAAACAAAAATAGCCACTTCTCACAAAACAGCTCCTTCAAAAATCTAAATCAAACCTCCTTTGCTCATTCCTTTTCCACCATTATCCCATCCAACTGCCACAAACCCGACTGCTTGCCTTTCAATCCGCATTCCGAAACCCTAAATCCGCAATCCGAACTTCTCCGATTCCGTTTCAAATCTTTCCTCTTCTCAAAACACCGCTCGCACCTCCGCCCTGCCGGTGTGCACGGGTTGCATAGATGCTTTGTCGCCCGGGGTGAAGCCCGCCATGCGTCCATCGTAGCCGATGGTCAACTGAATGTTTTGCAGCAGGGTTTGCGAATAGCTGATACTCCAGACCAGGTTGCTGCCGTTGCGCAGGCCTTCGAGCATGGCATATTCCAGTTGTTCGTTCTTATAGTTCTTGTCGATGTATTTGATAGAGGCATAGGACAGGCTGCCCTCGACCGCGCTTTTGCCCTGGCGGTTGTAGCGCCCCGTAAAGGTGAGTTTGTGCACCTGTGCGGTTTGTTTGCCTACGGTGTCGGTCGGGTTTTGTTTGTAGGAGAAATCGTACTTGAGGCCAATGCGCAGAAAGGTTTGAAACTGATAACTCAAATCGGCACTGGCATCGTTGTAGTGGAAGCGGTAGCGCAGGTTATTGTAAAAGTCCGATTCGTTGGCCTTTAAGCCATTGATATAACCGACCACCGAGTTCAGCGCTTTGTAAATGTTCCAGCGCACACTCACCCCCTGCGATTGAATCGTTCGGTTTTCATACCCCGTGGTGAGCAAGGTACGGTTGCGCGCATAGTTGAAATCGAACTGCAAACCATACTTGGGGTCGAGGCGGTTGAAGTAGAGCGTATTGCGACTGCTGATGGCAGTAGACACCAACAGACTATCCTGCTTTTTGAGGGGGAAAGGATTGAAATACTCGCCCACGTTCTTGTTCTTGGCCGCAACGGTCTTCTTGCTCACCGACACACTTGCAAACAAACTGAACTTAGCCAGGGCCCCGCGCACTCCCCCTTTGTTCTTCCAAATAGCGGCAGGGTTAATGTTCAGCACCTCGTTTATCTGGGTAGTGTTCACTGAAACATACTCGGGGGTATTGACGAATAGTCGAAGGTAAGATGCAGTATCGGTACTAATTCCTCTCGGAAAAAACTCTTCTATCGTTTTAATTCCATCATGATTATCGTCTTTCCATATGAAATCTCCCTGATTGGTAGGCGACTTCTGATAGTTCAACTGAATCTTCTGCTGCCTTCCGCTGCCCACCTCATATAAAGTATTGGAGCGGATAACCCCCTTCAGCAGCGTGACGTTGTAATCAATTCGGCCGAGGTAGAAATGTTCGGGTTGGGTAATGTTCAGGGTGTCCTTCTCCTTGGCATGGCGATAGGTGAGGGTGTAATTCAGCGTTTGGTTTTTGAGCGTGTTCACCTGCCCTGTCAGGTTCACGGTTTGCCCGCTGAAATGCTCCTTGGCAAAACCATTGCCGCTGTTATGGTGCTCGTAGCGCATCAGGAACTCAAAACCTATTTTGTTCTTGGCCGAATCGGGATTGGTCGCATAGACCTTGTAATTCTGCCACAGGTAACTGTTGGCAGTCAAGGTGTCCACGCCCTTGTTCTTCAGCATATTTATTTCATGGTCATACAAGGCGCCCAGTGTCCAGCCCTTTGTTTTTTCGGAAGAATAAGAGAAGTCGGCCTTCGGACGGAAGTAGTTGGTGTTGTTGCGGGTAGAAGATGAGTTCAGGTAACTATTGGCAAAGACCACCCGGAATCCTTTTTTGCTGAAATTACCATTGATGGCATTTTCAAACCCTTTGTAAACGCTGTCCTGAATAAAGGTTTTGAAACGATAGTGGATGCTGCCGAGGTTGCTCCAAATATAGCCGAGATTGGCAATGCCCAAATGTTCGTTATAGCGCTTCTCCTGCACCCCGAGGTTCCAGTCGCGACCAAACTCTACATTGCGATAGCGCTCAATGGTATTGAACCGGTTTTGGATAAACTCATAGTTGAAATCGTAAGTGAAGTTCTGTGTTTTATGGACGGAATCGGCCTTAGTGAGCACCGTGCCTTTATAGGTAGCGCGGGCGGCAAAGCCAAGGTTATCATTATCATCCTTCTTCGAAAAGGTATTCAAATCGGTATTGCTCATGGCTACTTCGGCAGATAGCGTATTGTTCTTATCGGGACGAATCTCCGTGCCGAGGGTGTACATCTGCTGCAACTTAGGCGTAACGAGGAATATCTTGGGGATGTAGGAACCCTGATGATATTTGTTCAGCAGACTATCTGTATAAGGCGCCACCCACTCATACACCCTACCGTTGGCGGTAGAAGCAGCCGCCACATAATCACCAAAGCCAGCACCCACAAACGAGAAGTTGACGGCATACTTAGCATTGGCGGTGTCCGTGGCATAGACAAATACCTGCCCCTCTCCCAAGGAATCGGTCACGAGGCGATAGAGGATTCTGTTGGCATCATACGCCACACTATCCCATCCTTTATAAAGGGCATTCTGCACGCTGTCGCCCACCGTAGTTAAGAAAGTCTTCTTGGCATCATCCAAAGTCTGCTGAATGTTCTGCCCCTTGCTGTCCTGCTCGGAATAAAGATTGAAATAGACATCGGCCTTCTTGGTCAGCAATTCGGTGTTGGCATAAATGGCGGAGCGCATATAGTTGCGGTCAGAATATTCAAACTCTACAGTAATGCGCAGGTCCTTGGTCACAATCTTGCGGGGCATAAAGGTGACTTCGCCCAGGTTGTAGTCAATGATATAATCGCGGTTAGCTCCACGCTCCATCTTCTGCCCGTTAATGAAAACCTCTTCGCTGTTGGCCAACACCACGATAAAGGTTTCGCCATTGGCACCCAACAATTTATAAGGGCCCTGATTGCCTTCGGTCACGGCCAGGGTGTTTCGGGCAAACTTGCCCTTCGAAATACCTCCCGCAACACCTGTTTTCAATACACCGACCTTCTTTAAATTAAAAGCACCGCTGTAATAACCACCCTGATACTTCTTCGAAAACTTCATGAAGTATGCCTTGTCGGGGTTCGACAAATCGAAATCGCCCACAATTACTTTGTGGTTACCCTGCTTCAACTGAATAAATATCTTATCGAACTGCTGCAATTGCTGGGTGTTCCCTTCCGGTTGGATAGGGATATTGTTATCCGTTATCGCTGCTGTTATTTCCAAATCCTTGGTCAGCATACCGCTCAATTGCAAGTTGAACAAAGAATTAAGCACCACATCCTGGTTGCTTCCGAGGGAAATACTCCGGGCAAAACTTCCGTTGTAGTCAAGGCTTCCAAAATCAATCAGTTTGCCTCCCACTTCATCGGGATTGAAGACAAAAGGCTTAGTGAAAGCATTGGAAGAGGCCTCAATATACTTTTGATAATCCTTATGATAGGTCTGCCGAGCAAGGGCAAAGGGATAAACTCGGAAGAAAATCTTCACAGAATCACCGGCAGGTTTCTTCTTCCAAATCAATTTGGATTCAAAGGGTTTAAGAGTAAAGGATGTAGAATCCAATACTTCATTGGCAGCGGTACGTACCACGATGGTATTGGGGACTACGCTCAAGCTATCGAGTATAAGTTCATCACTTTTAGTCTCAAAGCTTCTGAAGCGAATGTTGGAAAGAGAGGTTTGGGCACTGCCCCATAGACTAAAGAACAGAACAAAAAAGCTGATATAAATCAGTTTTGGGCAGATAAAGCCTGAAACTCGAAAAAGAGGTTCTGGCAGGGAATCAGTATTGCCCGAATGAAAGCGACTATTCACGGAGTAAATAAAATACAATGTAGCATAATGACGGAAATCATAAAATATTGTGCAGCGCTCCTCTTTTTTGCAATTATGACAATTCTATGACAATTCATTTTCAAAACCCTGTTTTTGAATCTTTGTTTGCTATATGTTTGCGGCTCGAAATGAAAGAGGATTATTGTATTCGCTTACAGGATGAAAAGAACCGATGGCAAAGCCTGTCTGTTCCTATTATTGGCTATTCCCTGGTTTTACTTCTCCTCCTTTCCTCCTTTATAGGATTTAGCTCCCCCAACACCATTACAATTGTCCGCTCTGACAATCAATTGCCTCTGACAGACGCCATTATCAGAATTACCCCGCTCAACGAACAACATCGCAAACCGCTTGAACTGGCGATGCTCACCGATAAACAAGGCACCGTATCGTTTGATTATCAGGAGCCGTCTGTTGTTATTATCTCTCACCTTGGATTCTCCACCATTATCGACACGCTTCGATTACCCGCCAACAAGACATATTTGATTGCTCCCGCTGCTTCTAACTTAAAGGATGTAGTCGTAACCGGTCAATATGCAGAAGGAAGCGTGAAGAGTTCGTTGTATGAGGTGAAGGTAATAACCAGCGAAACCCTGAAAGCCAAAGGAGCCAACAACCTTCGCGAGGCTTTGCAGAATGAATTGAAGATTGACTTAGGCAACGACCAGGTGTTTGGCAGCAGTATGAGTCTGAACGGTATTTCAGGGGAAGGGGTTAAGATTATGATAGACGGAGTGCCCATCGTAGGCCGTATGGATGGCAAACTGGATTTAAGCCAAATCAATATCAATAATATTCAGCGCATTGAGATTGTGGAAGGTCCGCTTTCTGTGTTATACGGAACAGATGCTATGGGCGGTGTGGTGAACATCATTACCAAAACCTTTCAGACCGAGAAGGTGAATCTGAATCTAAAAACCTATTACGAATCAGTAGGACAATATAATCTGGAACTAAATGGCGGCTTTGCCTTTAAAAAGAATCAAATCTACTTGAGTGGCGGACGAAATTTCTTCAACGGTTACTCATCGGTTGATTCTATTGTCCGTTTTAAGGAATGGAAACCGAAAGAACAATACTTTGCCGATGCTAAATACATCTACAACGGCAACCGTGTTCGTGTTTCGGTATCAGGTTCCTTCTTCCGCGAAACGCTTTTAAACCGCAGTGCACCAAAGCAAACCTTAACCTACGACAACAACGATACCAGTTGGACATACACCGGGGTTGATTATCACTTTATCACTTATCGTCCCCGTGCTTCAGTTTCTGTTATGTATAGGTTTAAAGATAATTATCAGTTAGATGCCATGTTGGCTTATACCGGCTTCTATCGCTTTGTAAATCTGTATTCAAAGAATTTAGTTACACAGAAAGAAGCTATGGTAGCCGACCCAAAACAACAGGACACTTCGGTTTATCATCAAATTGTTTTTCGAGCCACCTATTGCATGCCCGCCTGGAAAAACCGTTTGAAGTTCCAAATGGGCCTAGACGTAAATCAGGAATACACTATTCAAAACAGAATCAACGGTGGCAAGCAGAGTTCAGGTGATTATGCTGCTTTTGGTAGCGTTCGGATAAACCTGATTGAAGGGTTAGATGTGCAGCCTGCTGTTCGTTTCAGCTACAATACAAGGTACCGTGTTCCTTTGATACCTTCTATCAATCTCCGCTATAATTATAAAGACCGGATTGTTTTCCGTCTTTCTTATGGAAGAGGCTATCGGGCACCTTCGTTAAAAGAACTTTACCTTACTTTCTTCGATAGTAATCACTCCTTAAAAGGAAATCAAAATCTATTGGCCGAAGATGGAAGCACAGTGAATGGCTCGCTTAGTATTACCCAAGCAGTTAAGACAGCACACAACATTACCTTTGGGTTGGGTGGTTTCTATAATGCTATCAAGAACAAGATTGACTGGAAACTGATTCCAAGCATTGGCCCCGAACCTGATACCTTTCAATACTTTAACCTGAAGAAATATGTGACTTATGGCGGCAGTGTTTCGTTGGGTTATCAATGGAAAAGACTGGAGTTGAAAACCGCAGTTCAGTTGACGGGTTATGAATTGAGCAACACCACTTCGGGTAGTGATAAGATAAAATTGTTTAGTCCTGATTTCTCTGCCATCACTTCTTATCTGATTCCGAAAGCAGAAATAGGCATAAGTATTTTCTATAAATATAACGGGCAGAAACCAGTGTTTAGTGTGAACAGCAGTGTTCAAACCGGCACCAGAACGGCTTATCATTCATTAGATGTTTCCTTCTCCCGAAACTTTTGGAAAGACCGCATTCAGTTGACAGTAGGCGGTAAGAATTTAATAGGCGTGAAAAATGTGGCTGCCGCCAATGTTACCGGAGTAGGACATAATTTTGATACCAACGCTATGAATATTGGTTGGGGAAGGACTTTCTTTGCGGGGTTGACTTTTCATTTTGCGAAATAAGTTGACAGATCACAGATGAGAGATATGGAAATGCAGCAGATGACAAACAACGGACGACAAAGAACAAACGGACTGCTCATTTGCACACTTGTACTTTGCCTAGCTCTTTCCTCTTGTTTTAAAGAGAAGCCTCTTGCGCCTCCTTCGAATCAAAATGTGGGGCAGACGGCTACTATCGAAATGGGCCCGTCTTATCAAGACCAGTTTTTCTATTCTCTTGCCACTAATTCGGTTATCAGCCATAATTCGCATTACATCTACGATTTGATGTTTGACTGCGATGCTTATAAGTTCAATGTGTGGCTGAACACTTCCAAGCAAATGTGTGTATTGCGGACCGACAAAACCGATTTAAAGACCGTTACTATCAACGATACTGTTGGTCGCGATTTTAAGTATGAGTTGGGCGAATACAATGTGGACTCCAATTCCTTTGGACAATGGTGGAGCGATTCTTTGGCTCCTCTGCATTTATCAAAAGGCAAGGTGTATATCATTTATCTTGGGGTCAATGCAAATGGTGACCCGCAGGGTTTTGTAAAGATGAAGTTAAACGATTACAACAACGCCTATTCTATCAGTTTTGCACATGTGAATGACTCGGCTATTACAACTTCTTTAATCTTTAAAGATGAAAGCCGCAACTATAAGTATTACAGTTTTGATAAAAAGAATACTGTAGAAACCATTGAGCCCGATAAAGCTTTGTGGGATTTGTGTTTCACTCGTTACACCTACGTCTTTTACGAGCCTTACTATTTGCCGTATGCTGTTACAGGTGTGCTGCACAATCCAGCGCGCGTGAGTGCTTATTTGGATTCAACCGTAAACTTCGACAGCATAAAAATTAAAGACTTTAATTTTCAACGGCTTCAAACGCGGAGAGATGCTATAGGTTATAACTGGAAGCCTTATGAGATAGGGGGTACATATACTACTAATCAGAAGTTTACCTACTTTATTAAAACGGATGAAAACAGATTCTACAAGCTTCACTTTATTGATTTCCTTAGGCCAGTAACCTTAGAAAACGGCTATCCCAATTTTGAGTTTTATCGGTTGTAGAAAAAGATTTGCTATGTGCTTCCAATTTGCTTTGTATCCCAACTGTAAGAACCCATTTTTACGGCTGATTTTAATTAAGTACGGTTCTTTCAAAAAAAATGGGGTGAACAAGATCTCACTGTCCCACCCCTATAACCCCTCGAGAGGATAAATAAGTTTATTTACTATAAGTAGCTGTCTCCCTCACTTCCTTTTTACCCGTTTCGGAAAATGCGTTAGTCTTTTTAGCTGCTTCGGCACCCTGAAAAAACAGGATCACAAATAACACCGTGGCCACAATTGATAAGGCACGGATGGTAAGGTCATATAGGAGAGAGTCTGAATTCACATTCTCGATATCTAAAGATTCATCTTCCATGTTAGTTTGATTGAGTGAATAATCTTTCTATCATCTATACCCGAATTAATAAAGAATGTTTCACCGGTATAGAAGTTTATAACAACACACA